>VGAF01000011.1 GCA_016870855.1 Actinomycetota bacterium | reverse complement strand
TGCATCGAGTTCGGCTTTGCTAGGAATTCCACTTTGTCCATCAAGTGCGCGACATGAAAGTCCCGCAACTACATTTGCAATCTCAACGCTCTCCCGAGCTGACTTACCCCAGACTTCGGCTGCAACTAAAGCGCCATGAAAGACATCACCAGCTCCAAGGGTGGAGAGAATTTCACCTTTTAGTGCCGGAACTTCACCGCTCTCAACTCCATCGCTATAGACACTTCCAGCGCTACCTTTAGAAATTACAACCAAGTTCTTATCGCTCTTTGCGCTACTTACATCTGTAGTTATATTTTCAGAGGGCGCATATAAATCGTAATCTGATGATTTCAAACCTGGATACCTATAACCAATATCAATCGATAACTTCGCGATTCCACCTCTTGAAACTCCCCAGGCTTTAAGGGCCGACATGCCAAGATGGTCTACGTGAATCCATGAATAACCTTCGATAGAGCTTGGTTTTCGCGCGATTTCACTATGTGGCTGGGCCATGATTGCCCGACTCTGGGTGGATTCTGAGACAACTATCGTTCCGATTGCGGTGCTGATCTTTGGATTGATAACTACATTTGAGGTATCAACGCCCTCTCTTTTTAAATTATCAAAGATCTTACGCCCCGCTTCATCATCGCCTATTACACAAGCAAGTGAGACATCAATACCTAAGCGCGCCATAGTTACCGCAGCCGTAGCGGCAGGTCCACCAAAACCTTGGATTGTTTCTTTGGCGATTACTCGTTCATCGGCGTTGGGATATCTCTCCACCAGAACGATAGTGTCGAGCGTGGCTACGCCGACAGCGAGGACTTTAGACATTAAGCCTCGACCTGCTTAAGGTATTGGATCCAGGCATCGCGAGCGTTATGAATGTGTTGAATGATCGTAAGTCTCGCTGTAATTGGATCTCGTCTCTCGATTGCCTCCAAAATCACTCCATGTTCATGTTCAGATGCATCAATTCGCCCCGGTAGTTTCAAGGTGTTATCCATGGAGCGATACATAATCTCTTGCAACGTTCCGAGAGTCTGATTTAGGAATTGATTCTGAGCGCTCTTAACGATAGTTAGATGGAAATTCATATCCAATAGTCGAACTTTGTCGAAATCAATCGGTTCTTGAATTACTGCCTCTTGCAGAGCTTGCGCAGCAAGTTTGATTCCTTGAAGTTGTTCTTCGCTACGTCGTTCGGCCGCCCACTCCACCGAAGGCGCTTCGAGAATCTCACGCATTTGAAACAACTCTTCAATAGTGTGATGCGCAGCTCGAAGTGAATTACGGAGCTGCTCGCCTTCTTGGTCCTCAAGTAAGAAAACACCTATTCCATGCTTAACCACCAAGCGACCTTGAGTTTGTAGTACTTGGATTGCTTCCCGAAGAGAAGACCTACTTATTCCGAGCTTTTTCGCCAGTTCTCGCTCCGAATCCAACCGATCGCCAGGGCTTAGCTCTTCACGTTCAATATATTCAAGCAACAACCGCGCCTGTGATTGGAGGCGAGGCGGAACTTTTACAACGGGAGAGTTCATTAGCCCTTGACCGCTCCTGCAGTAAGACCTGATACGAAGGTTTTCTGCATAGACAAGTACATGACGACCATTGGAACTGATGCGACCATAACAGCGGTGAAGATCATGCTGAAGTTGATTGCATATTCGCCGCGATAATCGAGCAAGGCAAGCGGAAGCGTCTTTAGATCAGCTTGGGTGATGAGAAGGAGTGGATAGAGCAGGTCATTCCAAGTGATCACAAATAGGAATATTGCTACAGCAGCCATCGAGGGTTTCGAAAGCGGAAGGGCAATCGAGCGATACAACCGGAACGGACGTGCGCCATCTATTGATGCTGACTCATAGAGTTCATTTGGGATCTGTCGGAAGAAAGCAGTCAGAATGAAGATTGAGATCGGTAGCGTCGAGGCAACGTTGATAACCACTAGTCCATGGAGCGTATTTGTGAGATTGAAACGAACGAAGAGTTCATAAATTCCAATAATGCTAGTTGCAGCAGGTATGGCAAGGCCTAATGAAAATAATACGAATAGCACTCGACCAGTTACATTAATAACTCGTGCAATTCCAAAGGAGGCCAGACTCGATATGAAAAGGGTTATGAGAACCGAGAAGAGGGTGACGATAGAGCTATTGCGGAAATTCGTAACAATTTCACCACCGTCGAGCAGGGTTCGATAATTATTTAGCGTCCAGTTCTCTGGTAACGCTAACGGCTTGGTCATCAACTCAAGATCCGTCTTAAATGAACCAAAAACTACAACGAGGACTGGAATGATGATTAAAACAGCGAGGAAAGTTAGCGCGAAAATTCGACTTATCTTGTAGAACATGGCTTAGTACCTCGTCCTTAGAATCCGACGTTGCAGCGCTGTGATAGCGAGAATAAAGACGACTAGGAATATCGATTGAGTAGCCGCATAGCCAAATCGGAACTCATTAAATGCCGTTAAATAGATGAGCGTCACGAGGATGCTCGATGAGTTATTTGGACCTCCTTGGGTCATGGAATAGACCAAGTCAAAGGCTCGGAAAGATTGGATTGTTGTGTAAGCCATAACGACGGCTGTGGTTGGAAGTGCCATCGGCCATGTGACTGCTTTGAATTGCTGCCAACGAGTCGCGCCATCAACTTCAGCTGCTTCATATAACTCAGCTGGGATCTGTTGTAGACCTGCGATGTATACAACCATCATCTGTCCGACATGGAACCAAACTTGCGTGAAGGCAATCGCTCTTAAAGTGACAGTCTCGCTACCTAGCCAATTCAAAGCTAAGAAGTCCCAGCCAATCGACTTTAAAAATACGTTAATTGGGCCAAGGTTAGGTTCATATAGGAACTGCCAGACCATCGCGACTGACACTGAAGAGATAATCGTTGGGAAGAAATATAGAGTCCTTAAAAAAGTAGCGGAACGTGAATTCTTTAGCAGGAAGATTGCAAATAGAAGCGAGAAGGCGGTCTGGAATATGACTACCAAGAAAGTAAATTCAATATTGTTACTTAAAACCTTGTTGAAAATTGTGTCATCGGTGAGCATCCGTGAAAAGTTATTGAGCCCGACGAATTCTGGCTCGCCAAAACCATCCCACTTTGTCAGTGAATAGCGAAGATTGTTAATCGTGGGATATAAATAGAAAAGCGAGTAAAGGATGACAGCAGGAAGCGTCATCAGAATCAGTACTCGATCGTTTGCCCTGGCCAACTTATTTTTTGGCCGAGGACTGGCGCCCTTTCGGGCGCCAGTTTCGGTTCTACTCATTGGGGATTAGCCCAATCTCTGCTTGATCGCAGCAGCGCCATCAGCAAGAGCTTTATCTACGCTCTCACCTCCAACAATTGCAATCAACGCATCTTCAGTGATGTCACGGACTCCCTGGTTGAGCCAGATGAAGCGTGGAGCGAGAACTAGTCGCTCAGACATGATTGAAGAGGTGTTGCGGAGGTTTGCATCGGTATAGGACACATCAAGAACGGTTACATGCTGCTTAGAGCTATTTGCATAGTAAGTAGCAACTGGACCGGTCAAGAGGTAAGAGATAAATGCCTTAGCAATTCTCTGCTCTGTAGATCCTGCATTCTTGTTAACACCAAGGATGAAGGTGTTATTTGTGATACCGGTGTAACGGGCATTTACATCATCGGTCCAATTCATTCCGGTGATACCCATATTTCCATCCATTTCCTTATTCAATGTGACGATTCCGCCCATTGAGAAGGATCCGGTTGGAAGGATTGGAGACTTGCCGGTTGCGAACAATGTGTTACCCGCAGCCTCAGTCACGCCCTTTGGATTATCTGGGAAGCAACCTGCATCGCGAAGCTCTGCATACTTGCTTGCCATTTCCTTGAACCATGTAGTTGTGATTGGGTCCTTGCCGGTATCAAGAGCTTGGATACGCGATGTTAGAAGTGCATCAGTCGATGCAGTATTCATAAGGGCAGAGTTGATGATCTGTCCTGCTTGTGGACGGAATCCGCCCATCCAAGCCATTGGTGTGTAGCCAGCAGCCTTTGCAGTCTTGCAATACGAGATCCACTCGGAGAACTTCTTTGGAAGTTTCCAGCCTTCCTTCTTGAAGATGGCGATGTTGTAGATCGGGTTATTGAAGAGAGATTGATAAGGAATACCAAGTTGCTTGCTGTTGTACTGGCCAGCTCCCATCATCGACTTGATGACGTTTCTCTTGGTGAATTGATCACTTGAGAGGTCCGTGTAGAAATCAGTGGTAGCTGCAGTGTTGAACTGGGCGCCACGGAAAGTAGCGAAAACCGCTGCTTTCTTATTGGTACGGGCCTTCTGAATTGCCGTTGCTTGATAGTCACCTGAGTTTGATATGACCTGGGAGATCTTTACACCTGGGTTTAGCGCTTCGAAATCAGCGATGATTTTGTCGAACCATGCCTTATCTTCTGCGCGCCAGTGCCAGAACTCGATTGAGCCACGTGGTGCACGAAGTGCATTAGCTGGCTTCAAGTTAGATGCGCTGAGCTTTACCTTTGTCCACACTAGACGTCCAGCAGAGTTCTTAGCGCAAACAAGTGAAGTAGAGAAGGTTCCTGTCGACTCTCCTTCAGTGGTGCACTTAGCTCCGAGAGTTTCACCTGCTGCGAAACCACCGGAGATAGGCAGAACTGTTACCGATGCAGCAAATGCACCAGCAATCAGTAAACGAAACGCTTTCGCGCTCTTGCTTACTTTCATTCTTTCTCCTTATTCGAGGGGTGGTGAATCATTCGATTACCACTCGGTTAGCGGAATGGCGAGCCGTTCCGCCATCCTTCGTACTTCGGGACGGATATCGCGCCATGAGACAACGGTGTGATGAGGGAATCCGTTTTGGATCAACCCATTCACTAGTTGCCTTGCAGGAGCGTTTGTCCGCACCGTCGCGGTATTGCCTTGGAACCGATTAGGGGCCGATAGTGATTCACCACTAGTCATTACCAATCGGAGTTTGCTCTTGTTTGCTGGATCGATATCGGAATCCAGCCGAACAAGGACAACTGGACCGGTCTTCAAGGGGAAGTTACCGGCCACACCTAGTTTTCTATTGCAGTGGATGTACTGCGTTGCATTATTCGGATCGACCGCAAGTTCTGTTGATGCAGAACCGCAATGCCAGATTCGAATAATTCCTGCTTTTTCATCTAGATCGACTGTGTCGACCAAGTAATTAGTTCCTGAGCCAAGCGCCTCTAGAAGCAACATCGTCACCGCTCCATAAACATCTCGTTCGCAAGCAGCCGGGGTACCGCTTGTGGCGGTCCTTCCCATTGCGCCGCACGGGCAGGCGCCTAAATCAACGGCGAATTCGGGCCAGCAGCGCATAGCGATTGCCGAGAGGCCATTAGCGCCAACCCATTCTTGGAGCGCGACCCGAGTACTCGCATTTACCCGCGCTTCTTTTTCAGGTACATCTTTCAAAGATGGTTGCGCATCACACGCGCTCCTATATTCAGCGCTCTCTTCATCGAGTGAAACCGCCGCAATATCAGAAAAGATTTCCGGGATTGATTTATTGATTACCTCAAGGCCGAAGTACTCCTTCAAGATTCCCGCATCGTAATTACAGGGAGTAAATCCAGTTGGAGCATCGCCAATCGCGCCAATCTTTTTACCAGTTAATGAAGCGAGTGCCTTACCTACTTTTTCGCTATCTGATTTCTCGCCATTAATGCGTGCGGGTTCACCAATACTTGGAAGCTTTCCGGAAAGGGCGCCTTGTAGCGACTCTTTAATATGTGCTTCATCCGGATTTCCATGGATATGAACAGTGCGCTTCCCATTAGTCCGAAGAGCATGAGAAGCAAGATTTGAACCGCACATCGAATTCAAAAGGAGGCGATCACCAACATTTCCAAATTCACGGACTGACCAGAGCAAGACATTTCCTTTTACTCCAGAGAGAAGCGAAACTGCAGGCGATGCATCTGAGAAAGAGGCATTTAAGAGAATGTAAAGATCTTCATCGCTCTTCAAACTAGCTTTTGCGGCTTCAGTATCTTCCGGAGTCATTACTAGATTTTCTGGTCCGTTAAGGGTTACGCCTAAGCTCTCGATTAACGCACGCGCTTCACTAAAGAACTTTTGCGCTGAATCGACTTGGAAGGTGGGTCGAGCTAGCGCAATTAGCGTGCAACTACTCATTAGTTCCACCCCGCTGGCAATACTTCACTCATTAAAACTGGACGGCCCTCATCAATACTCTTGTGCGCCGCAAGCCCGGTCGCAACGCTTCTCAGCCCTTCTTCCAAGGTGACTTCAGGCTTTCCACCTTCAACAATCGCGCTATGAAGCTTTTTATGCTCAAGATATGAGGCTCCGTAATGAAAGCCGAGGTACTCAATTGAGTCATCCCAGACCTTGCGGATATCAAGATCCTTCGTTTTGCCCGCGGCGTAGGTCCACTCTTTGAAGTTTCCAACAGCGGCGCGCTTTCCGTGGCGAATCTCGAGGGATGGAAGGAAAGATTCAATCTTGCCAGCGCTTCCGGTAATTGAGATGTACTCCTTATCCACCGTATTTTCCGCAAACATACATAGGTCCAACATTGCCCGCTTACCGCTTACATATTCAACAATTACATATGCGCTATCTAACATATCCGCCGGCTTACCGTCATAGACCTCATCTAAGTAATTCACGCGCTGTCCACCAGATGCGAAGACCCGGACCGGAGTTTCTTTTGCGATGTGATCCATAAGATTGAAATAGTGACAACACTTCTCAACTAGGGTTCCACCAGTTTTTGCTCGGAATCGATTCCAATCTCCAACTTTTGGATAGAAAGGCTCTCGATGTTCCCGGATGGTTACTTGTTGGACATCGCCAACTCCACCGCCATGAACGATCTTGATTAATTCTGCGACGGGAGGCATATAGCGATACTCAAGCCCCATCCAAACTAAACCTTTTCGATTCTTCGACCAATTAATGACATTTAGACAATCTTCGATAGTCGTGCAGAGTGGCTTTTCGATAAAGACATGAAGTGATGTAGCGAGCGCATCTTTTAGAACATCGACATGGGTGTAATTTGGGGTGGCGATAATGACCGCATCAACTAAATTTGAATTTAGTAAATCTCGGTAATCGGAGTAAGTCTTAACTTCGCCATCAATCAAACTTTTGGCGCGAGCTAGCGAATCTGGAAATGGATCTGCTATCGCGGTAACTGATGTGCCCGCTATGTGCTTTAGGTTCTCAATATGTTCGCGGCCCATGGCGCCAACGCCGATGACCCCGTATCGAACCATTTGGACTCCCTTGTCACACAAGTCAGTCCGAAGAGGTCTGACCACTAGGCAGTCTTATCCCCCGAAAGAGGCTGGTCAATGCTCGCTAGATAACGATTCGGTCAACGGATAGCGATATCAGGACGGCTTCGACCTGCGATTTTCAGGCTTGGCCACTCGCTAGATCCGGTAACAAAGTCAAAGCCGCTCTCAGTAACTACCAAGGTGTCCTCCACCTTTAGGCCGGCAGCGCTTGGGTTCCAGGCGATCGCGTTTCGAACTTCAATCAACTGATTGGTCTTCTCATGTGCGGTGAAATCTCTCGGAAGGTAACCAGTCGGTCCGCCTTGGTGATGATTGGTCCATTCATCGCGCTCAAAGCCTTGCTTTAAATATTCGACTTGGCCAGCTTTAAAAGCATCCGCAAGCGTCGCCCCTGGTTTTGTTCCATCAAGGAAAGCCGACTCAACATTTAGTAGCTTTATGTAATTCTCTTTTACTTCGCTCTTCAGTTCACCAAAATGAACCAATCTGGTGACGCTAGCAATCAATCCTTTTCTCCGCGCACAGATCACTCCCATAGCCAAACTTCCAACTTTCGCAGTTGTCGGTAGCGGATGGCGATACTCTTTAATGCGATCTTCGCCAGCAACCAGCAGCACGACTGGTTCAAGATTCCGCTCCCAAAGTTCTTCCGCTATCTCGCCGGCAACTTCTACTTCATTAGCATCGCTATCAATATCAAGCATCGCTTCTTCTAGCGCTTGGGTTGCGTCACTACCAATCTCTTTAAGTCGAGCAATCTCAAACTCATTTAGCTTCCTTCTCAAGTTCTCAATCTCACCTTGGATATTGATACGTTCGCTATCAACCCCATCCACGCCGATTTTTGAACCTTTAGGAAGTTGGGCATCTCTTCCTTCGAACCAATTCACCACTATTAACTCTTCATCGCCGCTTAGCTCTTCATCCTTAAGGCGCTGCGCTTCAATCTTGTTAGTAACTACAACGATTCGATCTGGATAGACGATTACATCCATACATGAGAGCTCAAGAGTGGTTGGAATATGAGCCCGGCCGCCGATAATCCAAGCGACATTCGCTCCCTTTCTAAGCACGAGAGCATCGAGGCCTTTTTCAGCCAAAAGCGCCTTTATTCGAGCCCGTTTCTCCCGTTGTTCGCTCTTGTTCATGAGAGCAGCTCCGAAACTTCGATACCGAATCTTGCTAGATCAGCTCTGCCACCATCGATGGAAGTAAGCACAAATGGCTTTCCATCAGGTGCGATGCAATATGAATTTTCAAAGTGCGTGCCGCGTGACTTATCTACTGTAACTACCGTCCAATTATCTTCAAGAACTCGGGTCCGCTCTGAGCCCATGGTGATCATCGGTTCGATCGCAAAGACCATTCCTGCTTCGATTGTTGGACCGTTTCCAGGTTTCCCATAGTTAAGAATGTGTGGCTCCATATGCATTGCAGTACCAATTCCATGGCCGCCGTATTCGCGCAGGATTCCGTACTTGCCTTGGGAATTAACGTAACTCTCAATTGCATGACCGATGTCGGAGAGCTTTGCCCCAGCCACACCGGCGGAAATTCCAACCCACATTGATTCTTCACATACATCCAACATCTTCTGTTGGTCTTTATCTATCGGATCAACAATCACAGTAAATGCAGCATCACCGTGCCAACCATCAATAATTGCACCGCAATCAACCGAGACGACATCTCCGGGCATAATCATCCGCTCGCCAGGAATTCCATGAACGATCTCATCATTTATAGAGACACATATCGTTGCTGGGAATCCGTGATAACCCTTGAAATTAGATGTCCCGCCGCCGCGCTTTATATTTGCTTCAGCTATCGCATCAAGTGCGCTTGTTGTAATTCCAGCCTTGATTTGAGATTTGACTAGATCTAAGGTGCCCCGGACAAGAAGTCCGGCGCGACGCATCGTCTTTAGTTGATCCAAAGTCTTTATCTGGATCGCCATAACTCAATTTACCTTTGAATTCAGCGCGCGAGCCACGTTATCGGTGATTGCGCTGACATCGCCAAGAGCAGAAATCGTTATTAATAACCCTTCCCCGCGATAGAAAGAGACGATTGGGGCGGTCTGTTCAACATAAACCTCAAGGCGCCGGGCAATGACATCTTCCTTATCGTCATCACGTTGATAGAGCTCGCCACCACATGCATCACACTTATCAAGGTGAGCAGCGAAGATCTTTCCGCAGCCTTTACAGGTACGGCGGCTAGATAGACGCTTGATGATCTCGTTGTTATCAATTGAGAACTCAACTACCGCATCAAGTGGGCGATTACGTTCCCCTAAAAATGCACGGAGAACTTCAGCTTGTGCGACATTTCGGGGAAAGCCATCGAGTAAGAATCCATTCTCAGTATCGCCATGAGTTAGGCGATCTTTAACCATGGCATTTGTAACTGAATCTGGAACTAATTCGCCTTTATCCATATAACTCTTTGCCTGAAGGCCAAGTTCGGTGCCTTCCTTCAAATTTGCACGGAAGATGTCACCGGTTGAGATATGTGGAATCTTGTAATGATCGGCGAGGAGAGCTGCTTGCGTTCCTTTTCCTGCACCTGGTGGTCCAACCAGGACTAAGCGCATTAGCGGAGGAATCCCTCGTATGAACGCTGTTGCAGCTGGGACTCGATCTGTTTAGCAGTATCAAGACCAACGCCGACGATAATCAAGATCGCCGTTCCACCGAATGGGAATTGTTGAGATGCTCCGAAGAGAATCAGCGCGATGATCGGAATGATTGCAACTAACGCGAGATAGAGCGAACCTGGTGCGGTGATACGAGTTAGAACATATTGGAGGTAATCACTTGTGGGTTTACCGGCACGAATACCAGGTATGAAGCCACCGTACTTACGCATATTTTCAGCGGTCTCTTCTGGGTTGAAAGTAATCGCAACATAGAAGTAGGCGAAGAAGATGATTAATAGCGCATAAGAAGCAATATAAATCGGGTGATCGCCAGTTACGAAGTTCGTACTAATCCATACCGCCCATGGGGCTTGTGAGTTGGTGAAGTTAGCAACCAACGATGGAATATAGAGAAGTGAAGAAGCAAAGATGACTGGGATAACGCCAGATTGGTTTACCTTGATTGGGATATAGGTAGTGGTACCACCGTATTCACGACGACCGATCTGCTTCTTTGCGTATTGGACCGGGATTCGTCGTTGGGATTGTTCGACGAATACAACCGCAGCAACAATAAGTACACCAACCGCCATGATGAATGCGAAGGTGAACCAGCCACGAGCCAAGCGGATCGCCCAGAGTTGTGAAGGGAAGGTCGCCGCGATCGAAGTGAAGATCAAGATCGACATACCGTTACCAACGCCGCGGTCCGTAATCAACTCACCAAGCCACATAACTACAGATGTTCCAGCGGTCATTACAACGACCATGGTAAGAATTCTTATCCAAGAAGTATCAGGAATGATGTTTTCGTTACATCCCTGGATCAAGCGTCCTGGGGTACGAGCGACTGCGATCAAACCTGAGGTTTGTAGAATCGCTAGACCAATCGTTAGATAACGAGTGTATTGAGTGAGTTTCGCAGTTCCAGATTGTCCTTCCTTCTTAAGCGCATCGAATCGCGGGATTACGACGGTTAGAAGTTGGACGATGATCGATGCCGTGATGTAAGGCATGATTCCAAGTGCGAAGACTGAGAGCTGTAGTAAGGCGCCACCGCTAAATAGATTTACCAGACCCAACAATCCGCCGGTATCAACGTTAGCGAGACACTTTTGGACCGCTACATATGAAACGCCTGGGGTTGGGACGACTGATCCAAAACGGAAGAGCGCCATGATCGAGAGGGTGAAGAAGATTTTGCGACGTAGGTCAGGCGTTTTGAATGCCTTACCAAATACTGATAGCAACACTTTCTTCTCCTCGATCTAGTTTTATTACAGAGTCTTTACGCTTCCACCAGCAGCAGCGATCTTTTCAGATGCTGATGAAGAGAAGCTATGTGCAGAGACATTTACCTTAACGGAGATATCGCCATTTCCAAGGACCTTTACTGGATGGCCAGCGCGAGCAGCACCGACTTTGTAGAGATCCTCAACGCTTACATCGCCACCCTTTGGAAAGAGCGCGTTTATCGTCGAGACGTTAACGGCCTGGTACTCAATCTTCTCTGGGTTCTTAAAACCACGGAGTTTTGGAAGGCGCTGAACGAGCGGCATTGCGCCACCTTCGAAACCAGCGCGAACAACGTTACGAGCACGCGTTCCTTTTCCACCACGACCTGAGGTCTTTCCCTTAGAACCTTCACCGCGACCCTTACGAGTCTTCTCCTTCTTAGCACCTGGTGCTGGACGGAGATGATGCGCCTTAAGCACCATTACTCGACCTCCTCAACTTTGATGAGATGACGGACGTTGTAGACCATGCCACGAATTTCTGGGCGATCTTCTTTAACGACGACATCGCCGACTCGCTTTAGACCAAGTGAGCGAAGAGTTTCGCGCTGGTCTGGGGCGTTGCCGACCTTGGAACGAACTTGAGTTACTTTCAAACGTGGCATTACGCACCTGCCGTTGTTGTCATAGCGCGGATGATTGCTGCTGGAGCAACGCGCTCGAGTGGAAGACCACGACGTGCAGCAATCGCAGCAGGATCTTCAAGATTCTTTAGCGCTGTTGCAGTTGCGTGGACCATGTTGATCGGATTATTTGATCCGAGAGACTTAGTTAGAACATCAGTAATTCCAGCGCACTCAAGAACGGCACGGACTGGGCCACCAGCAATAACACCGGTACCAGGGGCAGCTGGGCGAAGTAGAACTACGCCGGCAGCATCTTCACCTTGTACTGGATGAGGAATTGTTCCTTGGATACGTGGGACTTTGAAGAAGGACTTCTTTGCTTCTTCGACAGCCTTAGCAATCGCTTGTGGAACTTCCTTTGCCTTGCCATAACCAACGCCGACAGTTCCATTTCCATCGCCTAGAACAACTAGTGCGGTGAAGGAGAAACGACGACCACCAGATACGACCTTCGCTACGCGGTTAATGAAGACAACGCGCTCGATGTATGGAGACTTCTCGCGAGCATCTCCGCCTTCACGACGTTCGCGCTTATCGCGACCGCGCTTTGGCTTCTCGCCAGCTTCTGCTGTCTTGATTTCTTCGGTTGCCATTAGAAGTCCAATCCATTCTCGCGAGCACCATCGGCAAGTGCAGCAACACGTCCGGTGTATCGGTTACCACCGCGATCGAATACGACCTGGGTGATTCCTTTTGCCTTTGCGCGATCAGCAACAAGTTGGCCCACAGTGCGAGCCTTCTTTGTCTTATCTGCTGATTGAGCGCGAAGATCTTTTTCCATTGTCGAAGCGGAAGCCAAAGTATGACCTTTGCTGTCATCAACGATCTGGGCGACAAGATGGCGCGCAGAGCGAGTTACGACAAGACGAGGACGCTCTGTTGTGCCAGAAATCCGCTTACGAACACGGAAGTGGCGACGAGCGCGGGCGATCTGAGTAGATCCCTTAACAATCTTCTTAGCGATACTCATGCCTTCTTACCTGTCTTTCCAGCCTTACGACGGATGCGCTGACCGAGAAGATGTAGGCCCTTGCCCTTATATGGATCGGACTTACGTAGCTTCTGGATCTTGGCAACTGTCTCTCCGACGAGTTGCTTATCGACGCCGCCAACAACTAATTCGGTTGGTGACTCGACAGTGAATGTAATTCCAGTAGGAGCTGGGAATGCGACTGGGTGTGAGTATCCGAGCGCAAACTCGAGATCCTTACCCTTTGCCGCCACTTTGTAACCAACGCCGGTAATCACAATCTTCTTGGAGTAGCCCTGGGTTACGCCAGTAATCATGTTTGCGACGAGAGTACGTGAGAGACCATGAAGAGACTTCGCAAGACGCTCATCATTCGCACGCGAAATGACGATCGAGCTATCTTCTTTCGCAGCCTTGATCAATTCTGGAAAATTGTGTGTGAGTGTTCCCTTTGGACCTTTAATAGATAGGTCTTGGCCATTAAGAGTGACCTCGACGCCGCTTGGAACAGCGACTGGCATCTTTCCAATACGTGACATAGTGATCACCATACGTAGGCGAGAACTTCTCCGCCTACGCCTTGCTTATTTGCCTGTCGATCGGTCAATAGACCTTGAGATGTCGAGATGATTGCAACGCCGAGGCCACCAAGAACTTTTGGTAGTCCAGTCGACTTTGCATAGACACGAAGTCCTGGCTTTGAAACACGACGAAGTCCTGCAATAGAACGTTCGCGGCTTGAGCCATACTTCAAATCGATCACAAGAGTCTTGCCGAAACCTTCTTGGTTATCGGTTACTTTGTAACCAGCTATATATCCCTCTTTCTGAAGGATTTCTGCGATACGTGCTTTTACCGATGAAGACGGCATTGCAACCGTTTCATGGTACGCAGTATTCGCGTTACGCAGACGAGTGAGCATGTCTGCGATCGGGTCTGTCATTGCCATTTGGCTTATCGCCTTTCTTCGGGTGGTTTCTCTTTCGAGACCTATCCGATAGTTGTTACCAGGAAGCTTTCGTTATGCCAGGAAGTTCACCGCGGTGTGCCATCTCGCGGAAGCAGACGCGGCAGATGCCGAATTTGCGATACACAGAATGAGGACGACCGCAGCGTTGGCAGCGTGTGTATCCGCGAACCTTGAACTTTGGTTTGCGGCTAGCTTTGACCTTAAGTGATGTCTTTGCCATTTAGTTTGGTCTCCTATTAATCCCGGAATGGGAATCCGAGCGCGCGTAGCAACGCACGACCTTCATCATCATTCTTGGCCGATGTAACGATTGTGATATCCATTCCGCGTACGCGATCCAACTTATCTTGCTGGATTTCTGGGAACACGACCTGTTCGGTTAGACCGAAGGTGTAGTTACCGCTTCCATCGAACTGCTTTGGTGAGAGTCCGCGGAAGTCGCGAATACGAGGTAGCGATACTGATAGAAGTCGATCCATAAACTCCCACATACGATCGCCGCGAAGTGTGACGTGTGCACCGATTGGTTGTCCCTCACGGAGCTTGAAGTTAGCGATTGACTTGCGGGCCTTGGTAACGACTGGCTTTTGGCCGGTGATTACGGTGAGGTCGCGAACCGCTCCTTCGATCAACTTCGAATCCTTTGCAGCTTCTCCGACGCCCATATTCACAACAACTTTGGAGAGAGTTGGGATCTGCATCCGGTTCTTGTAACCGAATTGTGTTTGTAGCGCAGCTATAACATCGCTCTTATAGCGAGACTTAAGACGTGGCGCAGTAGCGGTCGTCATTAGATATCCCCTCCAGTGCGGCGTGCGATGCGGACATTCTTTCCATCCTCATCTTTACGGACAGCAATACGAGTCGCCTTATCGTCATCTGCGAGCAGCATGACATTTGAGTAGGCAATCGGCGCTTCAACGGTCAAGATTCCTCCGACCTTTGCACCGCGCTGTGATTGCTCTTCTTTCGTGTGGCGCTTTACGCGATTGACACCTTCGACAGTAACGCGAGCAGTCTTGGTGTTTACATTTAGGACAGTTCCAGTTAGGCCTTTATCTTTTCCAGCTATAACTAGGACTTTGTCGCCCTTCTTAATACGCATTTAGAGCACCTCCGGAGCGAGTGAGATGATCTTCATGAAACGCTTGTCGCGAAGTTCGCGCGCAACCGGTCCGAAGATACGAGTACCGCGTGGTTCGTTATCTTCCTTGATGATGACAGCGGCATTCTCATCAAACTTGATGTAAGAACCATCAGCGCGACGATTCTCCTTTGCGGTACGGACGATTACAGCCTTAACGACTTCGCCCTTCTTTACCTGACCGCCAGGGATTGCATCCTTTACGGAGCAGACGATTACATCGCCAATGCCAGCGTAGCGGCGCTTTGCGCCACCGAGAACGCGGATACAGAGAAGCTCGCGAGCTCCGGTGTTATCCGCTACACGTAGTCGTGATTCTGCTTGAATCATGGTTACTTCGCCTTCTCGATGATCTCTACTACTCGCCAACGCTTTGTTGCAGAGAGTGGTCTGGTTTCCATAATGCGTACGCGATCGCCAACTCCAGCGGAGTTAGTCTCATCGTGCGCCTTAAATTTCTTATTCTTTGTGATGACCTTTGAATAGAGGCCATGCTTCGCGCGGTCTTCGACCTTAACAACGACAGTCTTATCCATCTTGTCGCTTACGACGATTCCTTCGCGAATCTTTCGGAAGTTGCGATCCTGTCCGTTATCGACATTGCTCATGCTGCACCTCCGATGCCTAGTTCGCGCTCACGCAAAATTGTGTAGAGGCGAGCGATCTCTTTACGTACCGCAGTGAGACGGCCGTGGCTCTCAAGTTGGCCAGTTGCGGCCTGGAAACGGAGATTGAAGAGTTCTTCCTTCAACTCCTTTAGCTTCTCTTGTAGATCCTCGGTTGACTTGCCGCGGAATTCTTCAGCTTTAGTTACCTTTGACATCTTTATGCCTCCTCACGTAGTACAACGCGGGACTTGACTGGAAGTTTGTGAGCGGCGCGAGATAGCGCAGCATTTGCAGTCTCAAGCGTTACGCCAGAAATCTCAAAGAGAACTCGGCCAGGCTTGACGTTTGCAATCCAGAATTCTGGTGAACCCTTACCGGAACCCATACGAGTTTCAGCAGGCTTCTTTGTTAATGGGCGATCTGGATAGATATTGATCCAAACCTTTCCACCGCGCTTGATATAGCGAGTCATTGCGATACGAGCAGCTTCAATCTGACGGTTGGTTACATAACCACCCTCAGTTGCTTGAAGTCCGAAGTCACCGAATGCAACAGCGGTTCCGCCCTTTGACTTACCGGAACGCTTTGGATGATGTTGCTTGCGGTACTTAACGCGACGTGGAATCAACATTTACGCCTCGCCTCCTTCTCTTGCTGGAGTTGCTTCGGTTCCGACAGCTTCAGCAGCTGGAGCAGCCGCTTCAACAGTTGTGGTCGTGACTTCGCCACGAGGTACGCGTGGTGCTCGACGTGGACGTTCAGTCTTCTGCGCCTTTGCAGCGGCAAGTGCAGCAGCCTCGCGCTCAGCGCGTGACTCGATAACTTCGCCCTTGTAGATCCAAACCTTCACACCAAGGCGACCGAAAGTTGTATGTGCTTCATGGAAACCATAATCGATATCGGCGCGAAGAGTGTGTAGTGGAACTCGACCTTCACGATAGAACTCAGAACGTGACATTTCAGCGCCACCAAGACGGCCACCGCATTGAACGCGAACGCCCTTAGCGCCAGCTTTAAATGCAGTCTGCATTCCCTTACGCATCGCGCGACGGAATGAAACACGAGCAGCAAGCTGTTCGGCGATTCCTTGGGCGACAAGTTGGGCATCAATTTCTGGATTCTTAACTTCGAGGATGTTTAGCTGGACTTGCTTTCCAGTCATCTTCTCAAGATCAAGGCGGAGACGATCCGCTTCAGTTCCGCGACGTCCGATAACAATTCCAGGACGTGCAGTATGAAGATCGATACGAACACGCTCACGAGTACGCTCGATTTCAATTCGAGATACGCCAGCGCGCTCCATCTTCTTCTCCATGAGACGACGGATCTCGACATCTTCCTTTACATAATCTTTGTAGAGCTTCTCGGCATACCAACGTGATTTGAATTCAGTGGTGATACCAAGGCGGAAGCCATGTGGATTTATCTTTTGACCCATTTAGTTGGCCTCCTTCTCTGGTGCGGACTTTTTAGGTGCGACTTTCTTTGCAGCAGCCTTCTTAGCGGTTGCCTTCTTAGCCGGCGCCTTCTTTGCTGGAGCGGCTTCAGTAGCAACTTCAGCGCTTTCAACTACTGCGGTTTCTGCAGCAGCCTTAGCGCGCTTACGTTGTTCAGCCTTAGAGATCGGGCGATAGTTCTTATCATCCGAGAGCACGACTGAAATTTGTGAAGAACGCTTCAAAATTTGGTAGCCACGACCTTGGGCACGTGGGCGATAACGCTTCATTGTGTAACCCTCATCAACGAGGGCTTCAGTTACCCAGAGTTCGGAAGCATCGCGGATCGCAGGGTTCTTCTGTTTTGCGTTAGCAACAGCAGAGTTGAGAAGCGTATAGACGCTCTCAGAGACCGCGATTTGTGGTGAGAACTTAGCGATACGGATCGCCTCATCAGCACGTTGTCCGCGAATCAAGTTCACGACGCGACGCGCTTTTTGGGGTGTAACGCGAACGTTCGTTACCGAAGCTTTCGCAATTAACGGAGTATTACTCGGCAAGCTTCACCGTCCGATCTTCTTGCTTGATATGGCCCTTGAATGTTCTAGTTGGTGCGAACTCACCAAGCTTGTGACCGATCATCGCTTCGGTGATGTAGACCGGAACATGCTTACGACCATCGTGTACCGCGATTGTGTGGCCGATCATCGAAGGAGTGATCATTGAGCGACGGGACCAAGTCTTGATGACAGTCTTGGTGTTCTTCTCATTCTGAGCATCAACCTTCTTTTCAAGGTGATGATCTATGAATGGACCCTTTTTCAAACTACGTGGCACTTAAGGATCTCCTATCGGCTCTTATTGCTTGGACGACGACGGACAATGAGTTGATCACTCGCTTTTTTCTTACGAGTGCGAACTTCAGGCTTACCCCAAGGTGAAACTGGATGGCGACCTCCAGAGGTCTTTCCTTCCCCACCACCGTGTGGGTGATCGACTGGGTTCATAACAACGCCACGAACAGTTGGGCGGCGTCCCTTCCAACGGGAGCGTCCAGCTTTTCCGGAGTTGATATTTGACTGTTCAGCATTACCGACAACGCCAACGGTTGCGCGGCAACGAACATCAACATTTCTGATTTCACCAGATGGCATACGGAGTTGTGCATATGGACCATCTTTTGCAGCGAGCTGTACGCCAGCGCCTGCAGAGCGAGCAATACGTGCTCCGCCGCCTGGACGTGTTTCGATTGCGTGAATATTTGTACCGACTGGGATATTGCGAAGTGGCAAGTTGTTGCCAGGCTTGATATCTGCAGCAGGACCGTTTTCGATCTTTGTACCTTGTACTACTCCATCTGGACAGATGATGTAGCGCTTCTCGCCATCAGCAAAGTGAAGGAGCGCGATACGTGCGGAACGATTTGGGTCATATTCGATATGTGCAACGGTTGCTGGAACTCCATCCTTATCGTTGCGTAGAAAATCAATTACGCGATATGCGCGCTTATGTCCGCCACCTTGATGGCGTGTGGTGATGCGACCAGCTGCGTTACGACCGCCCTTTGAGTTGATCGGACGGATCAACGACTTCTCAGGTGTACTACGAGTTACCTCCGAGAAATCCGGAACGATGCGACCGCGTGAGCTTGGTGTCACCGGTTTTAGATTACGAAGTGCCATTTTTTATCCCTTCTCCCTTTACCTAATCGCGGGGCGACTAGGAGACGGGACCTCCAAAGATGTCGATACGGTCGCCAGGTGCAACTTGCACGATCGCACGCTTGGTGTCACTTCTCTTACCCATTCCGAAACGGGTCAGCTTTCGCTTTCCTTCACGGTTCATTGTGTTGACCTTGAGAACACGAACTTTGAATACCTTTTCAACCGCGATCTTGATCTCGGTCTTATTCGCATCAGGAGCAACAATGAAGGTGTACTTGTTCTCATCGAGCATGCCGTATGACTTTTCAGATACGACTGGCGCGATTAGAACGGAGCGATGGTCTTTCATGCTGACACCTCAACTAACTCAGATTCGCGACCAACAGCCTTTGCAGAAGCGCCCTTTGCTGGACCTGCTACAAACTCAGTGATTGCTTTCTTGGAGAAGACAACGTCATCGGCAACGACAACGTCATAAGCATTTAATTGATCTTGGCGGATTAGGTGAAGATCAGTCTCATTACGAAGTGATCTCCAAGCAGCCTCTTCGCCATGAGCGAGAACTACAAGTAAACGAGCGCGATCTGAAAATTGACGGACTGCAGAGAGCGCCGACTTAGTATTAATTTCAGTTGCAACTTCAGAGACGACATGAATCCGGTCATTGCGTTGACGATCAGAGAGAACTCCGCGTAGCGCAGCCTTGATCATCTTCTTTGGGGTCCGCTCGTCATACTTACGAGGGACTGGACCTTGAGCAACGCCACCATGGCGCTGGTTAGGAGAACGTGTCGAACCCTGACGAGCGCGACCAGTTCCCTTTTGTTTGAACGGCTTCTTTCCACCACCACTTACTTCACCGCGGTTCTTCGCCTTATGTGTTCCTTGGCGAGCTGCATTTAGTTGTGCAGTCACAACTTGGTGAATGAGTGGGACATTTACCTGGACATCGAAGATCTCAGCAGGAAGATCGAAGGTTCCGGACTTGCCGCCCTTAGCATCTTTAACTTCAACTGTAAGAGCCATTACGCACCTGCCTTCTTCATTACTTCACTCGCAACGCTCTTTGAAGCGGTACGGATGACAACTTTTGAACCATTGCGGCCAGGGATTGAACCCTTAACGAGAATTAGATTCTTCTCAGCATCAACAGAGTGAATGGTGAGATTTTGAAGCGTGACAGTGTCAAGACCCATGCGACCGCTCATACGCTTGCCGCGGAATACGCGACCAGGAGTTGTACGGTTACCGATCGAACCTGAGGTGCGGTGCTTTCTCTCAACACCATGGCCATCACCAAATCCACGGAAGTTGTGGCGCTTCATAACGCCAGCAGTTCCCTTACCGAGTGAGACGCCTTGGGCATCGACAACTTCACCCGCGGCGAAGGTGTCAGCCTTAACTTCTTGACCGACTGTGTAATTAGCAGCGGAAGCGGTGCGAATCTCGCCGACATAGCGACGAGGAGTAACGCCAGCTTTTGCGAACTGTCCAGATTGTGGCTTGGTTACTTTCTTCGGATCGATTGCACCGAAAGCGAGTTGAACTGCTTCATAGCCATCTTTCTCAAGAGTGCGTACCTGGGTAACAACGCATGGACCAGCTTCAACGACAGTCACAGGAATAACCTTGTTTTTCTGATCGAAGACCTGAGTCATACCGAGCTTCACGCCAAGGATTCCCTTGATCGTGCTGCCCTTAGATTGTGTAGTAGTCATCTCAGTTCTCCCTTAGAGCTTTATCTCGATATCGACGCCAGCAGGAAGATCGAGGCGCATCAATGAATCCACAGTCTTTGGCGTTGGATCGATGATGTCGATTAGACGCTTGTGGGTGCGCATCTCAAAATGTTCGCGGCTGTCTTTGTATTTATGAGGAGAACGAATCACGCAATAGGTGTTCTTCTCTGTTGGTAGCGGAACTGGGCCCGCGACCGTTGCACCAGTGCGCTCGACAGTTTCGACGATTTTCTTCGCCGAGGTATCGATCACCTCATGGTCATAGGCCTTGAGCCTGATGCGGATCTTTTGTCCCGCCATGTTCGTTTCCTCTTTCTTCTCTTACTGCTTCAGTAAAACTTTTCTTCTATTAGTTGGGGCGAGATTTCCCGCCCCAACCATTAGTAATTTCTTACTTTGAGATCTTGGTGACGCGACCTGCACCAACGGTGCGGCCACCTTCACGGATAGCAAAGCGGAGTCCTTCTTCCATAGCGATTGGTTGGATGAGGACAACAGACATTGCAGTGTTGTCTCCAGGCATAACCATTTCGGTTCCGGATGGAAGGGTTACAACACCAGTTACGTCAGTTGTACGGAAGTAGAACTGCGGACGGTAGTTGTTGAAGAAAGGAGTGTGGCGACCGCCCTCATCCTTTGAAAGGATGTAAGCAGAAGCTTCGAACTCAGTGTGTGGTGTAACGGAGCCAGGCTTGCAAACAACCTGACCGCGCTCAACATCTTCGCGCTTCAATCCACGGAGAAGTAGACCGACGTTCTCGCCAGCCTGACCCTCATCGAGAAGCTTGCGGAACATTTCAACACCGGTGATAACTGTCTTCTGTGAATCTGGACGGATACCAACGATTTCAACTTCTTCGTTTACCTTGACGATACCGCGCTCGATACGTCCGGTAACAACGGTGCCGCGGCCGGTGATGGTGAATACATCTTCGACTGGCATCAAGAATGGCTTATCAACTTCGCGAGTTGGCTGTGGGATGAATGTATCTACAGCGTTCATAAGTTCCATGATCTTCTCTGCCCATGCAGCATCTCCTTCAAGAGCCTTGAGAGCTGAGATACGGACGATTGGGGTGTCCTTACCTGGGAACTCATACTTGTTTAGAAGATCGCGAACTTCTTCCTCAACGAGAGCAAGAATTTCTTCATCATCAACCATGTCGGACTTGTTTAGGGCAACAACGATTGAAGGAACGCCAACTTGGCGTGCAAGGAGAACGTGCTCCTTGGTCTGTGGCATTGGGCCATCAGTTGCTGCGACTACGAGAATTGCACCGTCCATCTGTGCTGCACCGGTGATCATGTTCTTGATGTAGTCAGCGTGACCTGGGCAGTCAACGTGTGCATAGTGACGCTTCTCGGTCTGGTACTCGATATGTGCGATCGAAATGGTGATACCACGGGCCTTCTCTTCAGGGGCCTTATCGATCTGATCGAATGGTGTGAATGGGTTTACATCTGGATATTTGTCGTGAAGCACCTTGGAAATCGCAGCAGTAAGAGTGGTCTTACCGTGGTCGATGTGACCAATGGTGCCAATGTTTGCGTGCGGCTTTGTCCGCTCGAACTTTGCCTTTGCCA
>VGAF01000010.1 GCA_016870855.1 Actinomycetota bacterium | reverse complement strand
TTGATTGGTAGACCTGGAATCTTAGAGACCTTGGATTCTGGGTCTGGATAATCAATCAGGATATCGACGGCGCCGGCTTGGGGATCGCTAAAGAGGCTTTCCGGCTTTACGACTTGATCAGAGGGGATCGCGTTATCCCCTAGCAGCTTGACCCAAGCGCTACCGTCACGCGATTTCAGCGCGTTCTCAATCTCAACTTTTAGAGCTGCGTTGTTACGCACTCGCTCAACATTCTCTTTGAAGCGAGGATCTTCGATTAATTCGCTCCGTCCAATGACGTTGCAGAGTCGGGCGAAGATCTGGTTGTTGCCGACGCCGATCATGATCTGGCCATCGCGGGCTTGGAATAACCCATATGGAGCGAAGGCGGGATGGCCGCTACCGGAGCGGATCGACGCATCGCCAGTAACTTGGAAGGCCGATAAGTGGTAGCTCACCCACATCACACCGGTCTCATAGAGTGAGGTTTCAATTACTGAACCAAGGCCGGTCTGTTCGCGTTTGTAGAGCGCGGCAAGTATCCCCATTGCCAGCCACATCCCGCTGCCGACATCTAAGACCGAAACTCCAACTCGAACTGGATCGCCACTTGCCTCACCGGTCACATGCATAATTCCGGTACGCGCTTGCACTGTAGCGTCGTAGCCGGGGAACTTGCTCGCCGGGCCGACTGAGCCGTAAGAGGAGAGATTTCCAAATATCAATTTTGGACGCGTCTGCAACAGATCGCTCGGTGCGAGGTGGAGCGCAGCTAATCGCTCGGGCAGGAAATTCGTCAGGAAAACATCGGCGCTATCCAGCAAATCATCCAAACGGGCGCGACCAGATTCAGTTTTGAGATCAAGTGTTATCGAAGATTTATTTCGATTGACGATATGAAAGTATGCGGAGCGATCACCTTCAGTTGGTGACATCAAGCGCGATGCATCAGTAAGCGGAGTCTCAATCTTCATTACATCTGCGCCAAGATCGGCCAAGATGGCGCCGCCAAAGGGACCGGCGATATTTGATGTTGAGTCCAAGACAGTCACGCCCGCCAATGGCAGCGCGGGATTTGTAGGTGAAGTGGCGCCCATCATCTCTTTCGGCATTGACTTGGGGGAATTGACGCCCCTACTATAGCAATCGTTTCCAGTGCTGATTTTCGCTATCACTAAGGGGGAGCTATGCCAGCCATGAGGCTCCGGCAAGCAATCGCAACCGCAATTGCAGATGAGATGCGCAGCGATCCAACCGTAATCACTTTCGGTGAGGATATTGCTGCCGCAGAAGGTCCATTTAAAACCACCGAAGGAATCTTGGAGGAATTTGGACCACTTCGAGTGCGCGATACACCCATCTCAGAGATGGGATTTACCGGCGCCGCTGTTGGCGCAGCGATTATGGGCATGAAGCCCGTAATCGAAATTATGTTTATGGAATTTCTTGGCGTAGCGCTTGATCAATTGGTAACTGAAGCTGCGAAGATGCGTTATCTAAGTAATGGCACGCTCTCCGTTCCAATTGTGGTGCGCGCATCAGTTGGTGGTGGACTTGGTTTTGGTAGCCAACACTCCCAGACCCTGGAAAACTGGGTAGCTGCTACCCCAGGTTTAAAGGTTGTCTCACCTAGCGATGCCCAGAGCGCTTACAGCTTGCTCCGCGCCGCCATCCAAGATCCAGATCCAGTTATGTTCCTCGAGCCACGCGTTGCCTATGCCGAACGCGGCGAGGTAGATACCAATCTAAAGATGGAATTGGGTAAAGCCCGAATCGTTAAGCCCGGTAAGGATCTAACGATTGTCGCACTCGGCCAGATGGTAAATGTCGCCCGGGCCGCTGCGGCAAAGATTTCGGCTGATGTAGAAGTGATTGACCTCTGCACCATCGTTCCGTGGGATAAACAATGCGTACTTGGCTCAGTGAAGAAGACTGGTCGCCTCGTTGTTGTTGAAGAGCAACCAGAAAGTGGCGGTTGGGGCTCAGAAATCATCGCAGCCGTTGTCGCAGAGCAATTCGCGACCTTGAAGGCGGCGCCATTTCGCATTACATCGCCAAATGCGCCCGTTCCTTACAACGGCGGCCTAGAGAGCAAGTTCCTTCCTTCACCGGAAGAAGTCACGCGCCAGATCGAAGAAGTAATGAAGACAGGTAAAGCGCCACAACCCTGGTGGCGCCGAGAGGGGGTCAACTAATGAGCGCTGGAATGAATCGTCGTCGCCTTGTTCAAACCGATCCAGTCGCGCAATTTGAACGCGCTCTTGAGATCCGCGAGTTTGAAAATCAGATTAATGGACTCTTTGCTGCCGGAACAATTCGCGGCACGACGCACCTCTGCCTTGGCCAAGAAGCCCTCGCAATCGGATTAGCAGCGGTACTTCGTCCAACCGATCCTGTCTTTGCAACTTATCGCAGCCATGGCATCGCACTTGCACTTGGCATGACGCCAGAATCTGTAATGGCCGAGATTATGGGTAAAGCAACTGGATGTTGCGGCGGCCTTGGCGGCTCAATGCATCTCTGCGATATGGAACTTGGACTACTTCCAACTTCAGCAATTATTGGAGGTGGCTTACCAATCGCAGCCGGCACCGGACTTGCCTTCCAGATCCAAGGAAATGATCGCGTTGGCGTCGCAGTCTTTGGCGATGGCGCCACAAATATCGGCGCTTTCCATGAGACTTTGAATTTGGCGGCGATCTGGAAGCTCCCAGTCGTATTTATCTGCGATAACAATGTTTATGCCGAATACAGCCGAAT
Organism: Actinomycetota bacterium; assembly: GCA_016870855.1. Taxonomy (GTDB): domain Bacteria; phylum Actinomycetota; class Actinomycetes; order Nanopelagicales; family Nanopelagicaceae; genus MAG-120802. The sequence goes on along the minus strand of VGAF01000010.1, from coordinate 19,291 downwards.
CAACCTCACAACGCCAATCGAGGATCTCCATATCCGAGCCGAGAGCTATGCGATGCCGCATTACGCAATCGACGGTATGGATATCGATGCTGTCACAACTGGAATTACGCAAGCAGTTGAGCGCGCTCGTTCTGGCGGTGGCCCAACCTTTATTGAAGCGAAGACCTACCGATTTGCCGGCCACTCCCGCGCCGATCAAGCGCTTTATCGCCCCGAAGGCGAACTTGATAAGTGGAAGCCCCGTGATCCAGTCCTACTAATGGAACAACGATTGATCAAGAAGGGACTTCTGGATAGCGAGACCGCCGAGAAGATGAAGTCTTCGATGAAAGATGTAATTGAAAATATGGTGAAGGTCTGCCAAGCAGCGCCGGAACCAACCGTAGATGCGATGTTTAAGCATATTTGGACCCCGAAAGTGAGAGCGTAATGAGCCAAGAGATAACCCTGCCCCGCGTTGGTGAGACCGTTGACTCTGTTTATCTAGTCATCTGGCTAAAGCAGGTCGGCGATCAAGTTAATGAAGGCGAAGATCTCTTGGAGGTTGAGACTGATAAAGCACAAGTCACCGTTCAATCTCCGGCAACGGGCAAGATTGCGCAACTTCTTTTTAGCGTTGATGCCGAGATCAAAACCGGCGATGTAATAGCAATCTTGGAGTAACTATGACCAAGATCGAACGGATTGAAACGATCCCACTTCGCGTTCCCTTAAAGCATTTGTACAAGGGTTCCTATTACAAGATGCGCAATCGATGCACCATCATCACTCGAATCCACACCAGTGATGGCTTAGTTGGCCAGAGCTACAACGCCGATACCGATGAAGAGCAAGAGATAGTTCTCGGCATCATTCACGATGAGATTGCGCCACTAGTCACCGGAATGGATGTCCTCCAGGTCGAAAAGATTTGGCATGCGATGATCCCAGTAACTCTTGATCAACTTCGCAATCGCGCCATGCCGATGCAGGCAATTGCCTGCGTTGATAGCGCAGTCTGGGATGCAGTCGGCAAATTCTCCAATCAACCGCTCTGGCGCCTCTGGGGCGGCTTCCGGGATCGGATCCCGATGATCGGAATCGGTGGTTATTACGGCTCAAGTGAGGCCGACCTGGAGAAGGAATTGGCTTTCTTCAAGGAAGAAAATGGCATGGTCGGTATGAAGTTTAAGATCGGCGCCAAGCCACCGGCCGAAGATGCAGCGCGCTTGAAGTTAGCGCGTTCGATCGTTGGCGAAGATTTCATCTTTGTTGTTGACGCCAACCAAGGCTATACCGTCAACGAAGCGCTCGAGTTTTTATCTTTGATTCAGGGCCATGTGAAGTTACGTTGGTTTGAAGAGCCGACGCGTTGGCACGCTGATTGGCGCGGCCTTCGCGATGTGCGGATGCGTGGAAATGTAAATGTTGCTGCTGGTCAGAGCGAGATTCATCGCGTTGGAATGCGCGAGATGATGCTCAACGGCGCGATTGATGTATGTAACTTCGATGCTTCATGGGGCGGTGGCCCTACTGAGTGGCGCCGGATCGCGGCCCTTGCGCTCGCTTTCGAAGTTCAACTTGGACATCATGAAGAGGCCCAAGTTGCATCGCATCTCTTGGCTTCAGTTCCGCATGGAACATATGTCGAATCATTCTCGCCAACGCGCGATCCGATCTTCTGGAATCTGCTCGCCAATCGCAAACCACTTGAAGATGGCAACTTCGTACTTCCGAAGGAGCCGGGCTTTGGTTGGCAATTGAATGAAGACTTCATCGCGGAGTATCGAGTAGATAAGAAATAGCGATGGCAAAGGTCTCCATTTATGGTGCAGGACAGCTGGGGACCAACGTTGCGCGGATGCTTGGTGAGCAAGCGCGCCACTCCGTTGCTGGCCCATTCCATCGGGAAGAAGATGAGGTTGCGCTCAAGTCGGGCGCCGATGTTGTACTAATTGCAACCACAACTCTCTTTGAAGAGGTAGCTCCCTACATCCGAACTGCGCTCCAAGCCGGTTCAAATGTCTTAGTTTCTTCGGAAGAGTGCGCCTATCCGTGGGCGGTAGATCGCGCCCTCGCCGATGAATTAGATGCGTTGGCCAAGTCCAAGGGCGTGAGCGTGGCCGGAACCGGCGTAAATCCCGGCTTAATCTTCGATGCGCTCGTACTTACCTTCCTTGGAGCGACGCCGCGGAACGCAACTGTTACCGTCCGGCGCACCGTTGATATCTCTAAGTTTGGCGCAACGGTATTGCGTCGAATTGGTGTTGATGCGACCGAAGTGGAGTTCCACGAAAAGGTAAAGGCGGGAAAGATTCTCGGCCACGCTGGCTTTCCGCAATCAATGAGCGTTGTGGCAGATGCTCTTGGTTTGAAGATTGATCGCATTGATAAGGAACTGCTGCCGATTTTGACCGATAAGTTGATATCGCTACCTGATCGCCTTGATGTTGAACCTGGCAAGAGCGCCGGGGTAAATCAGACCTATACCTCTGTTGTTGATGGTAAGCCCTGGTTCGTCTCGCACTTCTTCGGTCACATTGATCTGGCTGGAATTGGCAAGAGCGCACAAGATCATATCGAGTTGCGTATCGATGGAAATATTCACCAGACAATCACTCTTGCTCCTGGAATCGGCGCCCAAGTTGGTTCCCAGAACATGGTTGTTAATTCATTTGATCGGATTATTACGGCAGCACCAGGTTGGGTCACTCTGGCTCAACTTCCACCCGCCTTCCCAATCTACGGCGATAGCCTCGCGCATCGATAGGAGCACGCACATGTCCAACCATCCGATGATCAAGAAGGTCAGCGTCTATCCGGTGAAATATCCGGAGCCAAATGATTTCAACTCCACGCGCTATCTCACTTTTGTAAAGATTGAGGCAACGGATGGAAACGTTGGTTGGGGTGAAGCGATCACTCAATTTCCCGGAAGTACCAAGGGAACGGTTGCGATTATCGAAGATCTCGCCGACTTTATAGTCGGTAAAGACCCGGTTCATAACGTTGGTATTTGGAAAGATATCCGCCGCCAAACTTGGTGGTACTCATATCGCGGTGGCTTGGCCCACTTTGCGCTCTCTGCGATTGATATCGCGCTCTGGGATCTGCGCGGAAAAATTACCGGACAATCCTTGATTGAAATGATTGGCAAGCGCGATTGCGCGCCTGTAACTGAGCTTCCGGCGCTGGCTTCAACGCATGTCTTCCAGGCTGATCTTGATAAAGAGGTAGAGCGCCACGCGAAGTATGTGAAAGAGGGTTATTTAGGTTTCAAGATTGGCATGGGTAAGAAAGGCGATGCGCGGATCGGTTATGAGATCGAACGAGATGTAAATTTCGTACGCGATCTAAGAGCCGCGGCTGGGCCAAAGGCTTGGATCATGATGGATCGCGGCCAAGCGCTCAATTGGACCTTTGATGAGGTAATTCAACGCGTCAATGCCTGGGAAGAGTCGGGTCTGAAGTGGGTCGAAGAACCATTTGAACCATGGGAGTTTGAACAGTTCCGGAGATTGCGGACTCATTGCAAGACTTTGATTGCTGGCAGCGAACGCGAATGGGATTATCGCGGTTACACCGAGACCCTTGGTTCTGGAACCCTTGATGTCATCGGTTGTGATGTTGGTCGCGTTGAGGGAATAACCGGCGCGCTACAAATCATCAAACTCGTCGAAGCGCATGGCGCCTGGTTCAATAGCCATGCTTGGTCGAGCGCGATAAATACCGCAGCATCAATTGCGCTCTCGGCATCTACGCCACGTTGCTTAGTGCAAGAGTTGAAGCCAGATCCAAATCCAATGCAACATGATCTAGTCAAGGAACCTTTTGGTCAGGTCAATGGAAAGATCGCAGTTCCAAATAAGCCAGGTCTTGGCGTTGAGGTTATTGAGAAGACGATTGAGAAGTACCTCTTCTAACTATGAACGCTGACCTCTCGATTGGCAAAGGGCTAGCGGGAAAGGTCGCAATAGTCACTGGCGCAACTAGCGGAATCGGTCGCGCTACCGCAGCGCTCTATGCCCGAGTTGGTTGCAACGTAGTCGCGGTCGGAAGAAATCGCGCGCAATTAGCTTCTTTGAAAGCCGAGATCGAACGCCCCGATGATCACCTATTTCTAGAGGCAGATCTCGAGAAATCCAGTAGCGCTCAGGAGATTATCGATGCGACCTTGGCTCGCTATGGAACTGTCTTCATCCTCGCCCATGTCGCCGCAGCGCTCCGCCGCCGTTCGATCTGGGAGGTAAGTGAAGAAGATTGGGATTATCAATTTGATGTCAATCTAAAAGCCACCTTCTTGCTAAATCGCGCTGTTGCGCGCGTAATGGTTGATCAAGGCGTCGCTGGATCAATCGTTAACTTCACCTCCGGTTCGTGGATATTTGGTCCGCTCTATGGCGCTGACGCTTACTCAGCTTCTAAAGCTGGCATCGTCACTTTCTCGCGTGGCCTAGCGCGGCAATTTGGGAAGTATGGGATTCGAGTCAACACCATCTCTCCAGGCCAGATCGATACGCCGATGCAGCACATCGATAACACCGAAGCCAATGTGAAAGCGGTTGCTGAAGCCTGCCCACTTGGTCGGATCGGACAACCTGAAGAGATCGCTTCCGTGACTGTCTTTGTGACATCTGACCATGGTTCATTTATCCATGGCGCAACTTTGAATGTGAGCGGTGGCTCACTACTTTATTAGAGCTATTTGCCAGCCAGGAAAGTCTGCGGGTTACTCTCGGTAAGGATCTTTATCTGCTCTTCGGTCACGCCCGCGTTTCGGAGCATTGGCAAGAACTTAGTAATGAGGAACTTATAACCCTCACCACCGTGAATCGTTAGCCGAGTTCGTCCAGCAATGTCGCAACTAATCAAGATCCGGTTCAACCAACCCTCAGAGATCAGAGTTGCGATCGATGCAGCACGGCGCTCATCGCGTTGCTTATCTAGCTGACCAACGGCGTCATATGCAATCCAGACGCCACGATGGAGCAGTTTGCGCGAGTAATTGAGATCGCGATTGGTGTCGCAATGTCCAATCACCGTGATATCCAGATCAGCGCCAGCTTCCTCCAGGATGTTTAGCTGTTCGACGCCAACTTCAGTAAAGAGCGCATGTGTGCCAATCGGCCGGCCGGTTTCCCGCTGTACCTGGGCAGCGGCTTGCAAAACCTTCTTCTCATTAGGCTTTACGCCGCGATGATGAGTACCCAGTTCACCCATAATTCCGGCTTTGATATTGGTTCCGGGAAAGCCCTTTGTTATATGGCCATGCATCCGCTCGGCGATCTGAGCGACGCTCCAGTGATCTAACCATTCTGGGTAATACTGCTGGTGATAGAAACCGGTACCGGCGATGATATGCGCACCGGTTGCTTCGGAGATTTTCCGCAAACCTTCTGGATCTGGATGTAGTCCGTAGATGGTTTGTTCCACCATCGTCCGCCCGCCTGCCCTCACATAATCGGCGACCTCACCAATCATTGTTGGTAGTTCTAAGAGCACGCCTTCGGAATTCCGCCGGACATCATAGGTATCGATCAAGAGATGCTCATGCGGCATCACGAAACCCAACTCTGTTACCGGAACTGGACCACAAACTGTCTCAACTTTTTTCATATCAGAACTCTATTACTGGCAGCGAGAATGAATAGACTCTCGTCATGTCGAAATCCATGTCTAGTCAAAGAGATCGCGTCGAATGGCAGCTCCACTCATGGAAGGAGATCGACGGTTTAGACCGCGATGAGAGTTTATTGATCATCCCTACCGGCGCCATTGAGCAGCATGGGCCGCACCTACCCGTTGATACCGATATCTTCAATGCCAACGCAATCGCCCTCGCGATAGCCAAAGAATCTCGCTCGCCTCGCACTCTAGTTCTGCCGCCAATCTGGTGGGGAACATCACCGCATCATCTTGGTTTTCCGGGAACGCTCTCGCTACGTAATGAGACCTTCTTTCAGATCATTCGAGATGTAGTGAGTTCGTTGAAGCCACATGGTTTCTATCGCTTCTTGATAATCAATGGGCATGGCGGCAACGCCGGAATCATCACAGCCACCGTCTCACAACTCAGCGAAGATCTTGGGATCTCAATCCCGGCTTACTCATATTGGCAATCCATCCGCGATACCTTGGTCAAGGTTGGTGAGTCCTCTATCGGTGGCATGGGGCATGCCTGCGAGATGGAGACCTCACTCGCCCTTCATCTCCGCCCAGAATCGGTTGATTTGAAGGCGCTGCGTAGCGATATTCCAGATGAAAAAACGCCCTGGTCATGCATTGATTTTCGCCAAGGTGGTTTCCTGGGAATACCGCTTGATTTAAAGCGCGATTCCCGGGAAGGCGTGATTGGCGACCCAATGCCAGCAACTGCAGCGAAAGGAAAGACCATATTTGACGCTGCTGTTGAAGTCGGCAGCAAAGTAGTTTCAGATTTAGCAAAGCTCAGTAAAGCGGAGCTAATCACATCGCGATATTGATCGATTTACCATCGCAAGCGAGTAGGTTGGCGCGGTTATGAGCACGCTTGCGGTAAAACTCCTCTTCGCACCGCTCTTCATAATCCTCACCTATGTGATTCAGAAACGATATGGCGCGCGCTGGGGTGGAATCTTTATGGCCGTCCCCTTTATCGTCACGCCGATCTTGATCGTGGTCTATCTAGATCACGGCCGCGATTTCTTCCATAACGCGGTAATCGGAACATATGCAGGCCAAGTTGGACTTCTCTTCTTTATTTTTACCTATACCAAGTTGGCAAAAAGTAAGCCGTGGCCGATCTGTATTGCCGCCGCAACTTCTACCTATCTCATCTCCGTATTGATCTTGGGGCCGCTGATATCAAATATCTGGGTGGGAATCGCGCTCTGGCTCGTTATCTGGTCAGTATTGATGAAGACCTTCACGCCACATGATCGCAACGAGGTCTTGCCAACCGCTCCAAAGTGGGATCTCTGGGTTCGAATCGCCTCAGCACTTGCCCTTGTATTCGCGGTGACCGGCTTTGCCAGCCAACTTGGCCCAAGGTACTCCGGGGCTTTTGCGATGTACCCGGTTATGACATCGATTATGTCTACCTTCAATCACTATCGCTTTGGCCCAAATGCGACGATTGCGATGATGCATGGGCTGGCTCAATATCTGATCGTTACTGCGCTCTTTATCTTTCCGCCGCTTGCCATTTTTGTATAGATAGCGGTTTTCGCTGTTTTTCCGGGAAGTTCCAGTCGCAAAAAAAGTATTGACGCGCAATTGCCGGAGTAATACCGTTCCGATTAGGCCTATCAAAGAAATGGATAAATCATGAGCGGATTACGCGTCGGTGCAGCAACAGTAAACATCAATCCACCAATGGGTTATAGCAAAGGTGGTTATCGACTCTTTGCCGAACCGATCGCCTCTATCGATGAAGATATCGAACTAGGCGTTGTAGTACTTAGCTCAAAGGGCGAGACAATAGCAATCGTTTCTTCGGATTTAGGTAACTGTTCTGCGCCAGAAGCGACCGAGCTAAGAGAACTTGTAGCAACTGAGCTAAAGGTCAAGCGCGGCAACGTCATGTTTAACCTAAGCCACAATCACAGCGCACCATGTCTTGGGCGCGTAGGAAACTATGGGCGTGATGTTGAAACTCCAGAAACAAAGCTGGTCAAGGACTATTACGACAACTTCAAAGCGAAACTCCTTAGCTGCACCAAGGAGGCGGTCAAGTCGATGCGCGATGCTCGTATGGCACATGCTTGGGGGCGCGCCGATCTAAATATCTATCGCCGCGAATGGAACGGTAATCAAGATATCTTGGGCGAAGTTCCCGGCCACCCAGTTGACGATAGCGTTGGCGTAATCCGCTTTGATGATCTCCACGGCAAAGCGATTGCAACGCTCTTCCGTTTCTCGTGCCATCCCGTTGTTAATGGCGCGCAATCACCGACTCTCTCTGCCGATTTCCCAGGGCCAGCAAAGCGCCTTGTGAAAGAGAAAGTGGGCGGCCTTGCCTTCTTCCTCCAAGGTTGTGGCGGCAATATCAACCCAAAAGTTGGGATCGGATATGAGAAAGATTGCTCCGAATCGGTCTACAAGATGGGAACCGCACTTGGCGCAGAGGTAGTCCGCGTCGCGCTCTCACTTGAGACCCATCGCTTCCAACGCGATCGCGTACTAATGAATAACGTCCCCAATATTCTCTTCAAGCCATGGCGGGCGGTTGAAGGCCATGCCGAAGTGGTTTTGAAGGGAGCCGAAGAGATCGTCCCATTCCGCTTCTCACCGCTTCCCGATAAGAGCGTCTTGGAAGCAGAGCTAGCTAAGTGGGAGAAGGAGTTGGCTGATCGCATTGCACGTAAGGCGCTTAATTGGGAGATTCGAGTAGCGCGGACCATTCTTGCTTGGACTCAGAACACCTTAGATCAATTGAGCGTGCCCAATCCAACTTGTGACTTTATGGCGCAAGCGCTGCGGATTGGCGATGTCGCTCTCGTTGGTCTTGGCGTTGAGGCTTTCTTTGAAACCGGCGAGCAGATCAAGGCAAACTCTCCTTGGCCAGATACTTTCGTCCTCGGCTACACAAATGGAACGATTATGTACCTACCGCGGAAAGAAGACTTTCCAAAAGATGGTTGGAAGTGGCCAAATACCCACGCCTTCCCAGATCTATTGCCCCAGGTTTATTGCTTACCGGCGCTCTGGCATCCAGATTCGGAACAAGAGGCGGTTGGCGCAGCGCTCAAGGCGCTTCAAACCGTTAAGTAGGTTAAGAGCTGCGATGTAGGTCATTCAGCATCTCAATACACTCAGCTGCAATTAGTTCACCGGCTTCTGGCGCAAAGGGTGCGGGATGCCCATAACCGCGTTGCGCGACGCTTGGTTCATAGCCACCAAATGGATACTCCGCTCGAGTTGAGACATACCCCAGAACGCCTTGGCAATAACCAGCAAATATCGTTGTTGCAAATGGTGAAGCTTTGCGGACTTGATATCCAATCTCAGTGAAGAGCTCACCAGGGGTTCCAATCACAGCGACATCGCCAAGGCGCGCGGCCCAGATTTCACCGGGAATGAAAGTGTGCAGGGGGCCGCGCTTTGATAACTCAATAATCAGCTCTAACCAAGAGATGTGATAACCAATTGGGTTGAGAATCTCGCGCCCAGCGCCAGCGCCTTGCTTGGCAGCGAAATCCGCCCGCCTCTCAGTCAATTCGCGCTCCATTTCGGCAACGGTAAGTGGTGGGTTTAGCGGTAGATCTAATACTTTGCGCCGCGTTGCGATTGGTTGTGGTGGTTGTGGCGTGATGGCGCGTTTGCGATACAACGCGATTGGAGTAACAGATCCATATGCGATCCGCTCAATCTCAATAACGCGCGGCTCAGCATCTACTACGGCATGTACCGCCTCGAGACCTAACCGGTGTCCCATCGCAATCTCAGGCCCAGGTTGATCATGGAAAGCTTCCAGCGGTAGAACATTTCCAGCCGCGCCTTGAAGGAAGAGACAGATACCACCGCGGATTAATTCAACTTGGTTACGGAGTGGGCCGATGAAATCACTACCGCTGTAAGGAACTTCACCGCCGAGCGATACCGGGTGGCAACCAAAGCCAACCAATGTTGCAATCGCTTCACCAGCGTGGCTATCGATTCGGATTGTTGGTACTTCTTCATCGATAAAGTTCTCTTTATTCCAACCTAAGATGGTTCGACCATCGCTAGTACGCTCCCGTCGGTTTACAGCAATTCCGGGCGCAGTTCCAGTTCCGCCAGATATTCGAACTGGCTTCAATCGCGCCGTTGCCTTTACCGTGGCACTAGCAAAGTCATAGGGCAACTTCTCAAAGTAAGCGTTTTCTGCTGGGGTTAGTGCGGCAAACTCACCATGTAGCTTCTCGCGGTTTTGGCGCGGCCACAGTCCACCATGCGAGTGGCTGACATTGAGAAGAATATTGTCGTAGGGAATACCGGTTGTTAGATTGATTGTGGTGCGGATGCGATCTGCAAAATAAGAATCAATATTTGCCAGATCGGCGGTGAGTATCGCTAATTTGTAGGTTCCATGTTCAACAACTAGTCATCGAATCTCGGTCTCATCAAGGGCATCGCGGACTGCGACCGCGCGCCGCACAAAGCCCTGGGGATCAGATGGAAGTGGTGGATCGATGTTTACTACCGCTGCGCCTGCTTGCAGAATCGTCATTTTGAGGCCCCAAGTTGAGTCGTTGGAAACGTTTCTAGTAGTGTAAAACAGTGGCAATAGGGCGTCAATCCTCTGAATTACGTCGCTCATTGATCTGCGTTCCAGCAAGCAACGAGAAGATGCTGGAAAAATCACGGACGCTCACCGCCGACCAGATCCTCTTCGATTGGGAAGATGCAGTCGCGCCCGCCCAGAAAGAAGCGGCCCGCGCCGCTCTAACTCGAGCGCTAAGTGGAGCTAGCGGCTTTAAGGCGCCAATCCTGAGCGTGCGAATCAATGCGCTTGGAACGCCTTGGTATGGCGACGATATAGCAGCGCTCGCGGCAATTGCTCCGCGCCTAACTTCAATAGTTCTACCTAAGTGCGCCAGCGCTAGCGAAGTTGGACGGGTTGCGGCGGACTTAGCAAAGATCGCTGTGAGTAAGGAGAATGAGATTGGTATTGATGCCCAAGTTGAGAGCGCACTTGGGTTAGTCAATTGCGCAGAGATTGCAGCCCAGCCGCGCGTGCTCTCGCTCTCCTTTGGACCGCTAGATTTCTTAGCCGATATTGGCGTTGCGACTACTGGAGAACTTGATAGCGCAGCTCGCCTTATTGAATTTGCGCTCTGCAACGTGATTGTTGGGGCGCGGTCAGCCGGAAAATTAGCTTTCGATGGCCCGGTCGCCGAATTTCGCAACTTAGACAAATTTGAAGCTAGCGCACTTAGAAGTCGCGCCCTCGGCTTTGATGGCAAGTGGGTAATCCATCCAGATCAACTTGAAAGTTGCAATCGAATCTACACACCAACCAAAGAAGAAGCAGCAGCTGCAAGTGAGTTGGTAGCAAGGTATGAAGCGGCGCTCACCAAGGATGGCGCAATCAACCTAGGTGGAACCATGGTTGACGAAGCAAGTTTTCGGATCGCCCAGCGCACCTTGCGGCGCAGCAACGCCTTTAATTAAGCGCGCTCGCTCCGGCGAGAATTGATTCGATACTTCGCGATGTAATCGCGATCTAATTCCCAACCAAGGCCGGGCGCATCAGTTAGTTTGAAGTAGCCGTTCTTCAATTTAGGGCGATTTGCAATCATGTTATGCCAGATTGGATCGCGCTCTGGATGGAAGAACTCAAGATAGGTTCCATGTGGGATCGACGCTAGTAGGTGGGATGCGGCCTGTGGCTCTTCATGGTGAGCCATCCGCACGTCATAAAGGCTTGCGGTAGCAGCAGCGCGCCGCCACTCAGTGGGTCCGCCGGACCAAGAAGAATCAAAGTTACAGAAGTCAATCGCGCCAACTTCCATTAAATCGCGGCAGGCAGCAGCAGAGAATTCGGTTTGTCCCGCGCAGACTGGGACGCCGCCGGCATATCTAACATCGCGCATCGCGCGCTTATCGTTCTGCCATTGGCAGGGCTCTTCAAACCAGAGCAGGTTGTCATCTTGGACTAGATGCGAGAACTTGATGGCATCGGCAAGTGAATAACCTTGATTAGCATCAACAGCGATTCGGAAATCTTCGCCGCCATGGCGCCGCGCCTCTTTGAAACGAAGTGCATCTTCGACAGGCGTTAGGCCGCCAATCTTAAATTTTACCCCAGCAAATTCTTGTGCGAGGAGCGATTCAACTTCCTCTTTGATGCTAACACCACTGTTGTAGTAACCGCCGATTGTGATTACTGGAATCTCATTGCGATAACCACCCCAGAGTTTCCAGAGTGGAACGTTTAGTGAGCGCGCGAAGAGATCCCAGAGCGTTAAGTCGACGCAGGCTGTGGCAACTAGGCCAAGCCTTCGATCACGCAAGATGTCCCAAGTAGCAGGACGCGCTAATTCCCAGCAGCGTTCGATTGCAGTTGCATCTTCACCAAAGATCTTTGGCGCGATTTCTTCATGGATGATCTTGTCGATCTCAGCGAGCCCAGCATCTTCATCGCCAGCATACGCCTCACCAAAGCTGCCGTTATCGGTATAGATGCGAGTGAGGATGGTGGAGCGATGCGTCATCTTGTAATGACTGCCTTTATAAACCCGATTGAGCGGGACGCGGATCTGCTCAGTCTCGATCGCAGCGATCCTCAGGGGAACCAACCTCCTATAGGTGCGGGCTGATTGTCGCTACCGCAATCGTTTCCAGCGTAGAGTATCGCGATGCCAGGCCCCCGACAAGGGGGCAGAAGCCATAAGAAGATTGAGGAGAGGTAATGGAGAAAGAGGGCGGTTCGCAGCGGGCGACCATTAGAGATGTCGCCGCCCGCGCCGGCGTTGCGCTCTCCAGCGTTTCGCGCGCGTTATCTGGCCACCCAGATGTGTCAGATGAAATGCGAAAGCGCGTTGAGGAAGCAGCGCGCGCCCTCGGCTATGAACCAAACCTTGTAGCGCAATCTCTTCGTAGCGGCGTTACTCGAACTATCGGATTTGTTATCCGCGATATCTCAAGCCCAATGTTTGCGCTTCTTGCAAGATCTTGCGAACAAGAGCTGCGCCGAAATGGCTACTCGATGATTCTTGTAAACTCGGATGGAAATGTAGATAACGAGGCGCGTAATTTCGCGCTGCTCCGCCGGCGCCGCGTCGATGGAATCATCGCCTCACTTGTTGCGGAAGATTCACCATACTTACAGAAGAACTTAACGGCAGCGCATTGCCCAATTGTCTTGCTAGATCGCCAAGTAAGTGGTTTGAAGGTAAGCGCTGTGCTCTCAAATCATGGCGCCGGCGTATATCTAGCCACGAAGCAACTCTTAGAGCGGGGCCATCGCAATATTGCGTTTATCACCGGTTCATCAAATGTTTATCCGACGAGAAGTCGCCTAGAAGGAATTGAGCGCGCCTTCCGGGAATTCAAATTGGAAGTACCGCAAGATCTCTTAGCAACCGGTGGCTTTGATTCGGATTATGCCTTGGCACATGCGCGCGCCTTAATACATAAGACCCCAGCTCCAACTGCAATTGTTGCTGGTGGACTTGGCGCGCTGATGGGAGTCACTAAAGCGCTTAAGGAGAGTAATCTTGAGATGGGTAAAGATATTGCCGTCGTAGCCCTTGATGAACTCCCCTATATTGAAGTTTTCTCCGGTGATATCTCAACTGTTTATCGCGATCCTGAAGCGATCGGTCGCGAAGCCGCCCAACTTGTCTTGGAGGGGCTAGCCGGAAAAGCCCCGCGGGAGAGCGTTATTGACACGCTTTTCGTCGAGCGAGGAAGCTCTGCAGGCGGTCTCTAGATGTCACGCGCGTGGGGAGATAGCGAATTCCTTGCCGCGCTCCGCGCGCCAATTGAGATGCGCCCCGAAGAAATCGAACGCGCAGAACTACTATTTAGCGACTACTTACATTGCGTTGTATCAGCAAGCAGCAATCAGCGCTTTGTTACTGAACCTCTCACTCTTGCAACACACTTAGCAAGAGCGGCTAGCCACGGAGATCTTGATGATGTGAATTGGCAACTTCTAATTCATCCCGGATCAATCGTAAATTCAGCAATCTTCGCGCTCTTTCTTACTCGCGATATCAAAGCAGCGCGAATCGTTCCAGCTATGAACGCGGGATATTCGGCGGCCAACCTCGTTGCTTCGATCTTTCAAGTCGGGCATAGTAAGAAGTGGCATGCAACGGCGACATCTGGAATCTTCGGTGCGACAGCGGCGAGCGCTCACCTACTTGAGTTGGATGCTAAGACGACGGAGCGAGCGCTAAAACTTGCAAGTGCCAGCATCGGAGGCGGCGCAAACGCTTCAATATCTAGAAATGGGGCGACACGCTTTACCCGCATCCATGCCACCGTTGTGGGAGTACTTGCAACGCTCGAAGCAATTGATGGTGCGCCAGCTCCAGATGAAATCATTGATGGCGTTGGTGGTCTAGCTGCTCGATTTGATCTCATTGATTCGGAGCTAACGAAGCCAACAAATGCGCTAGGTGAAATCTCCTTACGTTATTTTCCGTGGAGTGGGTTTAGCCAAGGCGCGCTAGTTGCGCTCCAAGGCGCGCTACCGATTTCGGCAACGGAGATTAGAAGAGTTCAGATACATACCCCCGCCCCGATCTTTCCGCTTGTAGGTAGCGAGGAAAAAGGTGAGTGGTGGAGTATCGCCGCGGCTGTTAAGAGCACGCTCCTAAGTGGCGATCCAATGGTGAAAAATCAAGGCCCAGCAGCCTTTTCGGTCACAACTTCAAATTCTGGAAGTAGCGCAGGATTGATTGAGATAAGTACCGAGAGTGAAAATCTCACAATTCCATTCTCACTATCGCAAGACTTTGGAGTTGATAGCGGACTCTTGACGAAAAAGTGGAGCGCGCTAGCCGGAGCCAAGAGCCTGGATCTATCGCGAATTGCCCATCGGATTGCATCATCAAATGCAGATGCACAGATTCGCAGCGATCTAAGCGAGCTGTTGCAACTCAATCGATAGTTTCGCGCACCGGTCCGATCACAGCGATGCAATCGCCAACTTTTACTCTTGGATAGCCGCGAATCACACCGATTACCCCGGCGCAATTTGCTTGAATATCAACGGCGGGTCGATTAGGAGAATCGGTAAAGTGAATCCGTCCAATCAATTCGCCGGCGCGCACGGCACTTCCTGCGGGCTTGAGGTTCTCATATAACCCGGCCTCCGGAGCGTTGTGATACGCCTCGGGGGCGCGCATATCAACAAATTTCTTAGTTCGAAGTTCAGGCTTATCTTCCCCTGATGAAGTAACGCCAATCCGGCTAAGTACGCCGGCCAGGCCGCGCTTTGCAATTCCAACTGAGCGCGCCGTTGCAACAGCGGCGCCACCTAATTCAGCGGTGAAGATTGACTTACCGGCGGCAGCTGCGAAGCCAGGCAAGAGCGCAGTTACATTGGTGCGTGGTTGAGATGGAAAGATGATGGCGTACTCGGTCTGCCAAGCAGTGACATTGTCAAGCAGGCTCGCAGCGCCGTCACCAGTAGTTGGCACGCTCGCAGTTCCACTTGGGAAGAAGTAGTGGCCGCGGCCACCGCTATGTAAATCAACAACAGCATCGCAATAAGGAATTAACTCGGTAGCAAGGTAGTGGGCAAGTTTCTGGGCAATTGAGCCATTTTCATCACCGGGAAAGAGGCGATTGAAGTTCTCACCTGTGGGCCAGAGCCTCGTACTTGCATATGAGGCGGGTAGTGAAAGGCAGGGAATTACGATGATCTGGCCACGTAACTTTGCAAGATCTAACTTTGCTGCGAGATCAGCGGCGGCGAATTGGCCTTCATATTCATCGCCATGATTCCCGCCAATAACCAAAACCTTCGGTGCGCTTCCTGAATTCAAATTGATGATTGGTAGATGGAAGGTTGCCCATCCGCTGGAGTTAGTTGAGTCGCCAACTTTGAGGTAGCCGGCTGTGCGTCCGGTTGCCGAAAGTGAGAAGGAAGGCGTTACTGTGCCACTCATCAATTACCCGCCGCTTCAAATTCAGCGATGTTCTTCCGCAAGATTCCGATGGTGCAGACCACATCGCCGGTCTTTACCGGCGGATAACCGCGCACCACGCTAATTACTCCGGCGCGACCTGCATAAACCGGAATTGGTTTGCGATCTGGATGATTGAAATCGTGTAATTGGCCAACTAAGTCGCCGGCCTTCACTTCATCTTCAAGGTCGACGCAATTCTCATAGATTCCATCGCAAGGAGCGGTCACATAAGCATCGCCTTCGCGAAAATCTAGGATCTTCGCTTCCGGAAGGCCGCGCTCGGTGCGCGTCTTGTATTCACCATTCAAGATGCCAAGTGCGCGCATAAAGTCATGTAGCCCATCGCGAATGATTTTGACGGTCTCAGCAGTTGTCCAACCACAACCACCGAACTCACCCGTTGAAAGAGATTTTCCTTGGCGAACTACATCGCCGGGTAGGAGTGAGTATGGATTTGTCGAAGGTTGCTCGCCGCCAATCATGTGATACTCGGTATTCCAAGCGAGCATATTTGCGAGCATGACTTTGCGGAGCGCAAGATCGGAGACCCAGACCATATTTGAGCTTGGAATGAATGCCATGCTCCGGCCACCGCTATGCATATCAACGATTACATCGCAGGTTGGAAAGAGATTGTTAGATAGGAAAAACGCTAGTTTTTCGTTGATTGTTCCATCTTCATTACCGGGAAAAATGCGATTGAAATTTGCGCCGTTATTCCATAGGCGATTTCCGTTCTGAGAGGCTTCTTGCGAGAGGCACGGGATGATGATGACCTGGCCACGTATCTCACTAGCTTGTAGCCGGCGAGAGAGTTCGGTAGCGACGATTTGACCCTCATATTCGTCGCCATGGTTACCCGCGAGCAATAACAAGCGCGGTCCGGCGCCATTCTTTATCGAGATGATGGGAACACAGTGATTTGCCCAACCACTTGTGTTGGTTGAGTCACCGATCTGGATGTAACCGCTCGACTTACCCTCGGCTGCTAGATCAATCGTGCAACTTGCGGTACGAGACATATTGGAAGCCTAATAAAGAGTAATGGGTTTGTTAAGGGTTGTTACCAGAAAGATTATTGACCCGGCCATGGGCGGCTGTTAGCCTCAACTCGATGGCCAGGAGGCCGGAAAATCAACTAGGTAATAACTCAGGAGTGTGCGAATTGAAGAACGTTGGTCGTGTTGATGGAAATCGTCCTTGGTCCCCGATTGTTGGCTACTCACGCGCAGTCCGGATGGGAAACTTGATTGAAGTTGCTGGAACAAGCTCAACTACCCACGATGGCAAGGTCATGTTCCCCAATGACGCTTACGGCCAGACCAAATATATTTTTGAGGAGATTGAGAAGGCGGTAAAGCAACTCGGCGCTACCTATGAAGATGTGATTCGCACTCGCGTCTTTATGACAAATATTGATGATTGGCAACAAGTTGCCAAGGCCCATGGCGAATTCTTCGCCCAGATTCTTCCAGCATCATCATTTGTCGAAATCAGTCGACTAATGCTCCCCGAGCTATGCGTCGAAGTTGAGATGACGCTCTACGTAGGTTGATATGAGCCTTGAACCTTTGAAGCACGAAACGATTGTCATCACTGGTGGCACCAGCGGTCTCGGTTTCGCAGCTGCTCAGCGTCTAATGCGCGATTGGCCCGATCTTCATGTCGCTCTCCTCGATATGAAAGAGGGGCGAATTGAAGAATTACACGCTGAATTCGGCGCAGAACGGAGCAAATTCTGGAAAACCGATGTCTCCGATTACCAATCAGTTCAAGACTCTTTCGCTGGCGCTATTGCCTGGCGCGGAAAGTTCTCTGGGTTGACTGCGGCCGCCGGCTTTGCGACCAATAAGGCAAGTATTGATACGACGCCTGAAGAGTGGCGGGCAATGGTGGGCTGCCACCTTGATGGAACGTTCTTCTGCAATCAAGCAGCCGGGCGCTTCTGGATCAAGAATAAATCGCGGGGCGCAATCGTCAACTTCTCATCCGTCTCCCATATCTTCGGTTGGCCGCGCCGGGTTTCATATGCCGCATCCAAAGCCGGAATCGACTCAATTACTCGAACGCTCGCTGTGGAATGGGCTGAATTTGGAATTCGCGTCAACGCCGTAGTTCCTGGTTACATCAATACCCCCTTATTGGAAGAAGGAATTCGCTCTGGTCGCGTCGATCCAAATATCCGATTGATGCATGCGATGGAGCGCTTTGGTGAGGCTTCTGAGATTGCCGCTGGTGTGAAGTTCCTCTTATCTGATGATGCGAGTTATATAACCGGTGAGATGCTAACTATCGATGGTGGTTTCACGCCGCGACGCATCCCTTGGAATCGTGACTAATGTCTAGCGCAATACCGGGGATAAAGTCGGTTAGTGCGCGACGCGTAACGCTCCGCCTACCGAATCCGGTTGCGCTCGGCCAATACATCATCAAAGCCCGTGGCTTTGCCGTCGTTACTGTCGAATTAGAAGATGGCACTCGTGGTAACGCATTCTCCCTTGATCGCTCCACGCCGGTATCGGAGTGCGTAAATGAAGTGATTGCAGCTCCCTATAAAGAGATCTTTGATGGCGATCCAGTTTCAACTTTCGACAAATTGATACGGCGGATGAGTTCGCCAATCTCATCAGGCGCTGCGCTGCGCGGTCTATCACTCGTTGACTTAGCGGCGCACGAAGCGGTCGCTCGCCATAAGGGAGTGACCGTAGTTGCAAGTCATGGGAAAACCAGTAAGAAACACCCGATTTGGGCGGTCATTGGTTATCCACCCTCGCGCGGCCCCGAAGAGATTGCTTGGGAAGTTGAAGCGGCGGTAACGGCCGGCGCCGTAGGTGTAAAACTTCCAGTTGGCGCAACTGCCAAGTTAACTCGCGAACGACTTGAAGCTGCAGTTGCTACCAAGCTCTGCCCCGTCTCCGTTGATCTTGCCTGGTCATGCCGAACCGCTAACGATGCACTTGAAATTGTAAAGGGACTTGATCTTGCTTGGGTTGAAGATCCATTTATCCCTGGGAGCATCGCGGAGTTAGTCGAACTTCGACGGATCCTTGATGTACCTCTAACCAGCGGTGATGATGAGGCGCATCTCTATCACCCACAAGTTTTTGTCGAGACTGGTGCGGTTGACATGCTCCGACTAGATACGACTTGCCAAGGTGGATTGTCGCGGATGATCTTGCTCAACGATTACTTTGTAAAAAGTGGAATGTCAATCTCGTGGCATGTTTACGACGCAATCCACCATCAAGTCGCATCCATCCTTGATGCACCGACTTTCTCCGTAGAACTCTCCGCTCCGGGCGCCAGCGTTGATCCATTCGCGGAATTCATTAAGGCAAAAGCTGCGAAAGATGGAAGCAAGAGCGACATCGGTTGGCGCTTTGACCTCCCCGACTTCCCAGATGAGAGCGATGCGCTCGCCGGCCCACCTCGTTGGGATGAAGTGAAGTTGAATTACGCATGAGCACGCCCCGTCCGGTCGCGCTAATTACTGGTAGCGCACATGGAATTGGACTAGCTACCGCTAAGAAATTCTTCGCTGAAGGTTATGACATCGCAATCTCAGATCTGGGTGAGAGCGAAGCTAAAGCTGCAGTAGCCGCAATCGATCCAAGTGGCGAGCGCGTCTTTGGCGTTGTGATGGATGTTGCGAGCAGCGCCTCGGTTAATAGCGGTGTAAAGAGCGTTGGCGGTCACTTTGGTCG
>VGAF01000009.1 GCA_016870855.1 Actinomycetota bacterium | reverse complement strand
GGGGGTAGCGCTTCTGATTTCTCGTTACCTTCTTCATCGCGATTTTCACCGAAATTTCGCTCCCCTAATTCATAGAGAATCTCAACATCGCTAACTGGAAATGTTTTTGTTACGACTATAAGCGTCGCGGAACTCGGAATATCGCTTCTTATTCGATTAAGTGAGGAAGAAATCTTCTCTTTTCGAGATTCTCTTGCGGACTTACTCATAGCCAAACGACGCCTGCCTGTCTTCCGGTGACTTCATCTCTTCGGTAAGAGAAGTATCCCGGCGTATGGAGGACGCATAACGGAGAAGCCCGAAACTCAATACCAGCGCCGTTTAGTCGGGCCGCAAGGCCGCCAGCTACATCTAAACACCTTCTAGTTTCATCAGTTGCGGCGGCTGGATTATGTGAGACAACTTCCCGATAAGTGTTCAAGTCCACTTCGTAACAGGCGCGACAGATTGATGGACCAATCTCCCCAGTTATCTCCTCATTAGAGACGCCATGTCGATTAAAGACCTCTAAGGTCGCTTCAAAGACGTCGGCGACTAACCCTTTTCGGCCTACATGTACTGCTGCAACCGCGCTCTTTGATTTCAAAAGTAAGGGGGTGCAATCTGCAATCAAAGTAACTAACGCAAATCCGGGAGTTGTTGTAAAGAGAGCATCTGCGGTTGGAGCGCTTTGGGGATCAGAAGCCTCATCAATTACGGCAACTACGTTTCCATGAACTTGATTCATAAAGAAGATCTGGTTTCTCGGCAAGCCAATAATCGAGGCGAGAATCTCCCGGTTTTTAGCGACTGCGCCTGGGTCATCGCCAACATGGGCAGCTAAGTTAAAGGAATCAAATGGTGGAGAACTAACGCCACCAATCCGAGATGTAAAGAGAGTATTGGCCATCCCGAACCCCTAGGAGTTATTTCATGAAATCTGGGACATCAATATCGTCCTCAGAAACTAACTCCTCGAAACTAATCCGACGCTTTGGAGCTTGGGCGGGCGCTTCCATCGCTACTTGGATTGGGTCATTTGCCGGAATCGGATCTGCTTGGCCATTTAATCCTGCGGTAGAAAGCACTGGAACGGATAACCGCTTAGGTGCGCCGCCATCAAAACCAGCAGCAATAACAGTTACCCGAACTTCATCGCCTAACGAGTCATCAATTACCGTTCCAAAGATGATATTTGCATCCGGATGTGCGCACTTGGCAACTAATTCGGCGGCTTCGCTAATCTCGAACAAGCCCATATCAGAGCCACCAGCTATTGAAAGAAGAACCCCGTGTGCACCTTCAATCGAAGCTTCAAGTAGTGGCGAAGAGATTGCAAGTTCCGCGGCTCGAGTTGCTCGCGCCTCACCGCGCGCTGAACCAATTCCCATTAGCGCCGAACCCGCGCCATCCATAACGCTCTTAACATCGGCAAAGTCGAGATTAATTAAACCTGGAGTGGTGATTAAATCAGTGATTCCTTGTACTCCGGAGAGAAGAACTTGATCTGCGGTCTTAAATGCTTCTGGAGCAGAGATCGAACGATCCGAGATTGAGAGCAGGCGATCATTTGGGATCACAATCAAGGTATCTACTTCTTTACGGAGTTCTTCAATTCCAATCTCAGCTTGAGTAGAACGACGCTTACCTTCAAAGCTAAATGGTCGAGTTACAACACCAACTGTGAGCGCACCAAGACCTTTCGCAATTTTTGCAACTTCTGGAGCGCCGCCAGTGCCAGTTCCGCCACCTTCGCCAGCGGTAACAAAGACCATATCCGAGCCACGCAGAACTTCTTCGATCTCTTCGGTTTGATCTATAGCGGCTTGTTTTCCAATTTCTGGATTTGCTCCAGCGCCAAGTCCGCGAGTTAATTTTCTTCCAATGTCGAGTTTCACATCTGCATCACTCATGAGAAGAGCTTGCGCATCAGTATTGATTGCGATGAATTCGACTCCCTTGAGTCCGGCATCAATCATTCGATTGACTGCGTTAACTCCACCGCCACCAATTCCGACAACTTTTATTACTGCTAAATAGTTCTGTGGTGTTGCCACGATACGCCTCTCCTTTAACCCTAATTCTCAACTTTAGACTTAGGGTTTCTCCAAAGTGTGCGCGCAAAAGTAGGCGGGTACCTATTGGGTAGCAAACACCGACACGAGAGATTTACGAGAAGTTTTTTCTAGCTGAATATCAACTATTGGAAACGATGGGTGCCAATGGCGAAGATAAATCAATCCGCTTTAAATTTCGATTCGCTTTCAATTCAAGTAATCGAGTCATTACTTCAAATTTGAGCTCTAGTTCTTTGACACTTCCCCAAGAAATATCCAAATCCCGCTCGTTGTAGCGGATCAAACTCTTTATTGAATCTCTATTTAGGGCAGTGACGCTATTTATCTCAGCCCCAGTCCCCCGCAATGCAGCCATCAGGCTGGCAACATCTTCAATTAGAGCGCGATCGGAGGAACCTAAGGAGAGATTTGGAAGTGATAACCAATCAGCATCGCCTGATTTAGCCGCCTTGGCCACCTCACTTCGAGGGACGAAGAAGAATTCAAGGTCAGAACCGAGAAATCCTGATTCGCTTGGATTTGCGCTCCATCTCGAATCAAGTTGTGCGATTGCAGATCTCGGGTCGACTGAGATCTTTACTTCTCCGGAGAGGAAACTTCTTCTTACTTGAACATCCTCTACCCAAATAAGCGTGCGCAATCTACTTGTGATCTCGCGCTTATCAACTCGGGCGATTGGTTCACCAACAATAATTGGGGCTGGAACTTGATTGAGTCGATCGGTTAATTCTTTGACAATTGTCTGATCGTTTTCGGCAATCTCGATACTCTTCACGGGAAACACGCTCGACCATCCCAGTAGATAGGCCAGACCGGAGATCGCGCCAATTGCAGCTATCAGGATCAAACGTCTCATGAATTTAGTTAAAGATTCTCAACAATTAGCGGTGCGAGCGAGCTCACATCGCCTGCGCCCAAGGTCAAAATAAGATCTCCTGATCTTGCGACTTCCAGAACTTTTGAAATTACCTCCGGCATCGAAGGTTCGTAGGTAGCCAATTCTCTTGGCATTCGGGAAGAAATTGAGAGCGCACTAACCCCAGGTAGCGGGGTTTCACCGGCTGGATAAACCTCAAGTAGATAAGTGTGATCAGCTTTGGCAAGCTCCTTAGCGAAATCTTCAGCAAACGCCTTCGTCCTTGAGAATCTATGCGGCTGGAAGATTACGAATACGCGACCAGTTCCTACAAAATTCCGCGCCGTTTCTAGGGTCGCTTTAATCTCAGTTGGATGATGCCCGTAATCATCTACCACCGTTACGCCATTTGCCGAACCACGAATCTCAAAGCGACGGCGCGCACCGGTGAATTTGGCTAGCCCCGCAAGTAGAGGTCCGATGGGAGCGCCTAACTCAGATCCCATTGCAGCCGCTGCTGCTGCATTAAGGAGATTGTGTCTCCCAGGAATTGCGAGCTCTAGCTCGCCCCAAACTCGACCTCGAAACACTAGACGGGCTTTACTTTCGCGAGCGCCCAAGAAAATTCGATCAATTAGGAGATCAGGGTCCCCTTCGGTTCCATAAGTAATAATCTCAAGTCGCTTTTTCTCGCTACTTATTCTTGCAATCAAACGTCGCACTCCCTCATCATCGCTACAAGCAACTAACTTTGATGAGACTGTGCCAATGAATTGATAGAAGAGATCATCGATGCTCGCTAGATCTTTAAAGTTATCTACATGGTCTAACTCAATATTTGTGATGATCGCCCCAAAAGGTTTATATGAAGTAAAGGAGCCATCCGACTCGTCAGCTTCAACTACAAAAATTTCTCCTGAGCCGTGATGTGCATTTGTGCCTGAGTTTCGAATGGAAGCACCGATGGCAAATGATGGATCTAGCCCACAACTTTGTAGGGCTACTGTCAGCATCGAAGTTGTGGTTGTCTTGCCATGTGTGCCTGCAACAGCGACAGACTTTTTGTCTACCAAGAGCTTGCTTAAAGCTTCCGCTCTACCTAGTAAGGGTTTTCCGGATTTAGCCGCGGCAGCAAGCTCGAGATTCTCGGAAGTTATTGCGCTAGAGCGCACGATCAAATCAGCTCCCTCGATATGCGCAGCCGAATGTCCAACGAATACCGAGATTCCTATCGTTCTTAGCGCCTCCAGCGTTCCAGACTCTTGGAGATCGCTGCCAGAAACAATGGCGCCTCTTGCCGCCATAACTTTTGCAATACCGCTCATCCCCGAGCCACCGATTCCAATGAAATGCACCCGTAGACCGCTCCAGTTCATCGGCGTGACTCCGCTCGATTACCCAGAAGATTCTCAAGTACCAACGCCGCGATGCGATTGGCAGCATCAAGATGAAGATCGGCTGGTATCAAATCAATCGAAGCGGTGGAGACGACTTTCGCTAAATTTTCCTGGAGCCAGCGTCCGGTGAATTCATCATTTTTGACCATTATTGCTCGACCTTGATCAACAAGCGCCTGCGCGTTATTAACTTGTTCGCCATTTCCGTGGGGCAATGGAACCAGAATTGCAAATCTTCCGACGGTCATCAGCTCCGAGCAGGTTACAGCGCCACTTCGTGTAATCAAGAGATCCGCTACACCATAGAGGGCTGCCATATCGTGAAAGTAGGCCATCGGAAGATAATCTTCTTGCGGTTGCGGAAGTGGATTGTTTATTCCAAGCGCATGGATGATCTGAACCTTTATTTGCCCACTATCCGCCCTATTACCGAGATAAGTTTCTATCGCTTCATTCATATGTAACGATCCCTGTGAACCGCCAAATAGCGCCACTATTGGTCTACTTGGATCTAAGCCAAGGCTCTTTGCATGTAAATCGCGAAACTTAATTCGCTCCGGATTAGATAACTTTGCCAACTCCGAGAGAGCGCTTCGGATTGGCATACCGGTAAGGACTGAGCCTTCCCAGTTATTCCGGACCTCTTCAAAATTAACAGCTACTAACTTGGCAATATGTCTTCCTAAACGATTCGCCCAACCTGGTTTCGCATTAGCTTCATGGATTGCAATTGGAACTCCGGCAAGCTTTGCTCCAAGGTAAGCAGATGCGCTCACATATCCACCAAAACCAATTAATGCGCTAGCGCCTTTTAAGATCTTCCTGGAGATCGAAACGCTTCTGATGATTGCAAATGGGAAGTTAAGAGCGCTGATTGCAATTCTTCTCGGCATTACAACTTTAGGAATTGAGCGAAGTCTGTATCCGCGTTGCGGTACCAAGAGGCTCTCCAAGCCCGTAGCTGTACCAATAAATTCAATCTCTATCGTTGGATCAATTCGTCTAACGGCATCTGCTACAGCGAGCGCTGGCTCGATATGCCCTGCAGTTCCTCCCCCGGCGAGGACGATCCGTTTAGCCATAGGGCTATCCTCTCGCGCTCTTAGCCGCCCGCCGAGTCCGAAGGTCCTCTGCAATCTCCGGGTCGCGACGTAAGACGCCCAGGACAAATCCAATTGCAACAAATGTCGCCAATAGCGAAGAGCCTCCGTAAGAAATGAATGGAAGGGTTACTCCCACAACCGGCATCACGCTTATCACAGTTCCAATATTCATAATCACTTGAACCGCTATCCAACATCCAATACCTGCAGTTACATACCGATCAAAATTGTTACGCGCTCGTAGCGCCACCCGGAAGATCCCCAAAATCAGAATTGCATAGAGAACTAAGACGGTTAACGTCCCAAGTAGTCCAAGCTCTTCGCCGATAACCGCAAATATGAAATCGGTGTGAGCTTCTGGAAGATTTCCCCACTTCTGTTTACTAGAACCCAGACCGGTACCAAGTGGACCGCCAGATGCAAGGCCCATGATGCTATGTGCTTGTTGCCAACCGGCGCTCTTGTAATTCTCTTCGGAGAATGGATCCCAGAAGGCCGAAAATCTGCTCAATCGATTTGGACTAGTAACAACAAATGCTGCAAAACCAACTATTCCGAGGGCAAATAGAGTTGCAAAGAAGCGCGCCTGCATTCCGGCGATAAAGAGCATTCCGCCCACTATGCCAGCAATTACTGCTGCAGTTCCGAGATCATCTCCTAACATCACCAGGCCAAGAATTAAAGCAATCCCGGGTGCAACCAGAGGGAGCGGGTTGCTAGATCCACGTTCCATCATTTTTTGATCGTGGATTCGAAGACGGAGCGCACACCAGAGAATCAAGCCAAATTTGGCAAACTCACTTGGCTGAATTGAAAGACTTCCAATTTGAATCCAATTTGTATTGCCACCGACCGTTTTTCCTAGTCCTGGAACTTGGGGCAGAGTAAGAAAAACAGCGGCAAAGATGAGGGCCAGTCGAGCTTGTGGCTTCCAGAGACTTTCTTTCAAATTCATCGCGAGCCAAGTAACCAAGATGGAGAGTCCCAGGAAGAAGGCTTGCCGAAAGACAATTGCAAATGAATTTCCTGACTCATTTAAAGCTGTTACCGAAGAAGCGCTCAACACCATAACTATTCCAAGGGAGGAGAGAATAGAAACCGAGCCAAGTATCAGGAAGTAGGCGGAGGATGGTTTGGAGAATAAAGAGGTTTTACTTGCCATTTACAAGCTCTTTCACGGCCGAGGCGAAGAGATCGCCACGTTCGCCATAATTCTTAAATTGATCCATTGAAGCGCAGGCGGGAGCTAGGAGAACTGACTCGCCAGGTAGAGCTTTAGTGAGCGCAACTTTCACTACTTCCTGCATTAACTCTCTTCCCTTTAAGTTTCTATCTATGACTTGGTATTCAACTAGAGGTGCATGAAGGCGGAGCGCATCCTCAATTAATTGCGCGTCGGTTCCAATCAAGATTGCAAACTTGATTCGATTAGCTGCGGCTTTGATTAATTGATCCATGGATGCGCCTTTGGCAAGACCGCCGGCAATCCATACCGACCTGAGTTGGGACTTCAAAGCGGCGAGCGCGGCATGTGGATTGGTCGCCTTTGAATCATCTATCCAAGTGATTCCATCTTTTTCGAGAACCACTTCTAAACGATGATGATCTAAGCGAAATTCAGAGAGCGCTCTCCCAATTGAGGTGGCGTCAGCGCCAACTGACCTCGCTAGAGCCGCAGCTGCCATTGCATTTGAGACGTTATGCGGGACTGCTGGTTTTATCTCACTTAGCTCAAAGAGAACTTCGGCATCACCGGAAACAAATGCTCGATCAACAATTAGATTCTCAACTAATCCGATTTGGTGTGGCTTTGGAGTCTCGAGAGTGTAAGTGAACAACCTAGATGTGACTTGGCCAATTCTTGATGCGAGGACCTCGTCATCTAGGTTGGCGATAAGCGTCTCACTTAACTTTGCAATAGATAATTTCGCATCAGCATAATTATCAAAGCTGCCATGCCAGTCGATGTGATCGTCAGCGATGTTTAGGATTCCACTTGCCTTAAAGTGAGCTTCGTTGCTCCAGCTCAGTTGGAATGAGGAGAGTTCAAGGACCAAGATATCTAAATCAGTTTCGGTCGCCAGATCAATCACGGGTTCGCCAACATTGCCGCAGGCCCGAGCCCTAATTCCACTTTGGAGCAACATCGCTTCAGCCATCTGCACAGTAGTGGTCTTGCCATTTGTCCCCGTAAGCCCCAACCAAACTTGCGCGGGGTTCCATTCGCTCTTAACTCGCCAAGCGAGGTCGATCTCTGAAATTAGCTCAATTCCAGCGGCTTTACTTTTTGAGATAAATGGATGATCTAATTTCCAACCTGGCGAGACGATTCCCAATTGAATTTCTCTTAATTTAAGGCTTTCGAAATTGGTGGCTTCTTTTACGCTCGCATTCTCATCTACTAGAAATGTAGATGCACCGCGAGAGTCTAAGAACCGCTTGACTGAAGCGCCTGTGACGCCAGCGCCAAATACCAGTACATGCTTTTCCTTTAGTGAATTTATGAAACTCACGTTAAGCAACCACCCACTGGGCATAGAAGAGTCCAAGTCCGGCAGCAACGCATAGTCCAGCAATAATCCAGAAGCGAATGACTATCGTGACTTCTCCCCAACCTAGTAACTCAAAGTGGTGCTGCAGCGGGGCCATCTTGAAGACTCGCTTGCCACCTGAGACTTTGAAATAGGTGGTTTGAATTATTACTGAGAGTGTGATGATCACGAAAAGCCCGCCGATTGGGATTAACAAGAGTTCTGTACGTAGCGTCATTGCTAACCCTGCTAGTGCGCCTCCAAGGGCAAGAGATCCCGTATCGCCCATAAAGATTCGGGCTGGCGATGCGTTCCACCATAAGAACCCCGCGCAAGCGCCAGCTAAAGCAGCTGCAAGAACTGCCATATCAAGTGGATCGCGAGCGTTATAGCAATTGTTTACTGCGATTTCGCACCGCTGACCAAACTTCCAAACTCCGATAAGAACAAAGGCAAGGAAAGACATAACTGCCGCACCGGTTGCTAAACCATCTAAGCCGTCAGTTAGATTCACACCGTTACTCGTTCCAAGCACCAAGAGAATCGCCCAAAGAATTACGAGTACGAGTCCCAATTTGATCGTCGTATCACGCACCGTTGAGAGATAGAGAGATAGTGGCGTATTTCCAACTTCATCTGGGAACTTAGTAGCGAAATAGCCGAATACGCCTGCAACAAGCGCTTGGCCAAAGAGTTTCTCGCGCGCCCGAAGTCCAAGGGAGCGCTGTTTGACGACCTTCAACCAATCATCCAAGAATCCAACCGCCGCGAGCCCAACCATCAAACCGATTACTAGTAGCGCAGAAGTTGTTACAGGCACTCCAGTTGCCAAGTGAGAGGTGAAATATGCAGCTAGCGCCGAGAAGATCAGTACTGCTCCGCCCATGGTCGGAGTACCCCGCTTAACATGATGAGTCTTGGGACCATCATCACGAATCTGTTGGCCATAGCCACGCCGGGCCAGGAACTTGATAAACAACGGGGTCAAGAAGAAACTCAGCAAGAAAGCGAGTGCACCCGCTATCAAAATACCTCTCAAGATCCCGCTCCCATTCTCTCGTTCCAGCTTGTAACTATCTGTTCTGCAATTACTTCTAAGTGCTCTGCTCGTGAGGCTTTGACCAAAACTACATCTCCCGAATCAAAGCGCGCCAATAGTTCAGAAGCTGAATTCTGATCGGGATAAAAGTGAATTGAGGTATCTGCCGAAATCTCATCGGAGATGTAGCTCTGCTCTCCTATTACAACTAGATGATCAATTCCGAGCTCACCAGCAAGCTGACCAATCTTGCGATGCAACTCTTCTGATTCACTGCCAAGTTCATGCATCTTTGCAACAAATGCCCAGGAGTTCCCACCGCGCTCCTGAGTTAGGAGCGAAAGGGTTCGCAAGGCTGCTGACATGCTCTCTGGGTTTGCGTTGTATGAATCATTTATAAGAGTTAATCCATCGAGATCGGTTAGCTCCATCCGCCATTTACTTGCGTTCTGATGGATAGATAGCGCAGCTGCAATATCTGAGGTAGAAATTCCCAACGCAAAAGCAGCTCCGGCGGCCGCAAGAGCATTTGGAACCTGGTGGACTCCCAATAATTGAAGTTCAACGCGCTCGCGCCCCTCGGGAGTAACCAAATCAAAGGCAGGAAAGCCGCCATGGAGTTCAAGATCTGCGGCGCGAATCAAACAGCCAGCACTCTCGCCAAAAGTAACGGTTTTGACGGCAGAATTTGAATTCATCTTTGGCGTGAACTCATCATAGGTACCAAGTACGGCGGTTGCGCCAGGCTTTAGGCCTCGTATTAATTCACCCTTAGTTTCTGCAATCTTGGCTCTTGATACGAATTCGCCAAGATGTGCGGTACCAACTTTAAGAACCACGCCTACATCAGGAACCGCTATTTCAGTAAGTCGAGCGATATCACCCAGGTGGCGCGCGCCCATCTCAAGGATGCAAAATCGAGTCTGGTCATTACATTTCAAGAGCGTGATCGGAACGCCGATATCGTTGTTATAGGAGCCAATTGGCGCAACACATTGACCTTGTGAGGTGAGTATTGAATTGAGCATATCTTTCGTCGTGGTCTTACCTTGTGAACCAGTAATAGCAACAATCTTTAGCTTCAAGAGTCGGTTACGTAAATTGCTAGCCAATTTTACTATTCCATCTAAGACATCCGGGACAATAATGTGAGCGCCTGAAACGCTCCGACTTACTATGGAGAGCGCGGCGCCATTCGCCAACGCCGATGGCACAAAATCATGTCCATCTTCTCTTTCACCTTTTAAAGCAAAAAAGACGGAGCCAGGAGTTACCTGGCGGGAGTCAAAGTGGAACTCCCCGTCAATATCCAAATCTTGACCATGGAAACTGCCACCCATGATCTTTGCGATCTCCGCCGCCTTCATTTTGATCATGACCGCTCCGATAGAGCGCGCTTTAACTCTTCAACATCGCTAAATGGACTCTTAACGCCATTTACTTCTTGTCCAGTCTCATGTCCTTTGCCTAGAACGACTACAGCATCTCCCTTTTGAGCGAGTTGAACTGCTCGCTTAATAGCGTTTCGCCGATCAATTACAACCTCGCCGCCCTCTTTCAAATTAACTCCACTTAACATCTCATCGATTATCTTCTCTGGATTCTCACTTCTGGGGTTATCGCTAGTAAAGATTGGTATATCTGCACCGCGATTTAAAGCGCTCCCCATCATGGGTCGCTTGGCGCTATCGCGGTCTCCCCCACAACCAAGAACTGCAATTATCCGATCAAAACCTTGATCTTTGACCGCTGCAAGTACTCGCTCCACCGCATCAGGTGTATGGGCATAATCGACTAAAACTTTGCAGCCGATGGAATTTGTAACTAGGGTAACAACGCTCTCAAGCCTTCCAGGTGCGCCAGTTAAAGCTGGAAGCGCAGTTGCAATTACTAGAGGATCGATGCCACTTCTATAGGCAAGCGCTATTGCGACGAGGAGATTTTCAAGATTGTGTTCCCCGATCAAATTAAAAGAATTTTCAATTGATATTCCCTCAGGCCCTCGAATTAACAGTTCAAATCCGGTTGCGGTGCGTTCTCGTCGCTCGAAGTACCAATCGGCCTTTCCATAAATAGAAATAGATTGTTTTGAAATTGAGATTTCATTCCAGAGTCGATTTCCATACTCGCTATTAATTGAAACTACTGCTAGTTCAGCATAGTCATGTGTAAAGAGTGAGCGCTTGGCTTGGAAGTAATTCTCCATCGAACCGTGAAAATCAAGGTGGTCTTGAGTTAGATTGGTAAATCCCACCGCTTGGAATTTAATCGACTTCACCCGTTCTTGGATTAGCGCATGGCTACTAACTTCCATCGCAACTCCCCGGGCGCCAACCTCCTTCATTAACGCAAGTAACCGCTGAAGTTCATCGCTCTCAGGAGTTGTATGGGTGGCAGGAATTTTCTGCTCTCCCACTTGAACACCAATAGTTCCGATAAGACCTGATTTATATCCAGCAGCTCTCCAGATCTGTTCCAAAAGATAAGTAGTAGTTGTCTTGCCATTAGTGCCAGTAACGCCGGCAACGAAGAGAGATTTACTTGGTTCGCCATAGAACCAACTTGCGACTAGGCCGCAAATGGAGCGGGGCTTCGACACTACTAATCGGGGGATGGCAGGAGCGATGCGGGAGGCAACCTCATCGCCTTGCTGATCAGTAAGTATCGCCCTCGCGCCCCGTTCCAATGCGGTTGCAAGGAAGGCACTTCCATGGCTTCGCGCGCCAGGAAATGCGATGAATAAGTCGCCTGCTTCTATCTTTCGAGAATCGCTACACACTCCGGAGAAAGTCTTATCTGTTTGAGAGGAAACTTGTACCCCCAAGAAGTTCGCCAACTGAGAGAGGCTCCGCTCTCTAGCGCTCTTGGGGCGATTCATCAGTGATTTCGCTTTGTTTGATTCTCTTGCGCAGCTTGCTCTGCAGCAATCTTCTTCTTTAGCGCTTTTTCATCGAGTGGATACAGACCATCGGATTTCTCAGTTGGTGGGACATGTTGATCCTTAAGTACAAAGCTCATCACTTCTTTAAATACCGGTCCGCCGAGATAACCTCCGTAATAGATTCCCTTTGGATCTTGAATAGTCACGCTTGCTACAAATTTAGGTTTATCTGCTGGAGCAAATCCAATAAAGGAAGCGGTATATCCGCGATAGCAACCACAACTATCGTCAACTCTCCTTGCGGTACCAGTTTTTCCTGCAACCCGATAACCAGCAATTGCCGCGCCCGGAGCAGTTCCCGCTGCTGATACAACGCTCTCCATCATTAACCGTAATTTGGAGGCCGTTTCACTGCTGATTACTCGCTGCGAAGATTGCTTATCAGCCGGGGTATACCTTCCAGCTGCATCGCTGATTCCCGCAATCAGTGTGGGGGTAACTCGCACGCCATCATTTGCGACAGTTGCAAAAATTGAAGTTGCCTGCATCGCCGTTACCGAATAACCCTGACCAAATGCAACGGTTGGAGCTGTTGTTCCAGACCAATCTTTAACCTCCAAGAGTTTTCCGGTTTCTTCGCCAGGAAGTCCAGAACCGGTCTTGGTGGAGACGCCAAATTTCTTGAGATAGGAAAATAGCTTGTCGTTTGTGATCATCTCGCCGATTTTGATGGAAGCGGTATTACTTGATTGAGCAAGCGCGCCAGCTAAGGTCAATCTCAAGACCGGGTGTGGATCGTGGTCTTTAAAGACTTTTATTGAACGCTTCAATTTATAAGGGACGGTAAGAACTGTTTCCGGCTCTACTTTTCCTTCTTCCATTGCCGCGGCAAAAGTAACAACTTTGCCGGTAGAACCAGGTTCGTAAACTTCTTGAACTGATGGGTTCTTCCATCTATATGGGTCTACGCCTTGAGTCTTGCCCGGTGTAAATGATGGATAGGTTGCATGAGCGATGATCTCTCCCGTTGCAGGATCCATGACAATCACAGTCCCAGATAGCGCCCGAGCTTTCTTAACGGCTTTCGCAATTGCCTCTTGCGCTACCCATTGAATATCGCGATCAATCGTTAAGTGGATCGTGTTGCCTTTCCGCTCTTCCGTAGTGATCTTCTGGGTTCCCGGAATTATGGTTCCGCCCGCATTGGAGTAGGTGTACTCGCCATTTGCGCCCGCCAAAGTCGAATTCATGCTGTACTCAAGGCCGGCAGCGCCACTTCCCGCTTGATTTACAAAACCCACGACGGCAGCGCCGAGCTCTCCTTCTGGATACTCACGGGCATAGATTCGCTCAGCGAAGAAACCAGATAACCGCTTACTGAATCCATTCTCCGTCTCCATTACAGCGGCGTTGTACTTTTCAATCGCTTCCTCTAGCTCCCGCCAGACAGCTGGCTTAACGCTCTTATTGATTACTACGTACCTACGATCGCCAATTAGAAGTGGAAGTAGCTCTGATTCCCTCATATCTAGAATCGGAGCAGCAAGGCTCGCCAATTTCTTGGGATAGTCAATGATGGCTTGATCAACAAGTATTCGATAAGAGATCACAGAGCGGGCAAATTCAACGCCGTTGATATCGGTAATCGCGCCTCTTGGCGCCAAAATAATTGATTTCTTAGCGAGCTCGGCATCTGCTCGATTCGCGTAGCCCGCAGCTCTTACCGCTTGAACATCAACTAACCGAACTGCGAAAGCAACAATTAGAACCAACGAAATCGCCACTAAATAACGGATCCGGCGAAGCGAGAGCATTTCGTGTGGCATCTAGGGCTTCACCTTTGCTTCTACGGTTTGGGTTAGATCTAAGAATCGCGGCGTAGTGCTAGGAACCATTCCTAGAGTCGTGGCTCGCGCCGCTAGATTTTCTGGGGTAGCTATACGAGCAACCTCGCGGAGCGCGGCCTCACGCTCTTCATTTATTGCAATCGCCTCAAGCTTTAACTCTTTAATGCGAAATGCATCGTTACCTAGCAAGATGTTGATTCCTAGTAATCCGAGCAGGCCAAGAGAGAGAATGAATCCAATCAATCCGTAGAAGAGGCGATCACTGGCCTGCTCCCCCGGAGTCGGTTTTAGATCTGGTACTAAGCGCAGGACTGCGCGGGCAGAGCGATCCACTACAGCTTTACGTGATTTAGCAACTGCCGGTGCGAGAGCGGATAGCGCCATTAGATCGCCACCCGCTCAATCGCACGTAACCGGACGGATTGCGCACGGGAATTCATCTCTATCTCTTCAGGGCTTGCGCTCTCACTTCCGCGAAAGACAAGTTGGTACTTGGCTCTCAATGAATCAATTTCGACGGGTAACCCTCTTGGACTCTTTGATTCAGATGCGGTAGCAAAAATCTCTTTCACGATTTTGTCCTCAAGGGACTGAAATGACATAACCACTACTCGCCCGCCGACTCTTAAGAGTTCCAGCGCTTTCGGAATGGCTCGTTCTAAGGTGGAAAGTTCTTGATTCACTTCGATTCGAAGGGCTTGGAAGGTGCGCTTTGCTGGGTTTCCGCCAACTCTTCTTGCTGGCGCTGGAATGCTTGATTTCACGATCTCGGCAAGATCAGTCGTCGTCTTCAGCGCTCCGGCGGTCCTTGCTTTAATGATGTTATCTACGATTCGAGGCGCAAATCTCTCCTCTCCATATGCGCGAAGGACTTTTACCAAATCTTCTTTTGAATAGTTCTCTAATACATCCTTTGCAGTTACCCGAGAACTCTTATCCATCCGCATGTCAAGAGGCGCGGTGTTTGAATAGGAAAAACCTCGATCAATCTGATCAAGCTGTAGCGATGAG
Organism: Actinomycetota bacterium; assembly: GCA_016870855.1. GTDB lineage: Bacteria > Actinomycetota > Actinomycetes > Nanopelagicales > Nanopelagicaceae > MAG-120802. The sequence goes on along the minus strand of VGAF01000009.1, from coordinate 8,805 downwards.
ACGCCTAAATCAAAGAGAATTCCATCAACGCCATCAATCCCTAATTCACTTAGAACTTCTGGCATCTGGTCATAAACAGCGTGAACTACTGTGAATCGTGAACCGAATTTTGCTAACCGAGCACTTGCAAGGCTGATTGCCTCGGTATCTCTATCCAATCCGACAATTCGAAGATTAGGGAATCGCTCTAACAGCGCTTCAGAGTGGCCACCTAAACCTAGCGTCGCATCGACAACTATCGGATTTGCACTTCGATTAATAGAGGGAGTGAGAAGCGTGATACAACGTTCTAGCATCACAGATTGATGAATCATCTTCCCCTCTTTCATCTTCTCCCTTAATTCCTTACCTCTCTTCCTCTGCTCTGGTCACCGCCGGCCGACGGATCTGGGGTTCGAACGGCGCCGGGGAAGGGGCGTCGCTCGCTGAAGGTCGGCGGTGGCCAGAGAAGAGGCCTAAAGATTTAGAACAATCCCGGGAACACCTCCTCCGAAACTTCAGCAAAACCTTTTTCACGATCTTTCAAATAGCTCTTCCATGATTTGCTATCCCAAATTTCAACTCGAGTATTTGCACCAATTACTACGCAATCTCTCTCCAGCGCTGCATATTCACGGAGTCCATTTGGAATCATTACGCGACCTTGCTTATCTGGAATTTCATCGTGCGCACCGGCAAACATCACGCGCATGTAATCGCGCGCTGATTTTGCAGTTAATGGCGCTTGTTTTAGCTGTTCTGTGATTCGAGCAAATTCGCTACTTGGAAATACATATAAACAACGTTCTTGACCTTTTGTTATTACCAATCCATTTGCTAATTCATCACGGAATTTTGCGGGAAGAATCAATCGACCTTTTTCATCGAGACGAGGTTCATGGGTGCCTAAAAACACTTGATACCTCCCCCGGTCTTGCCGCAGAACCCCCGTTCTGCTTAATTCCCCACTTTACTCCCTTTTACTCCATTTTCAACCACCCTTCTCCATTTCCATGCGGAGGCAAGAAGGCGCTCTCCTCCACTTGATTTTGGGCATAAAAAAACCCGCCTCTAGGGCGGGTAGGGAGCGAGTTATCTACTCGCCGAGGTTTCTACGATCCCAGCGCTCTTCAAATCGGGCGCTCCACTTGGGCCCCTTCTTCTCACGTGGGACGCGATCTTTAAGGCTATTCATCAACCCTCCGAGGTTAGAAATCGCGAGAACCACTCCACTTAGAGAGATCGCAAATCCGGCTATTCCAATCAACGGCGTCTGGGAGACCATTCCCGTGAGAAGTCCGAAGATTCCGACGACGACTAAGAGGAATCCAACAACAACTCGAGTACGGCTAGGGGTCTTGCCGCTAAAGGCAGAGATTAGGCGCGGGTCATCGGCAGCGAGAGCTTCTTCCATCTCGGCCAATAGGCGCTTCTCATGCTCAGAAAGTGGCATAGCGCTGACAATAGTAGAAGGAATTGTTGAGGGAAAGTCGAATTACTCACTCAGCGCTCAGAGGTGGCTGGGTCATCGCTCGCACCTTGCTAAGAGAGCTCTTCAACAAGGCGCGCTGGTTGAACGGAGCCGCTTCCAAAGCGGGTGATTGCCCTATCGATTGCTAGTTGCGCCTCACGCCAACCACTCTCGCGCTCGCCTAGAAGTAATTGTTCGACTGCGCCTTCCTCATCAACCAAGTTCTCTAGCGATACCCCGAGAAGTCGAATTCGCGAGCCATCTAATTTCAAGGAAGTAAATAAATCCCGTGCCACTTCAAATACCTCATGCATCCCATTAATTGGAAGTGGGAGCGTCTTTGATTTAGTGGTATTTGTGAAGTCAGAGAATCGGACCTTCAACCCGATTGTTCGCGCTCGCAAATCACGCTTTCGCATTCGATGGGTTGCCCGCTCAGAGAGCCGTAATAACTCGCGGAAAATTTCGTCGCGATCCTCTAGGTCATATGCGAAAGTCTCAGCAGCGCTGATGCTCTTTTCTGGAGAGTCAGTTATGACCTCTCGAAAATCTCTGCCCCAAGCCAATTCATAGAGGGACTCCCCGGCTCCCTCACCCAGGGCGCGCTTTAAAGTTGCTAATGGCGTATTGGCAATCTCTCCAACAGTGCGCAATCCCAACCGTTGTAGCTCCTCATTTGTCTTTGGACCGACTCCCCACAATTCTCCTACTGGAAGTGGATGTAGAAATGTAAGTACCCGCTCATCGTGGATTTCCAGCATGCCATCGGGTTTACATCTTCCTGAGGCTAACTTTGCGATGAATTTTGAAGTGGCAATTCCGACCGAACAAGTAATCCGCTCTTGCTCCTTCACTCGCTTTCTTATCAAGGCTGCGATTTCTCTTCCTTCACCGAAGAGTCGCTTTGAACCACTTACATCAAGGAAGGCTTCATCAAGAGATAGCGGCTCTACATGGGGAGTGAAATCAAAGAAGATTTCCATGACGCGGCGTGACACTTCGGAATAACGCTCATGATCAGGTGGGATGAATATTGCATTAGGAGCCATACGTTGTGCTCGCGATACCGGCATTGCGGCGCGAATGCCGAATTTTCGCGCTAAGTAATTTGCAGAGAGAACAACGCCTCTTGCGCCAGCGCCTACAACAAGCGGTTTTCCGCTGTATTGCGGGTAATCAAGTTCAGAGACAGATGCAAAGAATGCATCCATATCTACATGAAGAATTGTGGAGCGCTCTCTCATTGCTTCACTCACAAGATGCGAGATTACGCCACTTTTCATAGGCATCTAGTAGTCCCCATGCGCCGGTGGCTCGGAGTGAGACTCCACGGGGACCAGTTCTTCTTATCTCGCCACGGACTAATAAGAGTTGGGAGTTAAGGAGCGTACTTGCATAGGATTTTTGGGCATCTTCAAAGAAAGTAGCATCACTACAACCAAAGCCATCATCAAGGGTCACAAACATGACTCGCTTGCCTGATCTTACGGGTGGAGTTTGTAGCGCTACCTTCACGCCAGCGACAAGGACTTGGGATTTAGAGCGTTGCTTTAATAGATCACTCGAACGGACCGCGCCAATCTCATTTAGAAAATTAGAGTAGAACTCGATCATATGATGCGAGACATCCATATTTAGATGCTCAATCTCATGTTTTACCAATTCATCACTTCTCAGATCAGGTAGACCGCTTTTAACTAGCGATGGAGTAAAAGCCATAGTTAGTTGGGAGCTACCAGTTTTGCTTGATGAGCGCGACCATTTATATAAGTCATTTAAGTGGAGTAAGAGATCACGACGATTCAGACTCTTTTCGTATAAAGAGTCAAAGGCTCCGACCATAAGTAGCGATTCGGTGATTGGCTTACTTACTTCAGCTCTATGTACAAAATCTGCTAGATCCAAAAAAGGCCGGGCCTTCATTATCGAATCAATCTCGTTATCGCTTATGCCACTTACATCAGATAGAGCGATTCGGATCGAACCATCCTCAACTCGATAGCTCCTATCTGAGCGGTTGATATCAATCGAGGCAATCTTTATCCCGCATTGGCGGACCTCATCGAGAATCAATCGCTTTGGATACATCCCTGGATCATGAGTTAGAACGCCAGCTAGAAAAGCAGCCGGGTAATGGGTTTTTAGCCAAGCAGATTGATAGGTAGGTAGCGCAAAGGCTGCGGCATGGGCTTTGCAGAATCCAAAGGAGGCAAAGGCGCGCAGTACATCCCAGATTTCTGTTACAACCGCCAGCGAGTAGCCGCGAGCAAGTGCGGCTGGAAAGAACCAATCACAGATGACTTGTTGGCTATCGCGATCGCCTAAAGCGCGTCGCTTCTCATCAGCTTCAGCTAGAGAGACTCCAGTCATTGTCGAGATGATCTCGATGACCTGTTCGTGGAATACGACAACCCCTTCGGTATCGCTCAATATCGGGGCTAGGTTGGGATGGATCAACGATCTTGGCTTCCAACCTTGTCGGCTATTTAAGAAAGGAGTGATCATGTCGCTCTTTACTGGGCCAGGACGGAATAAAGAGATATCGATTATCAGATCGTTAAAGCTCTCGGGTGCGAACTTTCCCACTAGCTCACGTTGTCCAGGGCTCTCGATTTGAAATAGTCCTAAGGTCTTAGTCGATTGGATTAACTCAAAGGTTGGGCCATCATCAAGAGGTATCGAATCGATATCTATCTTCTTGTTAGTAGTCCGATCTATCTCGGTAAGAGCATAAGCAAGGGTGGATTGCATCCGCACCCCAAGGATGTCCAGCTTCAATAAGCCGATTGCTTCTACATCATCTTTATCCCATTGGACCATTGGGTAGCCGCTGGCATTCATTTCAACCGGAGCGCGGTCATACAAACCGATATCAGATAAGACAACAGCGCAAGGATGCATCGCAAGGTTTCTCGGTAGCCCATCTAGCCGTTCAGCTAAACCGATTGCCATCCGCCAAAGTGGCGAAGTGAGATTTAGACTTTTAAGTTCCGGTAAATTCTCTAAAGATTTACTTATATTTCTCGCTCTTATATGCGGTAGCGATTTTGCTACTAGATCAATCTCCATTGGCGGAAGTGAGAGCGCAGCGCCAACGTCACGAATCGCATGGCGAGCGCGATATGTATCAAACATCGCAACAGTTGCGGCTCGTTCTTTATAGAAATCAAAGACTTGATCGTAGATCTCAAGGCGGCGAGCAGATTCGACATCGATATCAATATCAGGAAGAGCGGCTCTAAGTGGTGAGCAGAACCGCTCCATGAGAAGTCCAAGTGATAGTGGTTCCACGCCTGATATCCCAAGTAAGTGGCAGACAAGTGAGCCCGCTCCGCTACCCCGAGCTGCAACTCGAATTCCAGAGCTACGGGCGCGATCGGTCACATCTGCGACAGTTAGGAAATATGACTCGTAGCCCAGGGTTTTGATTATCTGTAACTCTTTTTCGAGTCGATCAATTACCTCTTTATTGTCATGGTTATTGTCATGGTTTTTATTGTCAGGTTTTTTATTGCCATGGTTATTCTCTTTCCCGCCGTATCTCCAGCTGATTCCGGAGTAGCAGCGCTGCCTTAGTTGGCGTACTAGTTCTTCATGGCTAGATGCGCCAACAACGCTTGGTTCTGGAAGGTGGATTGAGCCGATTCCGATATCAATTCGTGGTGATAGTTGGGCCGATTCAGCCCACTCTCTAGTTGCTCGAAGTAGAAGCTTTCCGCTCCGCTCCCCGGCTGCTCTAGCGATACTTTCCGCTAGAGCAGCCATCTCTTCGCTACTTTTTAAGAAAGCCTCGGCGTTCTTACGCTCTACAACGTTGCGATGAAGCGGGAGGAGATTTCTAGTCGCATCCAAGATATCTGCGATAGGAGCATTGGAGCGCTCCTTCATCCGGACAGCATTGCTTAATAAAGCTTTTAGATCATTATCTCTAGCAAACCCAAGGGTTCTAGCAGCGTGTCCGGTAGAGCGGACTCCTTCGCTCTCTAGATGAGAGACGCACTCAAGGGCTTGATCTTTAAATAGATTTCTAGTTTTATTTAATATTGCGAGCGCTTTATCGTAACGGCGCGAGAGAATCGCTCGACTAACCTCAGAGTTAGGGCCATGCAGTAGAAGTAGATTCTTTGTGTAATTTTCATTTGCAATAAAAAAGTCAGTGGTTGGTGGCGAAGCCAATCGCTTCATTCCTGTCACCACGCGAACTAGTGAACTCCAGTTACCTGGGGTTGCTAGAAGGAGTAACCTAGATTGATTCTCATATTCGATATCTATTCCGATAATCGGAGCGATTGAATTTGATTCACAGCTTGTAGCAAAACGGATAGCGCCAGCGAGAGTATCTCGATCAGTTAAGGCGAGCGCGTTCATCCCTAACTCGCTAGCTCTAGTGACTAGTTGATCGGGAAGATTTGTTCCATATTTAAATGAGTAGCCACTTGCTACATGTAGATGCGTGAAGCTCATGTTTTAAGCGGAGGCAGATCTTGAGGTGGGCCTTATCCGCCAGATCGGATTACGGGGATCGATAACCTCTTCGCGTTCGATCTCGAAGGTCGCCATCGTTCCGATCGGCGCCGCCTCCACTCGCCAGAGAATCCGCGCACCATCATCAGGGCGATAGAAGCCATCGCTCGCTCGATTCCACCAACCGCCGGATTCGCGCCAAGAAGATAGAACGGCATGGATACGGAAGCGCTGGCCGCGGAAGGTGAACTCAACTGGTTCGCCGCCGATTAGGTAGATCTGGGGTGGGTTTTCGAACATTTGTTCGAACCCTAGCGAAGGGTCCCGACAGGCTGCAAATGTTGACCCAATAGACACGAGTCGCTCGCCTCTTCTTTACCCACGCAGTGCGAGTATCCGCCCGTGATCACACACAAGCCATCCACGTCCGCCCAGGGTAAGTCCCTCCGCGTCCGTTTATCCGCGCTCGCTAGCTCCCTCGCGCTAGCGACCTCCGCTATCGTAGTGCTCACTTCCCCGCAGGTCTCAGCGAATACCCACGCTGTTCCTGCAGCACCAACCATCACCAAGGCATATGTAACTGATGCCGGTATCCGTGTCCGATTCAATCCTGTTAGCGCATCCCCCGCTGTAACGCACTATGTCGTTACTGGTGGACAAGGATCATGTCCAGTCGTTGTACCTGCAACCACATCCGGTTCGGTTCGACTACCAATTCTTGAAGGACAGACTTCAGCTGCTGTAAGCGTCCAGGCAGTAAATGCTTATGGTTTCTCAACTGCTGCAAAGTGGAGCAAGACTTTCACCGCAACTGATCTTGCCGGTGTCGCAAAAACCTCCGCAAGAAATGTCCAACTACTTGCACTAAGCGATTTCCATGGCGCACTTGAAGGGTCATCAACAAATGCTGGTACAGCGTTACTAACTTCTGCTTTTGCAAATGAGCGTAAAGCAGTTGCATCAACTGTCACACTCTCAAGCGGTGACAACATCGGTGCAGCTCCTGCTATCTCTAGCGAATTCGAAGAGCTTTCAACTATCGAATCAATGAATTTGATGAAGTTTGATGTCTCTACATTTGGAAATCACGAGCATGATAGAAATATCGCGCACGTTCAGAAAGTCATCGGTGCCTCTGATTTTGCTTGGGTTGTCTCCAATTACAGCTCACTTGATCCACTCAAGTCTGGCTCTAAGTCAGCCAAGCGTTATGTAATCGTTGATCGCGGCGGCGTAAAGGTCGGCGTGGTTGGTATGAACACAGACGAGACCCCAGAAGTTATCTTCCCTGGAAACCTTGATTACACAGATGCCAGTGGCGCAAAGAAGACGCTGCAAATCTCCGCCTCGGTTGCTGGAGTGAATCAAGCAATCAAGGATGCTAAGGCTGATGGTGCTGACATTGTTGTAGCGCTACTTCACTACGGCTGGTCTGAAAATGCTGACGGAGTAGCAAAGGGCCAACTCCTTGATCTAGCAAAGGGAATCAAGGGTGCGGTGGCAGTTCTTGGTGGCCATAGCCACCAGCGCTATAACAGCCTTATGGGAACTTCTGCTCGATATGGAACGACCATAATCTCCCAGACCCCGAATGCTGGCGTTGGCTACAACCGAATCCAGCTCTGCGTTAGTGGCAGCAAGGTGCACGGAGCATCCGTGGATTACGTGACAACCGCTGATCTAAAGGGAGTAACCGCCGATACAGCTGGCGCGGCGCTAGTTAAGAAATATAAGGATCAACTAGTGACCAAGCTTGATGTGAAGATCGGTCAAGTCTCGGAACTATTCCCACGCGGTGGCTCACCTGCTGTAGAACGAGCTGGCGAAACACCGATGGGCAATTACTTAGCTGACTTGATGCGGAAGGAATTGAAGACAGATCTCGCGCTCACAAATGGTGGTGGTCTTCGCGATACCTTCCCAGCAGGGACCTACAAGGTTGTAGATACAACTTACAAGCGTCCGGCAGCTGGAGTTACTGGTCCATTTGATGTAACTCTTGGAGATGCTATCTCAGTACTTCCATTTGGTAACTCTGTTGCGGTTGCAACAATTACGGGAACACAACTATGGGCAGCTCTGGAAAATGGTGTATCGCAATGGCCATCCGGTGGGCGATTCCCACAGATCTCTGGCTTCAAGTTCTCATTTGATGCATCTAAAGCAGCGGGTTCAAGAATCACCGCTGTTACAAAGCTAGATGGAACTGCAATTGCAAAGGATGCAAAGACCTACACCGTAGCCACAAATGACTTCATGCTCTATGGAGGCGATGGTTACACGATGCTAAATCCTTCAACCGCTAAATTCCCTGGCAAGCTATTGCTAGATATTTTGGTTGATGGAATAAAGGCTGATCTTGCCGCTAAGCGAGTCACGCAGACTCCTAAAGCTGACGGCCGCATCACCAAAGTAGGTTAATTACTCTCAAACAGGAGAAGCCGCGCCTCGAAAGGGGCGCGGCTTTTCTTTTGCGACACGCTCAGATAGTTGAAACTTCAATAAATTTGGTTTAACCTTCAATCACCTGTCTCGAAAGGACTTAAAGTAAATGGATATTCTCCTAGTAATCGGTCGAGTGCTCTTTGCCTTGATTTTCATCAATTCAGGAATCGCACACCTGACCAGGCTCAATGACATGGCTGGCTATGCTCAATTCAAGAAGGTCCCGGCTGCGAAGTTAGCAGTCATCGTGACCGGATTGATGTTGATCATCGGTGGTCTCTACATTGTCTTTGGTGTTTATGCCGATCTTGGCGCTTTATTGCTCGCAATCTTCCTAGTGCCAACCGCATTCATGATGCATAACTTCTGGACCATCCAAGATCCACAAGCTAAGCAGGGCGAGATGATCAACTTCTTCAAGAACCTCTCACTTGCTGGCGCTGCCT
>VGAF01000008.1 GCA_016870855.1 Actinomycetota bacterium | reverse complement strand
CCGGTGGCAACATCTTCGCGATCGTCGCGAGGGTTGCATAGCCGAGCATCTCGCCATTTCGATCAGCGACTGAGAGATCTCCGGAGTATTGGACTTTCGGCGCGACATTGCCCGATGCGCCCAATAGATAGAGCATGGGTGCGCCGGTAGCGCTTTCGACTAGTTCGCGAGCGCGCCCGACGAAATCAGGGCTAATCATCCCGCTCTCCCAACCAACTGATGTTGGATGGCAGCCGTAGTTCACGATCGTTCCAATGGTTTTGCCCGCGGCATCAGTTATCCGACCAACAGCTAAGTTGTCGTCTGGTTGTAACTCCGGATTGAACCCAACCACGACTTGATCGCCAACCGGAAGATCACGTACCGTTCCTAATTCACACTTGCCATATTCCCATGTGATATCTGCAAGCACCCGCATCGCAGCCGCTGTTTTGCAGAGCGATATCAACTTTACGATTGTGCTCTCAATGTAAGGAGCGACGAATTCCTTACCTTCGCGGAGCGCTTCGTGGATACAAAATGGTGGTCCTTTATGCGTCTGACTTAGATTTACCAAGATATCGTCGATTGCAACGCCAACTTCGTGCGCTAGCCGGGATCGGAAGTTAACGACATCGCATTCGTGGCAACCAATCCATCCAAGATCTAGACCGAGGATAAAGCGGAGTCGATCGCCATGGATTGCAAGCGCGGTGGCGGTAAGTGGGCGATGCACACCGGTCGAGATCGCTGATTTGCTCTTGCCCCATGGGTTTGCCGAAATACCAACTGGTGGCGTGATATCTACTTGCGCAATCCCAACTTCAAGGCGAGCGAGCGCAGAGTTGACCCGAGAGATTTTCGGGCTACTCATAACGCAGTTTCGGCAAACGCGAGATCGCGCTCGATACCTCATCGGTTATTAATTCGAGCGCGCCTTCGTTTAACAAGGTCTGCCAGGATTGATAACGGAATCGGCGGTAAGCATCCGGCGTCGGGATATACATATAACCCGGGCCATTTGTGCAGTTAAGGACAAAGATGACTCGATCTGGATGGCGCCGGCGAAGTTCGGTCTGGAAGTATGAATATGCCTCACCTGGTTGGCCGACGATGATCGCATCGCCCCACATCCAGATCCAGACTGGATGGATAGCGCGCCCACCTTCTAAAACATAACCGGCGCGCAACTTGATGGCGCGTGCGATTCGAGTTTCGCGCGCTCCGGGATCAACATCCTTCCAACGCTCTTGTAGCTCTTCAATCGTTGGTAACTTCTGTAATTTCACATCGATATCAAGGCGGAGTCCATTTGTCTCAACCGACATCTGGTGATCGATCTCTTCCCAATCACCGAGTAGGGCGCCGGAATCAACCGCCTCGCGAAAGCGCATCCGCTTTCCGGAAGTAATCATCTTCGCCAAGGTGGCGAGCGTCGCATGGCCAAGGATTCGACCATTTCGATCTGCCACTTCGGTATCGCCCGAATAGTTATCGCGAGGAGCGAGATCACCGGATGCGCCTTGCAAGAAGAGCATCGGTGCGCCAGTAGCGCCTTGCACAATATCGCGCGCTTCGCCGACAAAGTCAGGAGATACCTTGCTGTTCTTCCAAGCCAAGGTAGTTGGATGGCAGGCGTAGTTCACTACAGTTCCAATGATCTTCCCGCTGGTATCGCAGAGTCGACCAACAGTTAACGTGTCATCGGCTGGCTCGCCTGGATTGAAGCCGACGATATCGATATCGCCACAAGGAAGTTCGCGATTTGTTGCTAGATCGCACTTGCCATAACCCCAAGTAATTACCGCCGCTTTAGCGCTACTCGCTGCTTCCTTACATGCCGCGACAATCTCTTGGATTGCGAATTGGTGATACGGGCCAACTAATTCGCCGCCTTCTAGATGAGCAATATCGCTCGCGGTCGACGGGCCGGCGTGGGTATGGGTTAGATGTAGTTGGAGTTGATTCTCTTCAATGCCGAGCGCCTTTATTACCTCGCCACGAACAGCCAAGTCATCGGCCTTGCCCTGCCACCAACCCCAATCCACAGTTACTAGATATTGAAATTTGCCGTCATTAGTTCTCACTGCCATCGCAGTTGTGGTTATTCCATTATGTATTCCAGTTGCGGTGTGCACCTTTGCCGCGCCCCAACTCGCCGCGCGAATTCCAATTGGTGGATTGATGAGTCGTTGCGCCATTGCCGCATGAAGCCCTGCGCCAAATGGGGTGTGGTTCTGTTTTGCTGGAGGTGGCTTCATCACATTTGCCATTAGCCGATACTTCCTAACGCCTTATTTGCACCTTCAATTGCGTTCTCGAGGCAACCTGGTGCAAGTAAGGTCTGCCAAGCTTGGTAAGCCGGCGCGCGGCTTTGGAAATCACTACTGCGGATTTACAGTCCGCTCCCATTGGCCGCTCGGGCAACCCACCAGGTCTAACAAATTGCGCGTAAGGGTAACAAGGTCACCCTTACGCGCACAAATTACTCGTTAATTACTTCGCTTTACTACTTAATTGAAGCGTCATAGATGCTTTGAATCGATGCATCAAGCGCCTTGTCAAACTCTGCATCGTGCTGTTGTGCGGTTAAGCCTTCAACGAGAGCGCGAGAGAAGCTCGCAATCACTCCGGTGTTCTCAGCGAGATGCTTATTTGCTTCATCTCTTGAGTAACCACCAGATAGAGCAACGACGCGGACAACACGTGGGTGATCGACCAATTCCTTATAGAGATTTGGAACTGTTGGAATCGATAGTTTCAACATGATGTTCTGATCGCCGCTTAAAGCATTTGCATACTCAAGAAGCGCCTTCTTCAGTCGAGCTTCGGCTTCTTTCTTCTCTGGGCTCTTGATGCTTACTTCAGGCTCGATGATTGGGACAAGCCCACCAGCAATGATTTCCTTACCGACTTCGAATTGCTGCTTAACAACTTCATCAATTCCTGCTTGATTTGCCAGGTTAATTACCGAGCGCATCTTTGTTCCGAAAACTCCATGCTTATTTGCAGCGGCGATACGTGCACCGAGCTCAGGGATTGGCTTCATTAGTTGGACATCATTTGCTTCATCGGCAAGTCCGTTATCTACCTTTAGGAACGGGACGACGTGCTTCTTGCTCCATAGATATTCAGCAGTGCCGATTCCATCGATGGTGCGCTCCATCGTCATTTCAAAGAGGATCGCGCCGATGACGCGGTTTCCATTGAAAGATGGTGACTTGATTAGACGCGAGCGCATCTCATGCATGCGATCGAACATCTCGGCCTCATTTGAGTAAGCCGAAGAATCTAAGCCATATAGGGAGAGCGCCTTCGGGGTGCTGCCACCACTTTGGTCGAGTGCGGCGATGAAACCATTGCCAGAACGCATCTGTTGGAGCATCTCGTTATTCATTTAATCAATTCTCCTGATTTGGGCCCGTAGACAACATTGAATTCGAGCGGACTGGAATTCGAGCAGGATGGAATTCTAACCGGGGATTTTCCGAGGTGAAAATCGGCGCGGTACGTTAGGCCTATGGCTGATAGCAGTTTCGATATCGTCTCGAAAATTGATCGTATGGAGCTCGATAACGCTCTTAATCAAGCCTCTCGAGAGGTCTCAACCCGCTTTGATTTCAAAGATACTGGTGTGAAGATCGAGATGTCTGGTGAACGGATACTTGTTGAAGCTGAAACTGAAGAGCGTGCAAAAGCAGCTCTTGAAGTCTTGAAAGAGAAGATGATTAAGCGCGGTGTATCGCTAAAGCATTTGGAGATAAAAGACCCGGAGCAGAGTGGAAAGATCTTCAAGATTTTCTGTCCCATCAAGGAGGGTATCTCTACTGAGAACGCTAAGAAGATTACAAAGTTATTGAAAGATGAGGGACCAAAATCTGTTAAAGCCCAGATTCAAGGCGATGCAGTTCGAGTCACAAGTAAGAGTAAAGATGATCTGCAAGATGTGATTGCGCTCGTCAAAGGGGCTAAGTTGGACTTCGCCGTCCAATTCACAAATTATCGATGAGTAAATACTCAACCGGAGTTCTTTATGGAGTATCTGCTTACTTGCTTTGGGGGCTACTCCCACTTTATTGGCAATTAATCGAAGAAGCTGGCGCCTACGAGATTTTGGCGCATCGCGGTATTTGGTCTTTGATCTTATGTATTGCGCTCCTTGCGCTTCGCAAACAGATAAAGAGCGCCTATCGAGTGGTTAAGAATCGACGCACTCTCCTTATCCTCTTCCTCGCTTCTGGTTTTTTAACTGTGAATTGGGGCGTATACATCTGGTCAGTAACCGTTGATCGGGTTGTTGAGGCAGCTCTTGGTTATTACATAACACCGTTAATAAATGTGGCCGCTGGAGTCTTCTTGCTTCGCGAGCGCTTGCGTCCGCTCCAGTGGACTGCGGTAACGCTCGCTTTTATCGGCGTCGCGGTACTTACCGTTGGTTTTGGCTCACTTCCTTGGATTGCGCTAGTGCTCTCAATCTCATGGAGTAGCTATAGCTTGATCAAGAAGAAGTTAAACCTCGGAGCCCTAGAAACATTAAGTGTAGAGACGCTCTTCGCCTTCCTACCTAACTTTGTTTACTTGATCTGGTTGGAGAGCAATAAGGAGGCGCTCTTCGGTGAGGGTCTAGTTTCATCATTACTTCTCTTTGGCGCTGGGATTGCAACGGTCGCACCGTTATTGCTATTTAATGGCTCAACAACTCGCCTTCCATTGAGCGCGGTTGGTCTACTTCAATACATAACTCCAACGATGATGTTCTTTATTGGTGTATTTCTAAATGGTGAAGATATGGCGCCGACTAAATTACTTGGCTTCGCCTTTATCTGGGCAGCTCTAGCTTTCTTAAGTCAAGATTTAATCCGTGCGATTGACGATGGCGTCGCAAAGGCCCTCTAGGGTTTTACGCGCTGGATTATCTGGTAGATCTTTGAGCATCGCCTTACTCTCATTTGCAAGGGCATGAAGATAATCGCGCGCTGAAGTTAGAGCTGGGTGCGCTCTAAGCGCTTTGATGGTTTCTGCAATCTCTGCTTCTGGAATTGGTTTTGATAACTTCTCTTTTAGCGTGGAGTCTTTCGGATCGTTAGAGCGGAGGATTTGTAGCGTCACTAGTGTAGGTACACCCTCTTTTAAATCAGTACCCGGAGTCTTTCCAGATTCACTCGAGTCACTTGCGATATCGATGACATCATCGGCAAGTTGAAAAGCGACTCCGACTTTCTCGCCAAATTGAGTCAGGGTTTCAATAACTTCTTTAGGAGCGCCACCAAAGATCGCACCGAAGCGAGCGCTTGTTGCGATGAGTGATCCGGTTTTCTCGCCCACAACTCTTAAGTAATGCGAGAGTGGATCTGTGCCCTCTTTAGGACCTTGGGTCTCTTCAATCTGGCCGACCACAAGCCGCTCAAAGGTCTTTGCCTGAAGACGTACTGCTTCCGGACCGAGATCGGCCAATAAATCCGATGCTTTCGAGAAGAGATAGTCGCCGGTAAGGATTGCCACGGTATTTCCCCAACGCGAATTAGCGCTCTCTACACCTCTTCGAAGCGGCGCTTCATCCATCACATCATCGTGGTAAAGCGTCGCAACATGGGTTAATTCGCAAACTACTGCTGCTTTGATGACTTTCTGATTCTGACCACTTCCGAAGTGCGATGCGATGAGCGTCAACATTGGTCGGAATCGCTTTCCACCAGCTTCTACGAGATGGTGGGAGGTCTCAACAACGAGTGGGTATTCACCTTTTATATGTTCAGAGAGAAGTACGTCAACCTCTTTAAGGCCTTTTGATAACTCGCTCTCCAAGGTGGAGTCAATGAAGTTCATCTCGAAATCAACGTACGAAGGTGGAGAGAGATGCAATCGCATCAAGAAGTGGCGTTGGAAATACGCCGAAAGCTAGAGTTGTTAGCGCCGCAATCCAAATCACAGTTGAGGTGAATTGGGGAGGAATCGTTACAGTAACGGTATCTTCTTCTGGATCAGTGAAGAACATCATCACGATTACACGGATATAGAAGAAGGCTGCTACCGCACTCGATAGAACACCAACGACCACAACTCCGGTATTGCCGCTCTCGTATGCAGCGCTAAAAATCGTGAACTTTCCAATAAATCCTGAAGTTAGCGGGATTCCAGCGAATGAGAGTAGGAAGAGGGCGAAGAAAGTTGCGATTAGTGGTGAGCGCTTAGCAAGGCCAACCCAGCGATTTAAGTCAGCTACTTCACCAGCAGAATCTTGAACCAAGCTGACGAGTGCAAATGCACCGAGCGTTGTTAGCCCATAGATCGCAAGGTAGAAGAGCGATGCCGCGAGGCCGCTCTTATTTAGCGCCAAGATTCCGGTAAGTAGGAAGCCTGCATGAGCAATCGAAGAATAAGCGAGCATCCGCTTAACATCACGCTGGGCGAGAGCGATTATTGAGCCCACAATCATGGTCAAAATCGCCACCGAAGTTATTAGTGGCTTCCAGCTCCATTCAGCTCCAGCAAGCGCGGTGTAGAAGATGCGAAGTGCAGCGCCGAATGCAGCGACCTTTGTAGCTGCTGCCATGAATGCGGTAACAGCAGTGGGCGCACCTTGATAGACATCGGGAGTCCAGGCATGGAATGGAACCGCGCCCACTTTAAAGAGAAGTCCAACGCTTAGCGCAGCAATTCCGATCAGGAAGAAGACATCGTTACCAGCTCCGCCTGAAATTGCAGATGCAATTCCACTTAATTGAACAGTTCCGGCATATCCATAGAGGAAGGCAGCGCCGAACAGGAAGAATGCTGATGAGTACGCCCCAAGTAAGAAGTACTTGAGCGCAGCCTCTTGAGAGAGGAGGCGACGGCGTCTCGCTAACCCTGCCATCAAATAAAGTGGGAGTGAGAGAACTTCTAGCGCGACAAAGAGAGTGATGAGATCACTTGCTGCCGGGAAGAGCATCATGCCGCCGACGGCAAAGAGAGTCAGTGGATAGATCTCGGTCTGCATCTTGCCAGTTTGGATTGCAGTGCGTTCTTCCTGCGAACCTGGTACAGCGGACGCTTGTGCCGCAAATTGTTCAAAGTCAGCGATTAAAAAGAGACCAAGGAGTGCAAATACAAGGATTGTTCCTTGCATAAATAAAACCGGGCCATCAATAATTACCGAATTATCAGCCACCGTTACCGTCTCAGTTCCGCGGAGGCGGATTACTTGGGCAAAAGCGAGAATGACTGCGCCGATAGAGAGGGCAAGTTGTAGCGATGGGCGGAGTTTTGCCGAGACGAAAGCTTCAACAAGTACCGCAATAATTCCAGCGCCAAAGATGACGAGCATCGGCGCTAGGGCGCTGTACTCAAGGCTTGGGCTATTAAAACCCATTATTTATCGCCTCCTTTAACTACCGGGGCTGGATCGGTGAACCCTGCCTTAGTGATCGTCGCTTTCGCAGCTGGATTGATTACATCAAGTGCTGGTTTTGGATAGAAACCAAGTCCAATGATGAGCGCAATAATCGGAGCAATCGCGATAATTTCGCGCTTATTCAAATCTGGGAGGTTCTCATTTCCAGGTGTAGTTGGACCATGAAGCGCTTTTTGGACTGGGATGAGGATGTAGAGCGCAGCAAGAATAATTCCGATAGTGCCAATTATCGCTGCGACTGGATAGCGCGTATAAGTTCCAACAAGTACTAAGAACTCACTAACAAAACTTGAGAGACCGGGAAGAGCTAGTGAAGAGAGTCCCGCAATAAAGAAGCTCCAAGCAAGTATTGGCGTTACTCGTTGTAGCCCACCAAAGTCAGCGATAGTTGAGGAGCCACGTCTTGAGATCATCCACCCAGCTGTCATAAAGAGCGCGGCGGTAGAGAATCCATGGTTGAGCATATAAAGCGTTGCACCTGAGTTGCCATGGGTGGTCATCGCAAAGATTCCCATGGTGATGAAACCAAAGTGTGAGATTGAGGTAAATGCAATCAGACTCTCAATATCTTTCTGGCCGATTGCAAGGATTGCGCCATAGATAATGCTTATGACCGCAAGCGTGATGATTAGTGGCGTAAAAGTCTTTGATGCATTTGGGAAAAGTTCAACGCCGTAACGGATCATTCCGAATGTTCCGACCTTATCTAGCACTCCAAGCAAGAGAATCGAAGTTCCGGGAGTTGCCGACTTTGCTGCATCGGGCAACCAGGTATGTAATGGCCATAGCGGCGCTTTAATTGCAAAGGCGATGAAGAAGCCAAGGAAGAGTAAGTTCTCAGTTAGTGAATCAATCTTTAGAGTTTGGAGCGCCTCGATATCGAAGGTCCGGCCGATCTGATTGCTAGAGATGACATAAAGGCCGATGATCGAAGCGAGCATTAAAAGACCGCCAAATAGGCTGTATAGAAGGAATTTGACGGCCGCGGCTTGGCGAGCGCCACTTCCATAGCCACCAATCAAGAAGTAGACCGGAACGAGCATCGCTTCAAAGAATATGTAGAAGAGGAATACATCGGTGGCGGCAAAAACTCCGATCATCATCGTCTCAAGAACGAGCATCAAGATGTAGAAGGTTTTTACGCTAAATCTCCCACCCTCAGATTCATTCCATCCAGCGAGGATTACCACCGGGACGAGAATGGTCGAAAGGAGAATCAAGATAAGTGAGATTCCATCGACTCCAACCTGGAAGTTAACTCCAAGGGGAGGAATCCACGAATACTTCTCAACGAATTGGAATCCTGGGCGGTCAATCTCAAAGTTGAGGGCTGCTACAACCGTTGCAGCGAAAGTGAGTGCTGTGGTGAGAAGCGCTAACTTCTTGATGTTCTCTTTCTGAGAGTTTCCAAGAAGTGCGATTAGGAGAGCCCCAAATAATGGAAGCGCACCGATAATCGTTAGCGTCATAGGGTCACCACCCAGATCGTGCCGAGGATAAGGAGCGCGCCAATAAGAATTAGAAGTGCGTAGTTGCGGACATAACCGCTCTGAAGTTTGCGCATGCCGCGGGCGCTACCAAGCATCGTTGCACCAACGCCACGAACTGTGCCATCAATTACCTTCTCATCAGTCGCAAGTAGCGCACTAGTTAGTTTCTGGCCAGGACGCATGAACATGAATTCATTTGCGTCATCTTGCAGTAGATCTCTACGCGCTGCCCGGGTGAAGATGTTTACATCACTTGGAGCTTCGCTAGCTTGTTCACCGCGATACTTAAGGAGCGCGATAGATACTCCGATCACCACGGCGGTAACCGCAAGAATCGAAACAACTATCGGCGGTAAGAATTCAACATGCTCATGCTTGTGCTTATCAACTACCGGAGCGAGCCAAGTAACAAAGGCTTTTCCGCTATATAAAAGGTATCCGGAAGCTACTGATCCAACAGCTAAAACCGCCATCGGCGCCCACATCAAAAATGGGGATTCATGTGGGTGAGCGTCATCGGCCCAACGCTTGTTTCCAAAGAAGGTCAGGAGCATCACTCGAGTCATATAGAAGGCGGTGATGATCGCTCCAAGTAGCGCAGCGCCTCCAAAGATGATTCCTTGTAAGCCACCGGCATTAAATGCAGTTTCAATGATCTTGTCCTTGGAATAGTAACCAGCAAATGGCGGAACTCCAATGATTGCGAGATAACCAAGTCCGAATGTGATTGTGGTAATTGGCATGAACTTAGCCAGTCCGCCATAGCGGCGCATATTCACTTCATCGCTCATTCCATGCATTACCGAACCAGCGCCTAAGAACATTCCCGCTTTGAAGAATCCGTGGGTAAGAAGGTGCATGATTGCAAATGCATAACCAGCAGGACCGAAACCAGTTGCAAGAATCATGTAACCAATTTGGGACATTGTCGAAGCAGCAAGAGCTTTCTTTATATCATCTTTTGCAGTACCGATGATTGCGCCAAATAGAAGTGTGATGACACCGATAATCACCACAGCAAGCTGTGCATTTGGCGCTGCATCAAATACAAAGTTAGAGCGAGTAATTAGATAAACACCCGCAGTTACCATCGTCGCTGCATGGATTAGTGCCGATACTGGAGTTGGGCCAGCCATCGCATCGCCAAGCCAGGCTTGAAGTGGGAACTGTGCTGACTTTCCGGTCGCAGCAAGAAGCAACATGAGTCCCATCGCAGTTAGCGCAGTCTCACTTGCGCCACCAACCTTCTCTTCAATTCCAGCAAAGGAGACGCTTCCGAAAGTTGCAAAGGCGATCATGATCGCGATTGATAGACCGAAGTCACCGACGCGGTTCATAACAAAGGCCTTCTTGGCAGCCGTTGCATATTCAGGTTTCTGGTTCCAGAAGCCGATTAGTAAGTATGAAGCAAGGCCCACGCCCTCCCAGCCCACATAGAGATTTAGGTAGGAATCACCTAGAACCAATAGGAGCATTGAGGCGATAAAGAAGTTTAGGTATGCGAAGAAACGGCGACGATCTCGGTCATGGGACATGTATGTGATTGAATAAACATGAATCAGCGTGCCAACTCCGGTGATTAGAAGTACGAAAGAAATCGAGAGCTGATCAAGCAACAAGGCTGCATCGACTTGGAAATCACCGACTGAAATCCAGGTAAAGAGTTTCTGGGTGACTGCGCGCATCTCAACAGCGCGATCGCGCATCGCTAAGAACTCAAAGACTCCGATAAAGAAGGTGCTCGCCGAAACAAGGGTGGCGAAGACATGTCCCCACTTATCAGCCTTACGGCCAAGAAGCATCAATAGCGCAGAGCTAAAGAGGGGAAGCGCGACGAAGTAGACCAAATTTGATGATGTCATCAGCGACTCAACAAGCTTGCATCATCAACTGATGCAGATCTACGGGAACGATAGATAGAGACGATGATTGCTAGACCTACTACGACTTCACAGGCCGCGACCACCATCGTAAAGAATGCGATGACTTGTCCTTCGAGGTTGCCATTCATACGGGCAAAAGTTACAAAGGCAAGATTGGCTGCATTGAGCATCAACTCAATACACATGAAAACCACAATCGCGTTACGGCGAACAATCACACCGACTGCGCCGATTGAGAAGAGAAGCGCGGATAGATATAGATAATTAGTTGGATTCACTTCTTATCCTCGCCATCTAACTTTGGCAGGCCTTCTAGTGAATAACGCTTAGTTTCTTGAACATCGCCGCGTTGCGCGAGCAAGTTAGAGATTGAAAGATCTGATGGCGTTCCATCTGGAAGGAGTGCTGGAACATCGACCGCGTTATGGCGAGCAAAGACTCCTGAGCCTGGTAAGCCAGCCGCGGTTCCAATTGATTCGCCGCGGAAGCGAGCGGTAGAACGAACGCGCTGGGATAGCCGGGCTTCTGGGGACTTTTGAGTGTGAGCTAGCACCATCGCACCAAGCGCTGCGGTAATGAGTAGGGCCGAGATGATCTCGAAGGCCCATACATATTCACCAAAAATTAATCCCGCCAAGCCTTGGACATTTCCTTCGCCGTTAGCGAGCTCTAAACCGACCGGATCTCTTCCAGTCGTGGCGCGCGCAATAAGAGATGTAAGTGTCGCAGCAAAAGCAAGCGAAGTGAAAATAGCAACGCCCCGAAGCCCTTTGATGTTCTCAACGAGCGAATCAGATGAATCAACACCGACCAGCATCAAGATAAATAGGAAGAGCATCATCACCGCGCCGGTGTATACAACAATTTGAACAACGCCAAGGAATGGCGCATCTTGCACTAAGTAGAAGACCGCAAGAGCGATCATCACAAATGCGAGCAAGATTGCAGAATGAACGGCCTTCTTAACAAGAAGCATTCCAAGCGCTGCTAAAACTGTTAGCGGTGCGAGCGCCCAGAAGAGGATTACTTCACCGGTCACTTATTCACCTCTTGCGATGGATGCGCCTCTTTAATCTCACCGCGGTAATAAGTGTGGTGATCAGAACCTGGATACATCGGATGAGGCGGCATCAACATTCCAGCGCGCAGTGGTGCAAGAAGATCTTCCTTCTCCCAGATCAACTTCTCACGCTTATCGTCGGCAATCTCATACTCATTTGTCATTGTTAACGCGCGGGTTGGGCAGGCTTCGATGCATAACCCACAGAAAATGCAACGGAGATAATTGATTTGATAGACCTTGGCATGGCGCTCACCCGGTGAGATTTGATTTCCTTCGGTGTTATTTTCGCCTTCGACATAGATCGCATCTGCTGGGCAGGCCCAAGCACATAGCTCACATCCAATGCACTTCTCTAAACCATCTTCATAGCGATTTAGTTGGTGGCGACCATGAAAGCGCGGCTGGGTTTCAACTTTGACCTCTGGATACTCAACAACTAGTGGCTTCTTGAACATGGTCGAGAAGGTGACCCAGAAACCCTTTAGCTGCTTGAAGAGTGGCGAGGCTTCTTGGCCGGTGACTGGAACGCTCTCGCTAGCAGCCTTCTCAATAGCATCAGAACGCTTCGGTTGAAGTTCGAAATCGCTCATTATTCGACCTCCTCAATCTTCGCTTTAGGCAGTGCCGGAACTGGGAACTTTGGCGCTGGCATTTCAGGGACGTAGCGAGCTTCTTCCTCAGCGCGTTTCTTACTTGATTCATATAGTGATGTTGCGATTAGCACTACAAGTACAACGCCACCAGTAAATGCAGCGATTAAGAATTGTGAAGCGCCTTGTTGGGTAAGGAGGCGAAGCGTTGCCACTACGAGAATCCATAGAACGCTAACTGGAATCAAAACTTTCCAACCAAACTTCATAAATTGGTCATAGCGAAGTCTTGGAAGAGTTCCGCGTAACCAGACAAAGAGGAAGAAGAATAGAAATACCTTTAGCAAGAACCAGATAAAGGTAAACCAACCACCAAGCCAGCTCTCAGTGAATCCAAGCCCTGGAGGAGCCGATGGACCACCAAGGAAGAGCGTCGTGGCAAGTGCTGATACCGCGATGATATTTACATACTCCGCCAAGAAGAAGAGTGCGAACTTCAAGGATGAATACTCGGTATGGAATCCACCAACTAATTCGCCTTCAGCTTCGGCTAAATCAAATGGCGCGCGGTTTGTTTCACCGACCATTGAGATTACGTAAATTACAAAGGAAGGAAATAGAACGACCGCGTTCCACCATTGGGACTGGGCTTGAACGATATCTCCGGTCGACATAGAACCGGCATACATAAAGACCGCTACAAATGAGAGCCCCATCGCGATCTCATAAGAGATGACTTGGGCGCTTGAACGAAGTCCGCCAAGTAGTGGATAAGTTGAACCAGATGACCAACCGGCAAGAACGATTCCATAAACACCGATTGAGGTTGCAGCTAAGACATAGAGAACTCCGACTGGGATATCGGTTAACTGCATGATTGTCTCTTCGCCAAAAAACATAACTTTGCCGGTCATTGGGATTACAGCAAAGGCTAAAAAGCAGGTAGCGGCGCTGATTACCGGGGCAAGGATGAAGACGATTCGATCGGCAGCCTTAGGGATTATGTCTTCCTTAAGCGCCAACTTAACGCCATCAGCGAGACTGACGAGCATTCCACCAGGGCCTGCTCTATTTGGACCAACGCGGAGCTGCATTCGAGCAACAATCTTTCGCTCGCCATAAACCGCAGCAAGAGTTAGAAGCACGCAGAGAACAAAGACCAATAAACCTTTTACGACGATCATCCAGACTGGATCGTCAAGAAGAATCGATGCGTATTCGCTCATGCCTTCACCACCGATACCGGGCCAGTTACAGTTCCAAGTACAGCAATCGCCTTACTTGCTACTGAGTTACGGGGAATCCAAACTGAACTCTCTTCAATATCTTTGATCTCGCAAGCAAGCGTGATTGCTCCGTTTGAAGTCGAGATTCGAACCGAATCTCCCTCACTTACACCCAACTTCGCAGCCCGATCTTTAGAGATAACTGCAACAGATGGATGAGCGGTTCCAGCAAGATTCGCTTCGCCATCTTGAAGTGAACCGGCATCAAGAAGTAAGCGCCAGGAAGATAGAAGCGCATCGCCAGTTGAGTGAGCAATCGACTTTCCAGCTGTTGGAGTAAATGGTGCGCGCTCTTCCCAATTTCCAAGTGAGCTAAATTCTTTCGCAGCAGCAGCAACCGTTGGAAGGTTTATCGGGGTTCCCATCTCATCGGCAAGAATTGAGAGAATCCGAACATCGCTTCGAGTTAACGAATCAGCGAGGGCGACATCGAATGAACGAGCGCGACCTTCCCAATTAATGAAAGTTCCGCTCTTCTCAACTACTGCGGCGACTGGAAGGACCACATTTGCGATCTCAGTGATTGCACTCTTACGAATCTCAAGTGAGACAACAAAGGCCTTCTTCAATCCGTCATGGAGATGAGCTGAGATATCAAGGGGGTCAACGCCGCCAATCAAAAGCGATTCAATCTCGCCATCATGAAGGGCTTTGAGGATCGCATCGGTATCGCGTCCATCGCTAGCAGGAAGTGAATCAACGCCCCATGCGGTCTGAATATCAACACGAGCCTTCGCATCATTAACTGGACGGCCACCCGGAAGAAGATTTCCAATTGCGCCAGCCTCTAGAGCGCCGCGCTCACCAGCACGGCGTGGAATCCAAGCCAACTTCGCACCAGATGATTGGGCTAACGCGGCGGCAGCAGATAGACCACCGACAGCTTCAGCTAACCGTTCACCGACCAAGATGACTGTCTTTGATGTTAAACTAGTAATTGATGGGATAACGCTCGCTTCATTTCCAGCAGCGCTCTTGATTAACTTTGCATTTAACTTCTCACTACCGCGCGAAGTAAATGGCGCAACGGTTGTGATTGAAAGTGAACGTTTACGGACTTGCTTATAGAGACGTAAGAAAACAATTGGTGATTCTTCTTCTGGTTCGAAGCCAAGAAGTACAACGTGATCGGCGCGATCTAGATCCTTGTAATTAACTTCCTTACCTACAACATAGCTCGCTAGGAAGTCGCGCTCCTCTTTACTTGAGACACGGGCGCGGAAATCGATGTCATTTGTTCCAAGCGCTACCCGAGCAAACTTTGCGTAACCATAAGCATCTTCAAGAGTTGCCCGGCCCCCAACTAGAACCGCGCTGCGATTCGCGTCAAGTCCAGCAGCTGCTACTTGTAGCGCTTCTGGCCAAGATGCCTCCCTTAGCTCACCGCTCTCATCGCGAACGAGTGGAGTCGTAATTCGATCTTTCTGGGTTACATACTTAAATGCCCAACGTCCCTTATCGCAGTTCCACTCTTCATTTACTTGTGGGTCATCGCCAGCAAGGCGGCGAAGTGTCTTTCCACGTCTGACATCGGTGCGCATATCGCATCCAGATGCGCAATGCTCACAAGCAGATGGCGTTGAAACTAAATCAAAGGGGCGAGCCCGGAAACGATATGAGGCTCCAGTTAACGCTCCAACTGGACATATCTGGACGGTATTTCCGGAGAAATAAGATTCAAAAGGATCGTTCTCGTAGATGCCTACTTGTTGTAGCGCACCACGTTCATTCAAAGTGATGAATGGATCGCCAGCGATCTGTTCAGAGAAACGGGTGCAACGAGCACAGAGAATGCAGCGCTCTCGATCAAGAAGGACTTGGGAGGAGATATTTATCGGCTTCTCAAATGTTCTCTTATAACCCTCATAGCGCGATTCACCACGGCCATTACTCATTGCTTGGTTCTGCAAAGGACACTCGCCACCCTTATCGCAAACTGGACAATCCAGTGGGTGGTTAATCAGCAACAACTCCATGATTCCCTGTTGCGCTTTATCAGCAACGGGTGAAGTTAGTTGGGTGTTAACGATCATTCCTGGTTCAACCGGGATGGTGCATGATGCTTGTGGCTTCGGGAATTTACGCCCATTGATCTCGATCTCAACAAGACATTGGCGACATGCACCGACTGGATCTAGAAGTGGGTGATCGCAGAATCTTGGGATTTGAATTCCCAATTTCTCAGCAGCGCGGATTACTAACGTTCCCTTTGGAACAGTAACTTCAAAGCCATCGATAGTTACCGTGATCATTTCGACTTGAGTATCTGGTTGTAGCTCTTGTGTGCTCATCGCTCACTTCCCGCTAACTCAAATACCGTCGACTTCGCTGGATCAAATGGGCAACCACCGGTACGGAGATGCTCTAGATACTCTTCGCGGAAGTACTTCAATGAAGAAATAATCGGCGCTGCGGCGCCATCGGCTAGTGCGCAGAATGAACGACCTGCGATGTTGTCACATAGATCTAATAACTTATCTAAATCGGCTGCTTCACCCTTTCCACTTTCTAGATCTTCAAGAATCTGAACTAACCACCAAGTTCCTTCGCGGCAAGGCGTGCACTTTCCGCATGATTCATGCTTATAAAACTCAGTCCAACGAAGTACTGCGCGAACTACGCATACCGTCTCATCGAAGATTTGGAGCGCTTTAGTGCCGAGCATCGAACCTGCGGCAGCAACACCTTCATAATCAAGTGGCGTATCAAGATGAGCATCGGTAAATAGTGGGGTAGATGATCCACCTGGGGTCCAGAACTTGAGCTTATGGCCGCTTCGCATTCCACCCGCCAAATCGATTAGCTCTCTCAAAGTAATTCCAAGTGGCGCTTCGAATTGACCAGGGTTTTTCACATGGCCAGAGAGTGAGTAGAGGGTGTAACCCTTGCTCTTCTCGGTGCCCATCGAAGCAAACCATTCAACGCCGTTATTGATAATCGATGGAACTGAGGCGACTGATTCAACG
Organism: Actinomycetota bacterium; assembly: GCA_016870855.1. Lineage (GTDB taxonomy): Bacteria > Actinomycetota > Actinomycetes > Nanopelagicales > Nanopelagicaceae > MAG-120802. The sequence continues at coordinate 7,067 of VGAF01000008.1, read as the reverse complement.
TTATTTACAACAGTTGGACGCGCATACAGACCAGCAATTGCTGGGAATGGTGGACGAAGTCTTGGTTGGCCGCGGAAGCCCTCAAGTGAATCAAGTAGAGCAGTCTCTTCACCACAGATGTAAGCACCTGCGCCAATATGAAGCACTAACTCAAGATCAAAACCTTTACCAAGGATGTTCTTTCCAAGAAGACCTGCCTTGTAAGCATCCTCTATTGCTTGCTGTACACGACGGACGACATGTGCGATCTCACCTCGGATATAGATAAATGCATAGTTTGCGCGAATCGCATAAGAACCGATGATGATTCCTTCAATCAAAACATGAGGGTTCGCCATCAAGAGCGGAGTGTCTTTGCAGGTTCCCGGCTCTGATTCATCAGCGTTAACAACGAAGTAATGCTCTTTGTTATCGCCCTGCGGGATAAAGCCCCACTTCATTCCGGTTGGGAAGCCCGCGCCACCACGACCACGTAGCCCAGAATCCTTAACGGTTTTGATGACATCATCTGGTGAGATTGCTAAAGCTTTTTCTACCGCCTTATAGCCACCATTTCGCTTGTAGCCCTCGATGGTGAAGCTATCTTTCTGATCCCAGAAAGCTGAGAGAACCGGCGTCAATTTAGACATTTTTTCCCGCCTTCTTTAGCGATCTTCAAACCAAGCAGAGTTGGTTCACCAGCCTGAACACCTTCATTGGCGCGGCCATCATTAACTCCAGCAAGAACTTCAGAATTCTCTTTCCAGGTCGGCAACTTATTTGGGCCGCGAGTTGGAGCGGGTGGATTTCCAGCGCGACATGCATCAACTAGATCCTTCGTGCTTGCCACGGTTTGGTTGTCATAGAACTCCCAATTCACCATAACTACCGGGGCATAATCACAAGCCGCGTTGCACTCGATATGTTCTACTGAAACTTTGCCATCCGATGTGACTTCATCATTATCAATACTTAGGTGCTCCAAGATTGATTCGTAGATTGCATCTCCGCCCATAACCGCGCACAGAGTATTGGTACAAACACCGACGTGATACTCGCCAACTGGCTTTCTCTTATATTGGGTATAGAAAGTAGCAACGGCGCTAACTTCAGCCGTTTCAAGGCTTAACTTCTCAGCGATTACCTCGATTGATTCTGGAGTTACATATCCATCGCGCGCTTGGGCAAGATGCAACAACGGCATGATTGCCGAACGAGAACGTGGGTAGCGCTTGATGATCGAATCGATCAAAGCATCATCATTTTTTAGTGACATCAGCGATCAACATCTCCCATAACTGGATCGATAGAGGCAACTGCGCCGACGATGTCAGCGATTAAAGATCCCTCACACATCGCACTTGTTGCTTGCAGATTGCTAAATGAAGGGGTGCGGAAGTGAACGCGATATGGACGAGTTCCACCATCGGAGACCAAGTAAGCGCCGAGCTCACCGCGAGGAGATTCAATCGGTACATAAACCTGGCCGGCTGGGACGCGGAAACCTTCGGTGACGATCTTGAAGTGATGGATTAACGCCTCCATCGAGGTGCCCATGATCTGGCGGATATGTTCTAGTGAATTACCTAAACCATCGCCACCAAGTGCGAGCTGTGCTGGCCAAGCAATCTTCTTATCAGCGACCATTACTGGAGCGCCTTCAAGTTTCTCTAGCTTGTCACAAGCCTGCTCGATGATTCGAAGTGATTGCTCAAACTCTTGCATCCTTATCAAGAAGCGACCATAAACATCGCATGTATCTGCGGTTATGACATCAAACTTGTAATCCTCATAGCCGCAATATGGCTCAGTCTTGCGGAGATCCCAGGGCATTCCTGCTGCGCGAAGTACCGGACCGGTAACGCCGAGAGTGATACATCCGGCGAGATCTAGATAACCCACATCTTTAGTGCGCTTCATCCAGATCGTATTTCCGACAAGAAGCGTCTCGTTATCTTTGAAGTTCTTACGTAGATCCTTAACTAGTTCGCGGATCTTGGAAAGTGCATCTGAAGGTAGGTCTTGCGCGACTCCACCTGGGCGCACATAAGCCATATTCATTCGAAGGCCCGAGACCATCTCAAAGATATCTAGAACGCGCTCGCGCTCTCTAAAGGCAAAGAACATCGGCGCCATCGCACCAAGTTCAAGTGCGCCAGTTCCAAGTGCGACCATATGTGAGGAGATTCGATTTAACTCCATCATCAACACGCGAATGACGCTGGCGCGCTCTGGTACTTCATTAGTGATATTCAAAAGCTTCTCAACGGCTAGGCAATACGCAGTCTCGTTAAACAACGGCGAGAGATAATCCATACGTGTTACAAAAGTTACGCCTTGGGTCCAAGTGCGGAACTCAGTGTTCTTCTCGATTCCCGTATGTAAATAGCCGATTCCACAGCGAAGTTCGGTAATCGTCTCGCCCTCAAGCTCCAACATAAGGCGAAGAACGCCATGGGTAGATGGGTGTTGTGGCCCCATATTCACGATCACGCGCTCTTCTTTAGCGCTACCGATTTCGCGCGCTACCTCATCCCAATCACCACCAGTAACAGAGTAGATGCGACCTTCAGTTGTTTCGCGTGAAGATGCGAATGTGCTCATCGGTACGACCTCCTCTCATCAGGAGCTGGAACAGTTGCGCCGATATATTCGACTGGAATTCCACCGAGCGGATAATCCTTACGTTGTGGGTGGCCGGGCCAATCATCTGGCATCAAGATTCGGGTTAACGCTGGATGGCCATCGAAGATGATTCCGAACATGTCATAGGTCTCGCGCTCATGCCAATTATTTCCTGCCCAAACTTCAACTAAAGATGGAATATGTGCATCGCCATCTGGAACTGAAACTTCAAGTCGGATCCGGCGATTATTTGTCATCGATAGAAGTGGATAGACCGCATGCAATTCACGCCCTTTATCTTCGGGATAGTGAACGCCATTTACTCCAAGACATACTTCAAATAGCAACTTATCGCGAAGCACGAGCGCGACTTCTACCAACTTCTCGCGCTTGACATGAAGCGTCAATTCGCCGCGATCGACAATAACTCTCTCAATCGCATCGCTAAATTCTGGATAAGCGCGCTCCAATTCATCAGCAACATCATCAAAATAAGAGCCGTATGGGCGCTGGGATGAACCCGCGTTTACTTGCTGGCGTACTAATCCGCCGTAGCCTGAGGTATCTCCGGTGCCGCTAACACCGAACATGCCCTTATCGAAATCTTCGCTCATCACTCAGCCTTTCCAAAGACTGGGATTTGATGGGTTGGAAGTGAAGCTAGAGCAGCCTTTTCAACCTCCGCAATTACCTTCTTGCGATTAACGCCAAGCTTCTCATCCTTAATCTGTTCATGAAGTTTGATAATCGCATCCATCAACATCTCAGGACGTGGTGGGCAACCCGGTAGATAAATATCAACTGGAATTATGTGATCGACGCCTTGAACAATCGCATAGTTATTAAACATTCCACCTGATGATGCGCATGCGCCCATCGATAGCACCCATTTTGGTTCGACCATTTGATCATAAATCTGGCGCACGACCGGCGCCATCTTCTGGGAGACGCGACCTGCGACGATCATCAAATCTGCCTGACGTGGTGAGGCGCGGAAGACTTCCATTCCAAAGCGAGAGATGTCGTACTTTTGGGCTGAGCCAATCGCCATCATCTCAATTGCACAACAAGCAAGACCGAAAGTTGCTGGCCATAAAGAGTTGCGGCGCATATAAGAAGCGAGCTTCTCTACCGTTGTTAGTAGAAAACCAGAGGGGAGTTTCTCTTCTAGACCCATTAATCCCACTCCAATCCGCCACGGCGCCATACATATATATATGCAACAAATACTGTGAGGATGAAGATCATCATCTCAACTAGACCAAATAGACCTAACTGATCGTAAGCAACTGCCCATGGATATAAGAAGACGATTTCGATATCAAAGATAATAAAGAGCATCGCAGTTAAGAAGTATTTAATCGGGAACCTACCGCCGCCTTGAGCCTGGGGGCTCGGTTCGATACCGCACTCATAAGCATCTAACTTGGCGCGGTTATATCTCTGTGGCCCTGCTAGCGCTCCTGCGACGACTGAAAATGCTGCGAATCCGAAGCCGATAGCTCCAATTACGATAATCGGGATATAGGGATTCACAACATGTAATCCTAAGTGAGCCCGATAAAAGGGGCGAAATTAGGAGCGCTTAGTGCCTGTGTGAACTGCCACAACGCCCCCGGTGAGGTTGATCCAGGTGGGGTCTTTCCAGCCATTAGCAATCATTTTTCGAGCCAGCTTGCCCTGATCTGGCCATGCGCGGATCGATTCTGCTAGATATTCATATGCAACTGGATTTGATGAGGTCTTCCGCGCAATCTTTGGAAGTGACTTCATCAAATAGTTCATATAGATCTTTCGAAAGAGTGAACCAGAAGGAGTCGAAAACTCCACGATGACCATCCGGCCACCTTCTTTAGTAACCCGTAAAGCTTCTCGAAGAGCCGCTTCATAATCTTTGGTATTTCTCAATCCGAAAGAAATCGTCGTAACATCAAATTCGTTATCTCCAAAAGGTAACTTCAACGCATCGCCCTTAATAAACTTTAAATATGGACGAGCTTTCCTTCCTTGTTCCAACATCCCATCTGAAAAATCTAGAGATATGACATCAGCGCCAGCTTTATGTAACGGCTCACTTGATGAACCCGGGCCGGCAGCAATATCTAGAATTTTCATTCCCGAACTTGGCTTGATTATCTTCACAACTTTCTTACGCCAAGCTTTGGTTCGACCCAAACTCAACAGATCATTAACTAGGTCATAGCGCCGCGCAACGGCGTCAAACATCGTTGCGACCGCTTCAGGATCTTTGCCTAAATCTGCTCGACTCACCGGCTCATCATCCCGAGCGGTACGCTACCTTCACAAGTCGAGGCGAGGTCCATGCATATCCCAATCACAACAGAGCTATTGGGTGAACACCCATCCCTCCTCGATATCGCTATTCCTGAATTTGCTGATAGCCAAGATCTCACTTCTTGGGTCCGTGGCGGTGATGGTCTATTAGGAATTGGAATCTATAAGCGCCAAGTTGTAACCGGAACAAATCGCTTTGCTGAAGCAAGGAAATGGTGGCGCAAGGAAATCAGCACGCTAGATATTCATAACAATGTCCACGGCACTGGAACTGGCCCGATTCTCTTTACGTCCTTCTCATTTGACCCAGCCGAAGAATCAATCCTTGTTATCCCTAAAGTTGTTATCGGCCAACGTAACGGAAAATCCTGGATTACTTGGATAGGAGCGAGCCCACAACCTGCGTTACAAAAAGCAAGCATTGAAAAGAGCCCACTTAACTTAAGTTGGAGTGGGAGCAACGGTGATGTCTGGCAGGACCGAGTGGCGCGAGCTGTCGAGAAGATAAAGGAGAATCAATTAGAAAAGGTGGTGCTCGCAAGATTTGCTAGCGCCACATTCGATTCACCAATTAATACAAGAAACCTTCTTAAAGAACTTGCCAATGAATATCCATCGACTTGGGTCTATTCCAATTCCGACCTAATCGGTGCAACCCCAGAACTCTTGGTAAGGCTAAGTAAGTCTCTAGTTACTTCAAGAATTCTCGCCGGCACAATCCGTAAAACTGGAGATGATCAAAGAGATCTTGCGCTCGCTGCTTCACTCGCTAGATCATCAAAAGATTTAGAGGAACATGAATACGCAGTTCGCTCGGTCGCCGATTCCCTTGCGCCACTTTGCTCATCTACAAATGTTCCCGAATCACCATTTGTACTTCACCTTTCAAATGTCATGCACCTTGCTACCGATGTGACCGGTGTGCTTAGTGATAACTCATCCCCGGCCGATATCTTTGATCTGGTTTCAAGACTTCATCCCTCGGCCGCTGTCTGTGGAACCCCGACTGAAATCGCAAAGCGCGCAATCGATGAGATTGAAGGTATCTCGCGCGGTCGCTACGCCGGCCCAATCGGTTGGATTGATGCAAATGGCGACGGTGAACTGGGTATTGCACTTCGTTGTGGCCAAATCGGAAACGACGGTAAATCAATTCGAATCTATGCGGGCTGCGGAATTGTCGCTGGCTCCGATCCCGAGCGTGAATACGCTGAAAGCCAGGCAAAAATGCTTGCAGTTAAGAGTGCAATCTTGAATTTGACCAATAGCCATTCTGATTGATTGCAAAACATAAACTTAGCATCATCACTTGTTAATTAGACGCCTTTTCGCTCCTGAAATCCAGAAATAGTAATTGAACAAAGCCAGAAGGGTCGTCGGGCGGTTCTTTGTATCCATTCTCATTGAGGCATAAATAAAATCGGCAAATCTGTTTGCACAAGCTAATTTTGCTACCATCATCCAAGCGCCACCCCAACGCTCTTTTAGAAGTTTCTTCGCTTTGATTGAGTCTCGGTGAATCATTTTTTGAGATGCTCCTCGCGTGGTATCAATTGATTCGCCAGCACATCCACAAACCAAGTCACTATTTGAGTCAATTACCTGATTGAAACTGTGGTGAAACTTTATTGATCTTGCGTCAATAAGCCAGCCTCTATTGAGAGATTCAATTAGAACTTCAAGGTCTGGTCCAACCGACTCATAATCGGGAGAAAACAGAAACCCGAACTCCACGTAAGCCTCTCGGGTAATTCCAGGATGTCTAGGAAGCAAAGTATCCGCACCAAGAGTCCTTAACGAAATGCAACGGTCATCAGTAAAGGTAAGTATGCGTGGCTTTCCCAATTGCCCACTTAAGATATCGTCGAGCTTAATATCCCAGTCTTTGCACGGGACTAAATCATCAGCTATGGCTATTAAGAATTCTTCTTTTGCAAGAGAAGCGGCCGCGTTCCAATTCCGAACCGCAGATACTGTGTTGTCAGAATGGGTAGTTGCAAAGAGAGTTAACCCATCTGCGCTCATGCCAAAACTCATAAATGGATCTACGTTGTATGCGTTTGCGACCCCGTAATCGCCACGTTCAAATCCCAGGTAATGGCGTACTCGACTGGGAAATTTTGAATTGCGCAACCATGTGTCCCTAATTCTAATGCTGTTACTACCGT
>VGAF01000007.1 GCA_016870855.1 Actinomycetota bacterium | reverse complement strand
TTACGCAGCGAGAGTCGCAGAAGACCAATTCATTTGGGTTTCCGCACTTTCCGGTAAGAGTGCAACGGATGCGATGCTTGCCTACCTCGCAGCTGTTCCGCGGGTCAAAGGAAATCCAGCAGCTATTGCCAAGCTACAAACTCTGGCTTCGCACACTGGAAAGGTGGATAAGCCGTCAATTCTTTTCAAGGGCACCTCAGACCCAGCAACCTTGGCAGGAATTCAGCAATCACTCGCTGACAAATATGCTGCCCATCATGCTGAAAAGTGGGCGGCAGCAAAGAAGGCAGGTATACGGACAAAGCCTGCTTATAATCAATTGGTTCTATGGAACTTCCCACCAGAGAAGTACATGAAGTTCACTGCGCTTGGATCACCAGACACAACGGTCCCAGCTGCTACTGGAACTAACCACTGTAACTTCACTGTCTCTCAGTACTTAGCAATTGCAGACATGCTTGCTTATGCTGCCGAGAACGGAAAGAACTTGTCCGGCGGAGCGTTGCTCACAAAGTTGCGCAAAGCAGGAAACATGACCTTTGATCGGGGCTACGTTGCACCGAGACTGAGGGTTCTAGGTGGTTGATTAACCTGGTGGTTAATTAGTTAGTAATAAGTGAACGGGGCCCGGGAAACCGGGCCCCGCTTCATTTTTTGGATAGCCTTATCAAATGCGCAAAGTGAACTCAGTCGATGAGATGCGCGAGCTCGGTCAATTTATTGCCTCGAAAACAAAGGCTGGAGATCTAGTTGTTCTCTCTGGGCCTTTGGGAGCCGGTAAAACTGCGCTAACTCAAGGAATTGGCGCTGGCCTTGGCATTATCGGAATCACTTCGCCAACATTTGTGATCTCCCGCGTCCATAAGGGAGAGATCCCGCTTATTCATGTTGATGCTTATCGGTTATTGGGAAGCGCAAAGACAACCTTTGAATTTGATGACTTGGATCTAGACACTGGGCGAGAGAGCGCGGTTACGGTTATTGAGTGGGGCGGGGAAGTGGGAGCGCGCTTTGGTGAGGATTTCCTAGAGATTCTCATTGAGTTTGGCGCGAGCGATGATGAGCGAAATGTAAGTGCAATTCCTCATGGAAAGCGCTGGGAGGGATTCACCCTTTGAATTCGCTGGTTATAGATACTTCAACAACGCGCACTAGCTGTGCGGTACTTGCTGGTTCAAAGTTACTTTTTGCGGGCCATCACGATGGCGCAACTGAGCATGCGGAGGCGCTCCCGAAGTTAGTAGCTGAAGCGTTACAGATTGAGAAAAGTATTGATCAAGTTGTTGTGGGCATGGGGCCCGGTCCATTTACAGGATTGCGGGTAGGCATTGTCTTCGCCCAAACTTTTGCTACGGCGCGAGATATTCCCTGGGTCGGAGTCTGTTCATTAGACGGGATCGATATTGATTCTCCAAGTTACTTGGTTACAACTGATGCCCGGCGGAAAGAGATTTACTGGGCCAAGTATGCAAATGGCGAGAGAGTAGAAGGGCCCTCTGTAGGAAAGCCTGAAGAAATAGCCACAAGATCAGAGAATAAGTTTGGCTTTGGATTTACCGAACCGCTCTTTCCCTCACCGCATCTACTTCTTGCAAAGTCACTCGCTATGAATATCCGCGAGCCTTTCTATTTACGTAGGCCAGATGCTCTTCCTACGAGTGAGCGCTCATGATCGAATATCGCGAGATGTCTACCTTTGATGTTCCAGCATTGATAGGAATTGAAAAAGAAGTCTTTCCGGAATCTCCATGGAGCGCTGCTCAATTCCGGGAAGAACTTTCAGGTGTACCAAAGACCCGGCGCTACTTAGTTGCTCATGAGCAAGGAGTGATTGTCGGATATGCCGGTATCGCCTTGGCGGGCGAGGTTGCCGACATTCATAATGTCGCTGTTATTCCAAGCTATAGGAAACGCGGAATAGCGAGCCACTTACTTGATGAACTCGAGCGTTGGGCTGCTTCCAAGAAGGTAAGCGCGTTGATGCTGGAAATCCGCGAGGGAAATGAAGAGGCCTTTCCACTCTATGAAAAGCGCGGTTATGTAGTGATTGCAAGGCGAGATAACTATTACGCCACCGGCGTTCATGCGTTGATTATGCGTAAGGAGCTTGGCGATGAGTGAGCCACTAGTTCTCGGTATCGAGACTTCTTGCGATGAGACAGCTGTTGGAATCGTAACGGGGCGAAAACTTCTTGCCAACGTGATTGCTTCTAGCGTGGATGAGCATGCTCGCTTTGGTGGCGTTGTCCCGGAAGTCGCATCACGTGCCCATTTAGAGGCGATGCAACCCAGTATTGAGCGAGCGCTAAAAGAAAGTGGCGTAAAGCTGGAAGACCTCGATGGGATCGCTGTAACTTCTGGTCCAGGCTTAGTAGGTGCGTTATTGGTAGGAGTATCCGCTGCAAATGCACTCGCGCTAGCTCTTGATAAACCACTTTACGGAGTGAATCATCTTGCATCACATGTTGCAGTTGATTTACTTACGCACGAGAAGGAGTTTCGTCCTAGCATCGCTCTACTAGTTAGCGGGGGACATTCTTCAATCTTGAAAGTTAACGAGTTAACATCCGATATCGAAAGTCTTGGCCAGACAGTTGATGATGCTGCCGGTGAGGCATTCGATAAAATTGCTCGTTTGATGAACCTGGGCTTTCCAGGCGGTCCAATAATTGATCGCGAATCAAGAGACGGTGATCGAGAAGCGATTAAGTTTCCAAGGGGTCTATCCCAACCAAAAGATATGCAAGCCCAACCTTTTGATTTCTCATTCTCAGGCCTAAAGACCGCGGTATCTCGATACTTAGTTGCTACCCCAGATTTCAAACGAGCCGATGTCGCTGCTTCTTTTCAAGAAGCTGTTGTCGATGTGCTCTTACTGAAATCGATCAAGGCCTGCGTTGATACTGGAATTGATTCGCTTGTGATCGCCGGCGGAGTTGCTGCTAATTCGCGCCTTCGCCAGCTTGCTAGTGAGCGGTGCGCAAGAGCGGGAATCGAAGTCCGAACCCCACCTCCGGCCCTATGTACCGATAACGGAGCGATGGTCGCCGCTCTCGGCTCCCTTGCCATCTCCGCCGGTCGCGCCCCCTCGAGGCTTGGGATCGCAGCAGCCTCAGATACACCTCCGACTCAGCCACTCTGGCTCTAACTCGGTTCGTCGGGGTCGCCGTCGCAAACCGTCCCCGCTACGCGGAGACAACGTTTGCTCTCAGCTCCCCGCTCCGAACCGGATTTGAGGGCTGGACAACGCTGATTTGAGGTCGGGAATACCTCGCCCTAGGCTTGGCGTTAGCACTCACCGGGTGAGAGTGATAAGTCGCCCGAATAAGACTAGATAAGAAGGAGCTATAAAGATGGCCATTGCCATTAAGCCGCTAGAAGATCGCATCGTAATAAAGATAAGCGAAGCAGAAGAGAAGACCGCATCTGGTCTAGTTATCCCAGATACCGCTAAAGAGAAGCCACAGGAAGGAACCGTTGTTGCAGTCGGCCCAGGCCGCTTTGATGATGGCGTTCGCGTTCCAATGGATATCAAAGTTGGCGATGTTGTTCTCTATAGCAAGTACGGTGGAACTGAGATCAAGCATGGTGGCGAGGAATATCTAGTTCTCTCCGCTCGCGATATCTTGGCTGTAGTTGCGAAGTAATCGAGACGATAACTAACTATGGCTAAAGCACTTCATTTCGACGAGAGTGCTCGTCGCGGCATGGAGCGTGGAGTAAATACCCTCGCTGACACCGTAAAGGTGACTCTCGGTCCAAAGGGCCGGAATGTCGTAATTGGAAAATCTTTTGGTGCGCCAGTCATCACAAATGATGGCGTCACTATCGCAAAGGAAATCGAACTATCCGATCCAGCTGAGAACATGGGAGCACAACTTGTTAAGCAAGTTGCTGAGAAGACCAATGATGTCGCTGGTGACGGAACAACCACTGCAACAGTTTTGGCGCAAGCAATGGTTAAAGAGGGACTTCGTAACCTCGCTGCTGGCGCACAACCAATGGGAATCAAAGCTGGAATTGAAGCTGCTGTTACCTCAGTAGTAGACAAGCTCCGCTCTAACTCCACAAAGGTTGCCGGAAAAGAGCAGATCGCAGATGTTGCGACCATCTCTGCTCAAGATCGCGGCATCGGTGAATTGATCGCTGAAGCGATGGACAAAGTAGGCAAGGATGGCGTTATCACCGTTGAGGAATCATCCACTACTGGTTTAGAGCTCGAATTTACTGAGGGTATGCAGTTCGATAAGGGCTACATCTCACCTTATTTCGTTACTGATCAAGATCGCATGGAGTCCGTTCTAGAGGATGCCTATATCTTGATTTCAGGCGGAAAAATCTCAGCCCTCTCTGATCTACTCCCGGTTCTCGAGCAGGTCGCAAAGACCAGCAAACCGCTAGTAATCATCGCTGAGGATGTTGAAGGTGAGGCGCTATCTACTCTCGTTGTAAACCGTATCCGTGGCGTATTCACCTCGGTTGCTGTTAAGGCTCCGGCATTTGGTGAGCGCCGTAAGGCAATCCTTCAAGACATGGCAGTCCTAACTGGCGGCCAGGTCATCTCGACTGAAGTTGGTTTGAAGCTCGACCAAATCGGTCTAGATATGTTGGGCAAGGCCCGTCGCGTTGTTGTGACAAAAGATCACACCACAATCGTTGATGGCGCTGGAGCAAAGAAGGATGTCGATGGTCGAATTGCTGAGATTCGTCGTGAGATTGACACCGTGGATTCTGATTGGGATCGCGAGAAGCTCCAAGAGCGGCTTGCAAAACTCTCTGGTGGAGTCTGCGTTATCAAAGTTGGCGCGCACACTGAAGTTGAGTTGAAAGAGAAGAAGCACCGTCTTGAAGATGCAATCTCTGCGACTCGCGCTGCAGTCGAAGAGGGAATCGTCGCTGGTGGCGGCGCTGCCCTAGTTCATGCTGCAACAGTTCTCGATAGCGATCTTGGTTATGAGGGTGATGCCGCTGTTGGCGTTCGACTCGTTGCAAAGGCTTGCCAAGAACCACTCCGTTGGATCGCAGAAAATGCTGGACAAGAAGGTTATGTAGTCGTCTCAAAGGTTCGTAACTTGAAGAGCAATGAAGGCTTCAACGCCGCAACTGATGAGTATGGCGATCTTGTTAAGGCCGGCGTTATCGACCCAGTAAAGGTGACTCGTTCTGCGCTAGCAAATGCCGCATCGATTGCTGCGATGTTTTTGACTACCGAGGCGCTCGTATTTGAGAAGCCAGAAGAGCCAAAGGATGCGCCGGGCGGACATGGACATAGCCATGGACCTGGTGGGCATTCTCACTAATCAATCTATCCGTAGTAAGTGGAAGGGCCTCGAGGAATCGGGGCCCTTTCTCATTACACTTTCGCAATGACTGAAGTGACGAATGAAGTGATGAGCGAAACTGTAAATGTCTCAACCACTGTCTGGTTCGTAACCCTCGGAATCGTAAGCCTGGTAATACTTTTAGACCTCGCTTGGGCGGTCTACCGGAGAAACTCAATCACCTCGCTTCGAGAAGCGGCTTCCTGGACAGCAATCTATGTAAGCGCGGCAATCATCTTTGGAATCTCAATGCGGAGCTGGGATAGCCCGAGAGCAAGCGGGGAGTTCTTCGCTGGTTGGATAACTGAGTATTCACTCTCGATCGATAATCTCTTCGTCTTCCTAGTCATCCTTACGCGCCTAAAGGTTGAGAAGCAGAAAGAACAGCTAGTTTTATTGCTCGGCATCGTTATGGCGCTAGTTATGCGTGGCGCTTTCATCATTATTGGAGCAGCTGTTGTTGAGCGTTTCGTCGCGATCTTCTTCTTGTTCGGCGCAATCTTGATGTGGACCGCATACAAGCTGGTCACCGGGGACCCGGATGAGGATGAGTGGCAAGAAAACCGGATCATCCAAGCACTTCGCAAACGGGGTTACTCGACTTTCACAATTGCGTTAGTTGCTGTTGGAACAACTGATCTCCTATTTGCTCTAGATTCAATCCCAGCAATCTTTGGATTAACTCGAGATCCCTACATCGTATTTATGGCAAATGCCTTTGCTTTGATGGGACTTCGACAACTTTATTTCTTAGTGGGCATTTTGTTAAAGCGCCTCTTTTACCTGTCAAAGGGGCTATCGATTGTCCTTGGATTTATTGGAGTAAAACTAGTTATTGAAGCGCTCCATGGAATCGGAATACATGACATCGCCGGATTTAAGATTCCAGAAATTCCAATTACCGTTTCACTCGGAGTGATCATCTCAGCACTTGCTGTAACAACGGTGATTAGCCTTCGAGTAAAGCCAGAACCTCTTACTTAAGTAATTACTTAACCAGTTAAAAAACTAACGCCTCCGAGTGATGAGCTCGGAGGCGCTGTTTAGTCGGCTGAAAAGGAGGAGAATTACGCAGTAAAGACCCGAGATTGCCGTTGGGCTTTGCTGATGATCTCGAAACGCTCTTCTTCAGTAAGACCTCCCCAGATCCCGTATGGCTCTTGCACTGCTAGGGCATGTGCTCGGCACTGTGCGAGTACTGGACAGGTTGCGCAGACCGCTTTGGCAGCAACTTCACGAGCCTTGCGGCGGGGGCCGCGCTCGCCATCTGGATGGAAGAACATCTCAGTTGGAAGGGATCGGCAAGCACCCTCATACTGCCATTCCCAATTTGCTTCTACCGGCTTCGGTAAGCGGGTCGTTTCGGACATAGGCGTACTATACAATCGCGCCGTAAGTTGTTCAAGTACCTCGATTTCAAGATGCGGGCGCGTCGCGCTACCCCCACCATTCGTCTATGTCTCCTTCAGGTATGGCGAGCGACACATCCCGGAGCGGGACTGAGGTAGCACCTGAGGCCCACACCGTCGCCGCAGTTGCCAGAAGGCTGGGAGTTGCCCCAGCAACGCTACGAACTTGGGATCGCCGTTATGGCATTGGCCCAACCGATCACAGCACCGGAGAGCATCGCCGCTACACAGCGGGTGATATCGCCCGGTTAACGTTGATGCGAAAGCTCGTTATCTCAGGGGTCTCCCCAGCGGAAGCGGCGCAACGCGCCTTGGCATTTGATGGCGAGAGCTCAGCCGAAGTTATCTCCACAACTCTTGCTAAAGAAGTAACAGTTAGAGAAGAGCTAGTTGAGACTGTTTTGCGGGCCGCTCGTGCATATGATCGAAATTTTGTTGAAGAGTTACTTCGCTCTGAAATGCAGATGCGTGGAATAACTAATACCTGGAATGAAGTGATTGTTCCGCTATTAATACTTCTAGGTGATGAATGGGCAGATGCCGGTACCGGAATTGAGACCGAACATCTTGTCAGCGAAATCATCAAGCGCTTACTTCAAGAGTGGAATACAAACGATGTCGATCCAATAAATCCTCGCCCGGTATTGCTTGCCTGCATCGGTGAGGAGATGCACTCACTTCCACTTTACGCTTTGGCAGCAGCGCTCTCAGAGCGGAAGATTCAAGCCCAATTCTTAGGAGCGCGCACTCCAATTGAAGCAATCAGCGCGGTTGTGAAACGTTCAGCGCCACCCGCAGTTTTCCTATGGGCGCAACTAAACAAGAATGGAGATCTCACCGCGCTCGACCAGATTCCAAGCATTAGACCAGCTCCTCGAGTTGTAATCGGCGGGCCAGGCTGGGGAGCTGCGATTGCCCAAGATGCTAGTAATAAAGGCTCGTTCCAAAAGAGCGCAGTACATGTCGATGATTTAGTTGAAGCATGCGAGGAGATCCTCCGGGCTGTTGGCGGGTAGATACTCGACCCATTAGGGTTTCGGCATGGCTGAGAGCGTCAATGAGAAAGTGGCGATGCTCGGGCTCACATATGACGATGTCCTACTTCTTCCCGATGCATCAGATGTCGTCCCTTCCGAGGTAGAGACCTATACCCAGCTAACTAGAGGGATAAAACTAGGAATTCCGCTTATTTCTGCGGCCATGGATACTGTTACGGAATCAACTATGGCGATTGCTATGGCAAAGCTCGGCGGAATAGGAATCATTCATAGAAACCTGCCAATCGAAGAGCAAGTAACGCATGCCAAGTTAGTAAAAGGCGCTGGGTTAATTGTGGGCGCGGCCGTTGGAGTCGGAGATGATGGTTTCGCGCGCGCTCAAGCGCTAATTGATGTTGGCGTTGATGTCATAGTTGTTGACACGGCACATGGACATCACCGCGCTGTCCTAGATGCAATCTCTCGGATAAAGGATTTGTATGGCGATCAAGAAGTTATTGGCGGAAATGTTGCAACTCGTGCTGGCGCGCAAGCGCTAATTAATGCTGGCGCAGATGCGGTCAAAGTCGGAGTTGGGCCGGGGTCAATCTGCACCACTCGCGTGATCGCTGGCGTTGGAGTTCCACAAGTAACTGCAATCATGGAAGTTGCAAAGGCGTGTAAAAAAGCGGATGTCCCACTAATTGCCGATGGTGGCTTACAGCACTCGGGGGATATCGCTAAGGCGATTGTTTCCGGAGCAGATACGGTGATGCTGGGATCTTTGCTAGCGGGTTGTGATGAGTCTCCCGGTGAATTGTTAGAGAGTAATGGAAAGAAATTTAAACGTTATCGCGGAATGGGATCTTTAGGTGCGATGCAATCTCGCGGTGAGACTAAATCTTTCTCAAAAGATAGATATATGCAAGATGATGTTCTCTCAGAAGACAAGCTAGTTCCAGAAGGTATTGAAGGAAAAGTCACTTATCGCGGCCCAGTCGCCACGGTCGTGCATCAATTAGTTGGCGGACTACGTTCTGGGATGGGTTATGCCGGAGCTGAGAATATTGAGGCGCTGCAAAAGCGCGGTCGATTAATACAGATCACTAGCGCTGGGCTGCAAGAAAGCCATCCACATGATGTTTTAGATGTCGCTGATGCTCCAAATTACTTTCAGGATAGAAGGAGTTAACGATGGTCGATATTGAGATCTCCGAAGGGAAGAGGGCGCGCACGGCATACTCATTTGATGATGTCTCGATAGTCCCATCGCGCCGCACCCGCGAGCCCCAAGATGTCTCATTGGCCTGGCAGATCGATGCCTACCGCTTTGATTTGCCGTTGTTGGCCGCTCCGATGGACTCTGTCGTCTCACCTGAGACTGCCATTGCCATCGGCAAATTGGGCGGACTTGGAGTACTGAATCTAGAAGGTTTATGGACACGATACGAGAATCCAAAGATTCAACTAGGTGAGATCTCATCAATTCCAGCAGACCAAGCAACTGCACGGATGCAGGAGTTATATAAAGCGCCGATTCGTCCCGAGTTAATTAAAGAGCGATTGGCCGAGATTCGCGCTGCTGGCGTCACTGTTGCCGGAGCGCTCTCGCCGCAGCGCACCGCAGACTTTCATAAAACGGTAGTTGATGCTGGAGTTGATTTCTTTGTTATCCGTGGGACAACTGTGAGCGCCGAACATGTCTCAACAAAGAGCGAACCATTAAATCTCAAGAAATTCATCTACGAATTAGATGTCCCTGTAGTTGTAGGTGGGTGCGCCACGACTGCGAGCGCGCTTCACTTGATGCGCGCAGGCGCTGCCGGAGTCTTGGTTGGATTCGGTGGCGGAGCTGCACATACAACTCGCCAAGTACTAGGAATCTCTGTCCCGATGGCAACGGCTGTTGCAGATGTTGCAGCCGCCCGTCGTCAATATCTTGATGAATCTGGCGGAAGATATGTTCATGTGATTGCAGATGGCTCAGTTGGAAAGAGCGGCGATATTCCAAAGGCGATTGCATGTGGCGCTGATGCGGTCATGCTCGGTTCACCGCTAGCGCGCGCCGAAGAAGCGCCTGGTCGTGGCTGGCATTGGGGTAGCGAGGCTCACCATTCGGAATTACCCCGTGGAACTCGAGTACATGTTGGAACTACGGGATCTTTGGAAGAAATTCTCATCGGACCTTCACATGCCGCCGATGGAAGTATGAACTTATTTGGCGCGCTCCGTCGCGCAATGGCAACTTGTGGTTACTCAGAACTCAAGGAATTCCAACGCGTTGAGATCGTCTTAAATAAAGGGTGACCTTGCAGCGAAGCAATCACGTATTAGTCATTGATTTTGGCGCCCAATACGCCCAATTAATCGCGCGCCGGGTCCGCCAAGCAAATGTGTATAGCGAGATTGTTCCATCCTTGCTTGGCGCTGAGGAGATCATGGCGCTTAATCCGCGCGCAATCATCTTGTCGGGTGGGCCGGCTTCGGTTTATGTCGAAGGTGCGCCACGACTTGATCCAAAGGTATTTGAATTAGGTATCCCGATCTTTGGAATCTGTTACGGCTTTCAAGCGATGGCCCAAGCTTTAGGAGGTCAAGTCGCGAAGAACGATGTCTCTGAGTACGGCCGCACTCATTTCAGTGCAGACACCACTTCACATCTCTTTACGGGATTGGATTCAAATTTTGATGTCTGGATGAGCCATGGCGATAGCGTTGTGGCGCCACCTGCTGGATTTGCAACTATCGGCCGGACTGAAAATACTCCAGTTGCAGCCTTTGAAAATGAAAGTGGCCAATTTGCCGGAGTCCAATTCCATCCAGAAGTTCTTCATACTGACTTTGGTCAAGAAATCCTTAAACGCTGGCTGATTGATGTCGTAAAGTGCAAACCGACTTGGACTTTTGAGAACATAATCGAAAATGAGATAGTAAGTATAAAGTCACAAGTCGGTTCAGATCGAGTGATTTGTGGGTTATCTGGAGGCGTTGATTCAGCCGTTGCGGCTGCTCTCGTACAACGCGCGATTGGCCACCAACTAACTTGTGTCTTTGTCGATCACGGACTCCTCCGCGAAGGTGAGGCCAAACAAGTTGAAGAGGACTTTGTTAAAGCAACTGGGGTAAAGCTAATTGTTGTCGATGCAAAGGAGCGATTCTTAGCTGCACTAAATGGCGTGGTTGATCCGGAAGCAAAGCGGAAGATAATTGGGCGAGAGTTCATTAGAGTTTTTGAGGATGCTGCTCGAAATCTAACAAGTGGCAGCGAAGTAAAATTTTTGGTACAGGGCACTCTCTATCCAGATGTTGTTGAATCAGGTGGAGGTAGTGGGACTGCGAATATAAAGTCACATCACAATGTGGGCGGACTTCCCGATGACCTCGATTTTGAATTGATTGAACCGTTGCGTTCGTTATTTAAGGATGAAGTTAGGGAGGTTGGAATACAACTAGGACTCCCAAATGAGATCGTCTGGCGCCAACCCTTTCCTGGGCCTGGCCTTGCGATTCGAATAGTCGGAGAAGTTACTCAAGAAAGACTTAGAATCCTCCGCCAGGCCGACTTTATAGTTCGACAAGAATTACAATTTGCAGGCCTTGATCGGAGTATTTGGCAATGCCCGGTCGTGTTACTCGCTGACGTTAGAAGCGTTGGAGTACAAGGAGATGGTCGAACTTACGGCCACCCAATCGTGCTCCGTCCAGTAACTAGTGAGGATGCAATGACTGCGGATTGGGCAAGAATTCCTGATGAGGTACTCGCGCGAATCTCTAATCGGATCACGAACGAAGTTAAAGAAGTAAATCGCGTGGTACTTGATGTCACATCAAAACCACCCGGCACAATCGAATGGGAGTGATCTAGATGCTTCGTAGACATCTTGGATTATCACTTTCATTATCCGTATTAACAGGACTTCTATTCCCAATCTTCCTATCAACCCCAGTCGCACAAGCTGAAGAGAAGGATCCTGTAAAGTGTCGTCAAATCAAGTCGGTCGCACAGACCCCCAAGAAAGTAACTCCTCCGACAACTTTGCTTAAGCGAGGACCTCGGGTAATCACTTTACAAACCAATTGTGGCAATATCGAAATAAAGACTTTCTTCCGAGATGCACCTGTAACGCTCACAGTTCTTGCCACTCTGATGAACGCTGGTTATTACAACCGAACTTCATGCCATCGCTTAACCACCGATGGAATTTATGTCGTGCAATGTGGTGATCCGACCGCAACCGGTATGGGAGATCCAGGATTTAGATATAAAGATGAGAACCTTCCAAAGGCTGAAGAAGAGAACTATCCGCGCGGCACAGTAGCGATGGCAAACTCCGGTTCACCTGGAACAAACGGAAGCCAATTCTTCTTGGTTTATAACGACACAACTCTTGGCCCCAATTACACGATCTGGGGGGAAATCACCTCAGGAATAGAGATTCTCGAACATATCGCTAAGGGTGGCGTTAAGGGTGGCGGAGCCGATGGAACACCACTTCGAAATCTTGTAATTCAGCGCGTTGTTGTTCGCTAATCAGTATTTATAACTTTAAAGATCTCAGCAACTCTTCCAGCGGTAAGCCCATTAGCTTCCGCGTTCTTCTCGCCCCAACTTCTAACCATGTTCTCCAGTTCTGGATTATGTTCAGTTTGGCTTACGTGAGCATTTAGGGCAGCAATCTTCTTGGGGAAAGTTTCCGTGATATCTACAAAGTAATTTGGGGTTGGGGAGCCAGTTATCCAAACTTCTTTAACTCGCCAAGGCTCAAATCCAGAAGCCTTCAAATCAGTAAATGCGTAGGGATTTCTCGCATCAGGATAGACCGCTTGTAGCGCCGTTTCGCCAGCTGCGAGGTGATCCGGATGACTTGCAAAGATCCGTTCGTAATTTCGTTCGGGGGATTGGATGACCATTCGATCAGGTTTAGCTCTACGAATTTCACGGACAATATCTTTACGGAGTTCTATCGTGGGCATTAGAGAACCATCGCGATAATTTAAGAACTGGATCTCAGATACACCTAAGGCGAGACCGGCGTTACGTTGTTCGCGTTGTCGCACGGTGGCCATTTCTTCAAGTGGAACATCCGATTCTTCGCCACCTTGATCGCCATTTGTGATTATGCAATACGAGACGTTTATTCCTTTTGCGGTCCAGTTCGCGATAGTGCCGCCTGCGCCGAAATCACAGTCATCTGGATGCGCCATAACCAGAAGAATCCGCTTGATTTCATCATCTGGAATTGGATTAGCTATCGAAGTCACCGCCGTATTCTAGACTTGTTGATGTGCCTAATAGATTGCTTGAAGGGTTAAACCCACAACAGCAATCCGCGGTCATTCACCAAGGCGGCCCGCTTCTAGTCGTGGCTGGCGCGGGTTCGGGAAAAACGAGAGTTCTAACAAGTCGTATCGCATTTTTAATGGCTGAAAGAGGCGTGGAGCCATTTGAGATTCTTGCCATAACTTTTACAAACAAAGCAGCTGGTGAGATGAAGGAGCGCGTGGCTGCGCTCGTGGGTAAGCGCGCTAAAGCGATCTGGGTATCTACATTTCACTCCGCCTGCGTTCGAATCCTCCAACAAGAAGCTACTAGATTGGGATTCTCAACTTCTTATTCAATATATGACCAGGCCGATAGCGTCCGGTTAGTCACTTTGGTAATGCGAGATTTGAATCTCGACCAGAAACGCTACAACCCGAGAGCGGTCGCTGCGCTAATCTCAAATGCAAAGAATGAATTGTTAGGTCCTGCCGATTACCGGAATGCAACCACCAATCACTTTGAAGAGATTGTTGCTGAGGTATATGCCATCTATCAACAGCGTCTAACTAGCGCTAACGCTATGGATTTTGATGATCTGATTATGAAGACGGTGGAAGTGCTCCAAAAATTTCCAGATGCGCGGGCGCGATATCGCCACCGCTTTAAGCACATCCTGGTAGATGAATACCAGGACACTAACCATGCCCAATACATATTGATCCGCGAACTAGTCGGAACTGATAGAGAAGGGATACCTGCTGCTGAACTATGCGTGGTCGGTGATGCCGACCAATCCATCTACGGATTTCGCGGCGCGACTATCCGCAACATCCTGCAATTTGAAGAAGATTACCCGGATGCCACAACTATCTTGCTGGAACAAAACTATCGCTCTACCCAGAACATCCTTAGCGCCGCTAATGCGGTGATTACGAAGAACGAATCAAGAAAAGAGAAGAATCTCTGGTCAGACGCTGGGAGCGGCTCGAAATTAGTTGGATTTGTCGCTGAGAATGAACATCACGAAGCGGAATTCGTAAGAGATGAACTTTATAAATTAAGTGATACGGATAAGTCTCGTTATGGCGATACTGCGATTTTCTACCGCACAAATGCCCAATCCCGCGTCTTTGAAGAAATCTTCATGAGAGCCGGCGTTCCCTACAAAGTAGTTGGTGGCGTTCGATTCTACGAACGGAAAGAAGTAAAGGACTTACTCGCATATCTGCGGGTCCTGGTCAACCCCGATGATGAGGTCTCACTTCGCCGGATTATTAATACTCCTAAGCGCGGAATTGGTGATCGAGCACTTGATTCAATTGATGATCTAGCTAAGCGCGACACCATCTCTTTCTGGCAGGCCCTATCGAGAAGTACTAGCACTGAACTTTCACCACGCGCTAACTCATCTATCCAAGCATTTGTCTCCATGATGACGGCGCTCCAAGTACTAGTTGAGGCTAATCGACCACCCTCAACGATTGCTGCCGCAATCTTGGAACAATCCGGATTATTAGAAGAGCTGCGAGCAAGCCATGATCCACAAGATGAAGTTCGCGTTGAGAACTTAGAAGAGTTGGTTGCGGTAATCGAAGAGTATGAAGAGCGAATTGTTGGCGAAGGCGAGACTCCGACGTTGGGTGGATTTTTGGAAGAAGTCTCACTTGTCGCTGATGCTGATGAGATCCCTGAAGGCGAAGATCATGGTGGAGTTGTAACGCTAATGACGCTACATACCGCAAAGGGACTGGAATTCCCGACTGTATTTTTAACCGGGATGGAAGAGGGAGTATTTCCACACTCTCGAACTCTTGGTGAGAAGAAAGAATTGGAGGAAGAAAGAAGACTTGCTTATGTGGGATTAACGAGAGCGCGCGAGCGACTCTATCTCTCCCGTGCTGAGTATCGCTCTGCTTGGGGCGCCCCAAACTACAATCCACCATCACGTTTTCTAGATGAGATTCCCGAAAATTTAATTGACTGGAACAAGTCTGCAAGCGGCTTTGCATCACCGCCAATAACTCGTAAGAAATTCCCATCTCCGCCGCCACCAAGAGCTACCGGCAAACAGAGCAATTCATTACAACTTGCTATTGGAGATCGAGTTTCACATGACACCTTTGGATTAGGAACCGTGATATCAGTCTCAGGTGAAGGTGAAAAAGCAGAAGCCACTATCAACTTTGGAAGCTATGGCGAGAAGCGTTTGTTGCTCCGCTATGCCCCAGTAGATAAGTTATGACCCATGGACCTATTTGAATATCAGGCCCGCGATGTCTTCGAAGCAAAAGGCGTTCCAGTCCTCGGTGGTGCGGTAGCAACCACTCCGGAAGAAGCGCGTACCGCGGCGGAAAAATTAGGCGGCAAAGTCGTCGTTAAAGCACAAGTCAAGATTGGCGGACGCGGTAAAGCCGGCGGCGTTAAGTTAGCTGAAAACCCTGATGATGCATTTGAAAAAGCAAAAGCAATTTTGGGCATGGATATAAAAGGTCACTTAGTTCGAAAAGTAATGATTGCACAAGCAGCGCCAATAGAGAGCGAGTATTACCTCGCAATCCTCCTTGATCGCGCAGCTAGATCATTTTTAGTAATGGCATCGGAAGCCGGCGGTATGGATATTGAAGAAGTTGCACATAAGACACCTGAGAAGTTAGCTCGGGTTCACGTAAATGCAAATCAAGGTCTTGATAAATCAAAAGCGATTGAGATTGTTAAAAAGGGTGCATTTCCCGAAGATGTAGTGAATGACGTAGCTGATGTCTTAGTAACTCTCTGGAAAACCTTCCAAGAATCAGATGCAACGCTTGTTGAAGTAAACCCACTCGTAAAGACCAAAGATGGCCGGATTATCGCGCTAGATGGAAAAGTAACTCTCGATGATAACGCCGCATTCCGCCATCCAGATCATGAGTCGCTAATCGATCATGCCGCGACCAACCCGCTCGAAGCGCTCGCAAAAGAAAAGGATTTAAATTACGTAAAACTTGAGGGCGAGGTTGGAGTTATTGGCAATGGCGCGGGTTTAGTTATGAGCACCCTAGATGTAGTCGCTTACGCGGGCGAGAAGTATGGAGTCAAGCCCGCCAACTTCCTAGATATTGGCGGTGGCGCTTCTGCTCAAGTAATGGCCGATGGACTATCAATCATCTTGGGAGACCCTGCGGTTCGATCAGTATTTGTGAATGTTTTTGGTGGAATAACTGCCTGTGATGCGGTTGCAAATGGAATTGTTCAAGCCTTGGAGATGTTGGGCGATAAGGCCACCAAGCCGCTTGTAGTTCGATTAGATGGAAACAACGTTTTAGAAGGAAGAAGAATTCTGAATGAAGCAAACCATCCACTTGTCACTCAACTAGACACCATGGATGGCGCTGCGGCACGCGCAGCAGAATTGGCTGCAAACCGATGACCATCTTTATTGACGAGAACACAAAAGTAATTGTCCAAGGCATGACTGGCTCAGAAGGCACCAAACACACTCGCCGAATGCTCGCTAGTGGAACAAAGATCGTTGGCGGCGTAACACCTGGAAAAGGTGGACAAGAAGTTGAGATAGAAGGAAAGAAACTTCCAGTATTTAACTCCGTTAAGGAAGCTGTTGCCGCTACTGGTGCAACCGCCTCCGTAGTATTTGTCCCACCAAAGTTTGCCAAAGCAGCCGTGGTAGATGCGATTGATGCCGAGCTGCCACTAGTAGTTGTTATCACCGAGGGAATTCCGGTCCATGACACTGCTGCCTTCTTTGCTTACTCCCAAGAAAAGGGTAAGACTCGAATCATTGGACCAAACTGTCCCGGGCTAATCTCTCCGGGAAAGTGCAATATTGGAATTACTCCTTCTGATATCACAGGCCCAGGAAAGATCGGCTTAGTCTCTAAATCTGGAACTCTCACCTACCAGATGATGTATGAATTAAGAGATATCGGTTTCACCACGGCTGTTGGTATAGGTGGAGATCCGATTATTGGAACCACACATATCGATTGTCTCCGTGCATTCCAAGATGACCCAAACACTGCAGCAATCGTGATGATTGGTGAGATTGGTGGCGACGCGGAAGAGCGAGCTGCTGCTTTTATAAAGGAGTATGTAACTAAACCAGTCGTTGGTTATGTTGCTGGTTTTACCGCTCCAGAAGGAAAGACAATGGGGCATGCTGGTGCAATCGTTTCGGGCTCTTCTGGAACCGCTGAAGCGAAGAAGGTTGCCCTGGAAGCAGCTGGAGTTAAAGTCGGCAAAACCCCAAGTGAGACCGCTCGACTACTCCGCGGAATTTTAAAAGCCTAGTAATGACGCGAATCCTGCGCGTTGGTATCCAACAAGGGATTCGTAGTCTTACTTTGATTCTTCTCCCAATTGCTTTTATCTCATTAGTTGCGTGGGCGACTGCGGGAAGTTCATCTGGAAATACCGCCGATCCACTCCGTGCAGCGCTCTGGTTCTTTCTTGCGCTTCATCAAGTACCACTCCAACTCTCACTATCTGATGCAACCCTCTCTGGTTCACTTACATTCCTACCTGTCGGTGGCCTACTAATTCCATTCTTTGCGACGAGAAGTGGCTATCTTCGAATGGTTGAGACGCTCGGTGAACCAAACCACCGCGAGCGACGTTCTTACATAATCTCATTTGCCGCTAGTTATGCACTTTTGGGTTATTTGTGTGTTTTCACATCACTTGGCGAAACAGTGCGGGTTACTCCCTATATTGCAATCCCGATCCTCTTCATAGTTTCAGCGCTTTCTGCGTTTCTAGTTAGCGGTGCGCTACCAAAACATGCAGTCCAATTTCCCTGGCAACGAGCGCTACGAGTAACTTGGATATCACTTGTTGCGCTGCTGGGCTTTAGCCTGATTATCTTGGCAGCCTCGTTGATCTATCACTTTGAGATTGTTCTTAATCTAACTCGAGTTATTGAACCGGGAATTTTCGGGGGATTGGTCTTACTACTAGGTCAACTTTTCTACCTGCCAAATATCGCAGTTGCAACGCTTAGCTATCTTTCCGGTGCTGGTATTTCAATTGGTGAGGGGAGCTTGCTCTCTCCGTTTAGCCATCGCATCGATGAGATTCCAGCAATACCTTTATTAGGCGCGCTACCGGCCACTAATCATCTTCTTGTTTTATTCTTGTCGATCTTCACAGTAGGAATCGGTGCGGTGATTGCACGATATGGCCTTAAAACTTATAGCGATTTTAGCGAGACTAAACGTTTCTATATTGCGACTTCACTAATCTCATTGGCGCTATTTCTTACTATTGCCCGGGCTAGCAGCGGTCAATTGTTATCTGCGAATCTGCCATCGGTTGGGCCAATTTGGTGGGCCTTGCCAATCGTAATCACGGCACAATTCGCCCTTGGTGGTGCGCTCTTCATCTTTACTCCTAAAGTTATCGCAAAGCTAAAGCGGTAAATTAGACTCTTCATATGGCGACCACGGCGAAAATTCTTGATGGGCGAAAACTTGCCGCTGATATAAGAGACAAAATCGCCTCCCAAGTTAAATCTGAAAATTTAAAGCTTGGTCTTGGAACAATTCTGGTCGGCTCGGACCCGAGCTCGCACTCTTATGTTGCTGGGAAACATCGCGATTGTGCAGAAGTGGGAATCAACTCAATCCGCATCGATTTACCCGAAAGCGCCACCGAGAGTGAGATCCTCGCATCGGTAGCAAAGTTAAATAGCAATCCAAATTGCACCGGCTTCATAGTCCAACTCCCGTTACCGAACGGAGTCGATGCAAATAAAGTCTTAGAAAGTATCGAGCCCACCAAAGATGCAGATGGACTACACCCACTGAATCTTGGAAAGTTGGTGCTACAACAGAAAGCGCCGCTGCCTTGTACTCCCCAAGCAATTTATGAGTTGGTATCTCAAAATGGAATTTCTTGGGAAGGGAAAAACGTCGTAGTTCTCGGAAGAGGTACCACGGTAGGTAGACCACTCGGCCTATTGCTCTCCGGAAAAGGCGCGAGCGCAACCGTAACTCTCACTCACTCAAAGACGGTCGACCTAATCTCACATTTAAATCGCGCTGAAATAATTATCGCTGCTTTAGGAAAACCGCATTTCTTAAAGAGTGAAATGGTGAGAGCAGGTGCGGTCGTAATTGATGTCGGCTTGACTCGGATTGGGGATAAGTTAGTCGGTGATGTAGACCCAAGTGTTTACGAGAAAGTAAGCGCTTATTCACCAATCCCGGGCGGAGTCGGTCCGCTGACGCGCGCCATGTTGCTAAGGAATGTTTTGGTACTTGCTCAAAAGGGCGCTCATTGAAACGGATCTCTTATCTGATTGCGCTAATTGCGCTTGCAACCTCCGCCTTAATCTCAGTTCGAATTGGCGCCATCACACTTGCGCTAGCTCTAGCGACCTATTCGATCCCAGGTTTTAGAACCAGCCGACCCTTAGAGAAAATAGTTACGCTTCTCTTAGTGGTCTCGCTCATAACGGTCGCATTGGCGCTCCCGCGGAGGTAGCCGGTAGGTTCTGCCGCTATGAGCAGATCAGGGAAAGTTACCGTTGTTGGAGCTGGTTTCTATGGATCTACGACCGCACTTCGATTAGCGGAATATGACATCTTCGAAACCGTAGTCATCACCGATATCGTTGAAGGTAAACCAGAAGGAATTGCGCTAGATATTAATCAATCAAGATCTATAGAAGGTTTTGAAACCAAAGTTATCGGAAAGGCCACCAACGCAGAAGGCGCTGGATATGAAGCAACCGCAAACTCTGATGTAGTTGTAATTACTGCTGGATTACCGCGCAAGCCGGGTATGAGCCGAATGGATCTAATTGGAGTCAACGCAGGAATCGTCCGTGGCGTCGCGGAGAATATTGCTAAGCATTCGCCAAATGCGGTTTTGATTGTCGTATCAAATCCACTTGATGAAATGACCGCGCTCGCCCAGATCGCATCTAAGTTTCCACATAATCGCGTTATGGGCCAAGCGGGAATGCTTGATACTGCGCGATTCACTCACTTTGTAGCTGAGAAGTTAAATGTCCCAGTATCTTCGGTGAAAACGCTAACCCTCGGGTCTCATGGCGAGACGATGGTTCCGGTCCCAAGTCGCTGCACAGTAAATGGGAAACCATTAAGTGAGTTACTTGCCCCAGCTGAGGTAGAAGAACTAGTAACAAGGACCCGTAATGGTGGAGCTGAGATTGTCGCGCTACTTAAGACTGGTTCTGCTTACTACGCGCCCTCTGCTGCTGCCGCTCAAATGGCGCGCGCTGTGATCACTGACTCACGTGAAGTGATGCCAGTATGCGCTTGGGTTACTGGTGAATATGGAATTTCCGGTGTCTACCTAGGAGTGGAGGCTGAAATTGGAAGAAGTGGAATCTCTAAAGTTGTCGAAGGTTTGCTCTCTACAAATGAACTTGAAGAGTTAAGGAAGGCCGCTGAAGCAGTCCGCTCAAAGCAAGCTGATGTGAAGGATCTATAGGAGGGAAGCCATGTCAAAGATAAAAGTACAAGGAACTGTCGTTGAGCTAGATGGCGATGAGATGACCAGAATTATCTGGGACTTCATCAAGAAACAACTCATCCTTCCTTACCTTGATATAAATCTTGAGTACTACGACCTTGGTATTGAATATCGCGACGCCACTAATGACCAGGTCACAATCGATTGCGCCAATGCAATCAAGAAGCATGGCGTAGGCGTTAAGTGCGCGACTATCACCCCTGATGAGGCCCGCGTAAAAGAGTTCAATCTTAAACAAATGTGGAAGTCCCCGAACGGAACGATTCGTAACATTCTTGGTGGAGTGATCTTCCGTGAGCCAATCATTATCAGGAATGTGCCGAGGTTGATTCCGCATTGGAGTAAGCCAATCGTGATTGGCCGTCATGCATTTGGCGACCAATACCGCGCCACTGATTTCAAGGTACCTGGCGCTGGAAAACTAACAGTTACCTTTACCCCGGCCGATGGTTCTGCGCCGATGGAATTCAACGTCTTTGATTTCCCAAGTTCAGGCGTAGCGATGACGATGTATAACTTAGATCAATCCATCCGAGACTTTGCCCGTGCATCGTTTAATTACGGGTTGACCCGCAAGTACCCGGTTTATCTCTCAACTAAGAATACGATTCTTAAAGCATACGATGGCCGATTCAAAGATATCTTCGCCGAAATCTTCGAGAGCGAATTTAAAGCGGAGTTCGACAAGCTTGGTCTTGAGTATGACCACCGCTTAATCGATGACATGGTCGCAACATCGCTTCGTTGGGAAGGTGGCTATATCTGGGCTTGCAAAAACTACGATGGCGATGTCCAGAGCGATACCGTCGCACAAGGTTATGGCTCACTTGGTCTAATGACCTCAGTCTTGATGACCCCAGATGGCAAGACCGTGGAAGCCGAAGCTGCTCATGGAACTGTTACTCGCCACTATCGCGATCACCAAGCTGGAAAAGCAACTTCTACAAATCCGATTGCCTCAATCTTTGCTTGGACCCAAGGTCTACAACACCGGGCAAAGTTGGATAGCACCCCGGAAGTTGCGAAGTTTGCCTTAACTTTAGAGCGGGTATGTATCGAAACAGTCGAGAGCGGAAAGATGACAAAGGATCTTGCGCTTCTTATAAGTAACGATGCTCCATGGCTAAATACCCAAGAGTTCTTAGCTGCAATCGATGAGAATCTCCAGAAAGCTATGAAATAGAACTAAGACATAAAAAAAGCCCCCGAGATCGGGGGCTTTTTCAATTACTGATTAGCTGATGCGCTCACCTGTTGTAGCGCTAAATAGATGAACCGATTCACCCTTTGCCGAGACGGTAACAGTCTGTCCCGCCTTTGGAGGGTTCTTTGGATCCCAACGGATGATTACTTGGGCGCCTTCATCGCTAGCGTTATTGAACTTCACAGCGCTATCGGTTGGTTTTCCGTAAACGAAAGCATCGGCACCAAGTTCTTCAACAACTTCTACTTGGACTTCGAATCCACTAGAAGCAGGAGCAAAACCTTCTGGGCGGATTCCAACAATTACCGAGTTTCCAGCCTTTGATGGCACATCGATATCGAGATGGCCAAGCTTTGCTTTGCCACCAGATACCGGAGCAATCAAGAGATTCATCGCGGGTGAACCAATAAAGCCAGCAACGAATGCATTTGCCGGACGATCGTAAAGATTACGTGGCGTATCAACTTGCTGTAGTAGTCCATCCTTTAGTAGAGCGACGCGATCACCCATTGTCATAGCTTCGACCTGGTCATGCGTTACATAAACAGTGGTAATTCCAAGACGTCGCTGGAGCGCTGCGATCTGTGTTCTTGTAGCAACGCGGAGCTTGGCATCAAGGTTTGAGAGCGGCTCATCCATCAAGAAGACTTGTGGTTCGCGAACAATGGCGCGACCCATAGCAACGCGCTGACGTTGTCCACCAGAAAGCGCTTTTGGCTTACGCTCTAAATAAGGTTCAAGGTCAAGTAACTTCGCAGCTTCAAGAACGCGGCGATCGCGCTCTTCTTTTGCGACTCCAGCAATCTTTAGCGCGAAGCCCATATTTTCTGCGACTGTCATATGTGGATAGAGCGCATATGACTGGAAGACCATTGCGATATCGCGATCTTTTGGCGCGACATTTGTAACATCGCGATCTCCGATATAGATAGCTCCGGTATCAATCTCTTCTAAACCTGCAAGCATTCGAAGTGATGTTGATTTACCGCAACCAGATGGTCCGACTAGAACGAGGAACTCACCATCATTGACTGTGAGATTTAATTTATCTACAGCAGGAGTTGTGGTTCCGGGATAGATGCGAGATGCATCTTTAAACACGACTGATGCCATTTTTTTCACTTCCTTCTCCGGGCAGGTACGTGCCCGACGGTCCGTTGGATGAAGCAAGGCCCCACCGCTTGGTGGGACGGGCGAAGGCTATGCGAGAGGTGAGCGTGAGGGAAGAGTCTTTCGCCTACTTTTTCCCGGTCGGCTACCCTTAGCCAGCCTATGGACCCCGATGGTGCGTTTTCGGTCGCTGCTTTTTCAAGCGACCTAATCGTTGTACTCCTCTTCATCCTCCTTGGATCAATCTTCGTTGCCGCTGAGATTGCCCTGATCTCACTTCGTGAAGGCCAGATCAAGGCGATGGCCGAGAAGGGGCGCCGTGGCAAGAAAGTCGCTTACCTTGCAAGCCACCCCAAAAATTTCTTAGCGGCGGTCCAGGTTGGCGTGACCCTCTCGGGTTTTCTCTCGGCTGCCTTTGGCGCTGATCAATTAGGCGATTACTTGATTCCAGTTCTTGAGGGCTGGGGACTTAGTACAAACGTTGCAGCGGGATTATCACTAGTCCTACTTACCTTGGTAATTGCATATTTCTCATTAGTTCTCGGCGAATTAGTTCCTAAGCGGGTTGCAATCTATAAGACTGAACAGATCGCACTTGCGGTCGCGACCCCAGTCTCAATCGTCGCTGCAGTATTTCGACCCCTAATCTGGCTCTTAGCTCACTCATCTGATCTTATTCTGCGCGCCTTCGGCATCGACCCAAAGGCTTCTCGCGAAGAGATTACGGAAGAGGAATTAGTCGATCTCGTAACTGGACATAAAGCGCTCTCTGAAGAAGAGCGTGACAT
This sequence comes from Actinomycetota bacterium, assembly GCA_016870855.1. Taxonomy (GTDB): domain Bacteria; phylum Actinomycetota; class Actinomycetes; order Nanopelagicales; family Nanopelagicaceae; genus MAG-120802. Next base: position 533 of record VGAF01000007.1, on the reverse strand, counting down.
TGTTGAGGAAGTTTTCAATGCAAGTGAGCGCCAAGTTCATGAAGTCATGGTGCCACGTACCGAAGTTGATTTTCTTGATGCTGGGCTCTCGCTTAACCAGGCAATAAAGGTAGCGGTAGAAAAGGCGCACTCACGTTTCCCAGTCGTACGCGGAACTAGCGATGAAGTAATTGGCTTTATCCATGCCCGCGACTTACTTGAACGTCCAGAGAACAGCAAAACTGTTATGGATATTGTCCGTCCAATTATTTTCTTACCTGGAACTAAAGGCGTGTTGCCTGCCCTTTCAGAGATGCGCTCAAAACGTCAGCAAATTGCGATCGTTCTAGATGAGTACGGTGGCACCGATGGAATTGTCACCTTAGAGGACTTAGTTGAAACGCTAATTGGCGATATTCACGATGAATATGATGATTTATCGGAGGAAGTCTCCAACACCCAAAAGAGTGGTGTCTTTGAGATTGATGGCTTGATTGCCCTTGAGGATCTCGCTGAACAGACCGGAGTTGAGATTCCTGAGGGTCCTTATGAAA
>VGAF01000006.1 GCA_016870855.1 Actinomycetota bacterium | reverse complement strand
CTGTAAAACCAGGCGCAAAGTTCCGCGACTTCCATCATGCAGCGATGACGGTTCTAGCTAAAGGTTTAGAAGAGATGGGCGTGTTACCAATTTCTGCTGAAGAGTCATTGAAGGCAGATGTCGGATTACATCGTCGTTGGACCGTTCATGGAACTGGACACATGCTTGGAATGGATGTCCATGATTGCGCTCAGGCTCGTAAAGAGGCGTATACCGAAGCTGTCTTAGAAGAGGGAATGATCGTCACAGTTGAACCAGGTTTCTATATCCACCCCGATGACACACTCTTCCCGGCTGAATACCGTGGCATTGGCGTACGTATCGAAGATGATGTTCTTGTTACAAAAGATGGATACAAGAATTTAAGTTCAGCAATGCCTCGTCATCCAGATGAAATTGAGGCGTGGGTTGCTTCGCTCTGGAAGTAGTTTTATTTTAGGCGACTTGATCTAGCTCTGATTTGTTTCTTTGCCCTTGACTTCAACTCTTTGGTAAGCCACTTAAATGGGAATTTCTTGATTGTCTCTTGATCAAAGGCAAGCATCGCCGCCGCAACCGTCTTAATATCGATTGTTTCTGGGTATGTAGAGTGGCCAATTGCTATCGTAGAATTACCAAGAGAATCCACATCGCCAATTACTTTTGCTCCCGAATTGAGTAGCTCTTCTTTAATTCCGCGTCCTAATTCATTTGCCTTTTCGACCGCCCATTGTGGTGTTAACAGCCGCGCTTTATCTGGGGCGGGTGGAACAAAGTCCGTCAACTCTTTGATGTAGCCAGCGCGGATGAAAATCTCATATTCATCCCAGACGCGCTCCTTTGGAAACTGGCGATTTAGTTCTAGTAGAAGTGAGATCTCTTCCATAGTAAGTGAGCGATTACTTCCACTCGGAGCTGCATTTATTCTTCCAGCAGGAAGATTCAGAAACTTATTAATCTCATCAAAAAGGAAGGTTGGTTGCGCTTCATTAACTATTAGTAACGTTACATTTGACTTACCGAAGATATCCACCCATTTTGCAATCACTTTCCCATGGGAATGACGTTTCCAGAACGTCGGCGAAACCTTTGATTCACCAGGATTATCGAGGATTGCGTGTAGCCAATCTTCATATTCAACCGTGAATCCATACTTCAAATATTGTTGATATGAAGATGGTAAGAGTTTTGCAAGCGGCCTTAAGGTGAAGAGGACTTGGATATCTCTTCCTTTGATATCACTTCGGACTTTGCGGATTTTTTCACCATCTAACTCAGAGAAGAATTCGCTGCTTAGGATCACGGTCTCTTCTTTAGCGCTCTTAATGCGATCAACCATCTTCTCCCAAGTCTTCGGTGGCGTCTTTTCGCCACCTCGGTTGCTCCATCCCCAAGGCTTTTGGGTTAGCGCCCACGCCACACGGTGGTGTGCTTTTCTTCCAATGTGCGGATAGAGAATTCCTTCTTCGCGAAGAAGCTGACGATTTAGAGCGAATGACTCTTGGAGCGCCGTTGTACCGGATTTATGAAATCCAGGATGGATGATTAGGCGCTTCTCGCTCATTAAGAACCCTTAGTCAATTCCCTTAATGACCGTTGCGCACTCTTCGCCCGGGTTGTACTTATAGACTTTATCCCACTTGATTTGAAGTGGGCGTTGTAGTTTCTCAAACTTATTGTCGATAACTTCTACTGGCCCATAACCGGGAACAAAACCTTCACCATCACGCTTGAAATAAAGCTCACGCTCTGAGTCCCTTCCTTCGGAGGTGAAGGTATACACGCCATGCAAAATGCCATTCTCGTAAGTTCCAACAAAGGAACCTTTAGAGGAGTCCTTTTGGAATGGTTGGTAGGCAAGGTTTCCAGTTACCGTCGAATTATCGTGATAGGTGAGATCCATGATGAACAAGTCGTTGTTTGCCTCAGAGAAGTAGCAACCCTTTACATTTTGAGCTGCGGCCTCTTCGGTTGTAAGAATTGAATCAAAAGCTGATTTCACTATTGGCATCGCTTCTTCGATGGAACCAAGGAAGGTGGCGCCGACTTGGATCCAATAGCCGCCCTTAAGGACATTTAGTTGCCAGATAATAAATTCGCCTTGTTCCTCAGTTCCTTGTGAGAGGAAGTAAGCCCTCTCCTCGTCAAAGTCGGGAAGATCTACTTCTTGTTGACCAGCTTCTTTCCAGAACTTTTCCCGATCAGCAAAAGTAATTCCATAATCTGGCGCCCAGATAATCGTTGCGCCAACTTCTGCTTCACCAATTCCATAGGTACAAGCGATTCCACCAGCGTTGTACGCAGCATAAAGATCTGTGCCTTCGGAAGGTTCCCACTCAGTTGGAATGTACTTTGCATTGGCAACTTTTTCTGGGAATGAATCCAAGATCTTTGTCTCATCGCAGAACAGCGGAACAGAGGGAGTTTCTGGAACGGCGTCCTCAACATCGCTACATGCAGTTAAGAAGAGCGCGCTAAAAAGAAGGACAACAACTCGCATCATTAATTTCCCTTTACTTCTGAGGTGACTGGTTCAGGTAGCGGGCATGGAGCGCCATCACAGCAATTTGTTTTGGAGTGGCAATGTGGGCATAACCAACGCGTTGCGACCGGGTCATATGCCTGGCCACAAAAGTCGCAGGGCATCTGATTGTTCGCTGACATAGGCGGATTATCTACTAATCCATAACCCAAGTAGCGCCGCAAATACCCCTAAGAGATAGTTTCCAAAGAGATTCACAGCAAAAAGCTTCTTATTCGCTAGCTCATCAAAGAGATCAAGGGCAAAGGCTGACCAAGTTGTGAGCGCACCACAGAATCCAAAGAGAAGGAAGGTGAGATCAGTATCTTGGTTTGCGATAACTCCTAGAAGAAATGATCCAGCTACATTGACTATCAAGATCCCATATGGGAAGCGATAACCATCCCGGAAGAATCGATCAATCACATAGCGCGTAGGCGCGCCTATTCCGGCGCCAATTAGAAAAAGTGTGAGCCTCATTTGGATAGCTCGCGTCTTGGATTGATTAGCCAGAGAATTAACAAACTCATAGTCACCATTACATAGAAGTAGATGATTGCTTCAAAATCACTTCGCTGACCATGAATGACTGCGACCGATGAGAATGTGGTCATAGCGCCAGCAAAACCAGGGATCCAGAAGAGTCGGCTCAATTCAGTTGGTTTAAGCCGAAGTGCAAAGAGTCCAGCTACGGTCACGCCAAGCAAATTAATTAGAAAGATTCCAATCTCATCGTTTCTCCCAACAAAGAAATATCGGATGAGCGAGCCGGCAACTCCGCCAGCTGCGATTACAAGGAGCTTCTTCACGCCCGCTTTACCATTTTGTTGGCAATCCCGGAAAAGATACTTATTAGCAAGCTTCCAATGAGAGCAGAAGTAAATGAATCGATGGTGATTACATCGCTCCATCTATCGGTAAGCATCAACATCGCGGCATTAATCACGAAGACGAATAGACCAAAGGTGAGAATCACCGCAGGAAGGGTAAATAGCTTTAGAAGTGAACCAATAAAAGTGTTGATTAATCCAAATAGAGCAGCGACCCAGAAATAATTCCAAGCGCCATCTTTAATCTGGATTCCGTCAACGATAAGTGTTGTTACCCAGAATGCCCCAGCGAGAACAGCCCACCGTAGGACTAGTGACACTATTCGATTCCCTCGCGCTTACGGATCTTTGAACCCAACCAGCGAACTGGATCGTATTTAACGTCAACAACCCGCTCTTTCATCGGGATGATCGCGTTATCAGTGATCTTGATATGTTCTGGGCAAACTTCAGTACAGCACTTAGTGATGTTGCACATTCCAAGGCCATGTTCTTCTTGCGCTTTCTTCTTACGGTTACGTAGCCGATCAAGTGGATGCATATCCAACTCAGCGATTCGAATAAAGAAGCGTGGACCGGCAAATGACTTCTTATTCTCTTCATGATCGCGGATAACGTGGCAGGTGTCTTGGCAGAGGAAGCACTCGATACATTTACGGAATTCCTGGCTTCGTTCAACATCAACTTGTTGCATCCGATACTCACCAGGTTTCAAATCTTCTGGGCCTTCGAATGCTGGAACTTCCATAGCTTTCTTGTAATTGAAAGAGACATCGGTAACGAGATCTTTGATGACAGGGAATGCCCGAAGCGGTGTGACCGTAATGTTCTCGTCTTCGCCATACATATTCATTCGGGTCATACATGCAAGACGTGGCTTACCGTTGATTTCCATCGAGCAAGATCCGCACTTTCCAGCCTTACAGTTCCAGCGCACCGCAAGATCTGACATCTGGGTCGCTTGAACGCGATGAATTACATCGAGAACGACTTCACCTTCATTTGCCTCAACGGTGACATCTTTGAAATCACCGTTCTTGGAATCGCCGCGCCAGATGCGCATCTTCACTTTGCGGGCCATCTATTTCCCACCTTTCGCGAGTTCCTTCTCGGTGAAATATTTCTTTAACTCATCCATCTCAAATAGGCTGAGTAATTCTTCAGGGAGCATCTTCGCCTTCTCGGCTTCGATTTCTACCTTCTTACCGCTCCAAGTTGTGAGGTGGTTGTATTGGCGCCATTCTGGATCCATCTTCGGATAATCATCACGAGTATGCCCACCCCGTGACTCCTCGCGCTCTAATGCCGAGCGCGCAATTGACTCAGAGACGAGCAACATATTCTCAAGATCAATCGCGAGGTGGAATCCCGGGTTAAACAATTTCCCACCCTCAACTCTCACTTTCTTGGAGCGCTCGCGAATTGATTCGATCTTCTCAAGCGATTCTTTCAATTCACTCTCGGTGCGAATAATTCCAACGAGATCTTGGGTAATGTTCTGTAGTTCTTGTTGTAGCGCATATGGATTCTCGTTGCCATCACGATCAAATGGATCGTTAATGTGATCGTGGGCCTTCTCAATCTCTTTATCGCTTACTTCTGGAGATTTACCCTTCAAACCTTTTACATATTCGGCTGCGCCAGCGCCGGCTCTGCGTCCGAAGACAAGAAGGTCAGAGAGTGAATTACCGCCAAGGCGATTTGAACCATGCATTCCACCAGCAACTTCACCAGCAGCAAAGAGACCAGGGACGCCATATGCCGCAGCAGTATCGGGATCAACCTTCACACCACCCATTACATAGTGGCAAGTTGGGCCGACTTCCATTGGTTGTTCAGTGATATCAACATCGGCAAGCTCTTTAAATTGATGCCACATCGAAGGTAAGCGACGCTTAATTTCATCAGCCGGAAGGCGCTTTGAGACATCTAGATAAACGCCACTATGCTCCGAGCCGCGCCCTGCTTTAACTTCTGCGTTAATAGCGCGCGCTACTTCATCGCGTGGCAACAACTCAGGTGGACGGCGATTGTTGTTCTGGTCTTTATACCAACGATCAGCTTCGGCTTCATTATCGGCGTACTTATCTTTGAAAACTTCTGGGATGTAGTTGAACATAAAGCGCTCACCCTTGTTGTTAGTGAGAACTCCGCCATCACCACGGACTGATTCGGTAACGAGAATTCCGCGGACCGATGGTGGCCAGACCATGCCAGTTGGATGGAATTGGACGAACTCCATATCAACGAGCGCAGAGCCGGCCTTAAGAGCTAGCGCGTGGCCATCTCCGGTTCCTTCCCATGAATTAGAAGTGATCTTGAATGATTTTCCAATTCCACCAGTTGCAAGAACAACAGCAGGTGATTCAAAGAGAACTTCATCGCCACTCTCGCGCCAATATCCATAGCAGCCTGAGACTTTATCGCCATCTTTCAAGATAGATGTGATAGTTAACTCGGCGAAGACCTTTATGTATTTCTCGGCATCGCCAAATTCCTTCTTATCTTTCTGCTGCATCGCAACGATGCGCTGTTGCATGGTGCGGATTAATTCCAATCCGGTGCGATCGCCGACATGAGCAAGGCGTGGATATTCATGGCCGCCAAAGTTACGTTGGGAGATTCGGCCATCTTTGGTGCGATCAAATAGCGCACCCCAGGTCTCAAGTTCCCAGATTCGATCTGGTGATTCCTTGGCGTGAAGTTCCGCCATCCGCCAGTTATTTAGGAACTTTCCACCGCGCATCGTGTCGCGGAAGTGAACCTTCCAACCATCGTTTTCATTGACATTACCCATTGCTGCAGCAGCGCCACCTTCTGCCATAACAGTGTGGGCCTTACCAAAAAGTGATTTACAGATGATTGCGACGCGAAGACCGGCTTGGCGCGCTTCAACCGCAGCGCGAAGACCAGCGCCACCTGCGCCGATTACAACTACATCGAAGCGATAACGATCGAACTTGATATCGCTCGCCTTGATTCCAGTCGTTGCTTTTGCCATCTCTCCGCCTAGAAGAAGTAGTAGTTGGTGATAGTTCCGGATGCCACTAACCGAACATAGAAATCGGTTAGCGCTACAACAATGAGTGAAATCCAGGCATAGACCGGATGGCGCTCATTTAAAGCTGAGACCCAAGTCCACATCTTGTAACGGAGTGGATGTTTGGAGAAGTTACGTAACCTTCCGCCGATTGTGTGGCGGCAGGTATGGCATGAGGCTGAATAGAGCCACAACATAGTTGCATTGAGAAGAAGAATTAGAGTTCCAACGCTCATATGGCCCCACTCGCCTTCAGGGTTCTTAAAAGCGATGATTGCGTCATAAGTGAGGATGATGTTGAAAATTAATCCAAAGTAGAAGAACCAGCGATGCCCATTTTGCAATATCAGCGGCGCGCGAGTCTCACCGGTGTATTTCTTATGTGGCTCAGCAACCGCACATGCAGGTGGCGACATCCAGAATGATCGGTAATAGGCCTTGCGGTAGTAATAACAAGTCAATCTAAACCCGAGCGGGAAAATCAAAATAAATAGCGCAGGTGAAATCACGATGCCGAAGAGAGTTATCGTTCCAATCGGAGTTCCAAAGTGAGCTGATCCATCGAGACATGCTGTTGAAAGACATGGTGAGTAGAAAGGTGAGATCAGCGGTTCGGTGAAGTAATACTTCTTTTCAAATGCGCGGAAGGTCGCGTAGATAATGAATGCTATTAAAACGCCAAAAGTAATTGCAGGTTGTAACCACCAACGGTCAGTGCGAAGTGTCCGCTCTTTTATTGCTGCTCTAGTGCTGGAAAATACTCCGGTAGCCAAAGCGCGCCTCCTGATCGATTACGAGAATTTTCCCCGCGCTTCTCAGGCTTTTCTAGGTGAACCCCTATGAGTTCGCCCACAGGTCTTGCTCTGGCGGAGGGCGTGGGATTTGAACCCACGAAGGTTTCCCTTGCCGGTTTTCAAGACCGGTGCACTAGGCCACTATGCGAGCCCTCCGTGGGAGAACTTACCGGTCTTACTTAGGCTCCTCAAAATTCTCATCATCCAAACCCGATAACGCCGGCTTCAAGTGAATCCGGAAACGGACCGAAGTCATATGGATTGAAACTATTACGAGTGCTGTGATCGCAACAATGAGATTTGATTGCAGTGTTGTCTTATCGAGCAGTACAAACACTGTTGCACCAATCGCAGTAGCTGTGGCATAGAGCGGGCCGCCCGAAAAGATTTGGGGGGTGATACGACAGACAACATCTCTTAGAACTCCACCGCCAACAGCAGCAATAACTCCAATTAGTACGGCTACAAGTTCTGAGGTACCAAAGAGTAGCGCTTTATATGTTCCCGCAACCGCAAAGAGTGACATCGCGATTGAATCTAAGAAGACGATTGCGCCATCAATCTTGCGATACCAACGTCCGAGAATTAGCGCGACTGCAACTCCAATAATCGCAGTCAGAATATATCGATCCTGCATACCGGCAGGGCGTCCAGCATCAATCAAGATGTCACGGAGGAATCCGCCACCAAGACCGGTAAGAATTGCAATAGCGGTAACTCCAACTAAATCAAAGCGCTTATAAAAGATTGCAAAGAGCGCGCCTTGAAATGCTCCGACTCCAACGCACATCAAATCTAGCCAAATTGGCAGAACAGCATTTGTCATACTGGTAGCTCCAATAACTCTTCAATTACCTTTGCAACGCCATCTTCTACACAAGGCTCAGCGATTGATTTGGCGTGAAGTTTTCCTTCTGGGTGGCCATCGCTCATCGCCCAAGACCTTCCCGCCCAAGCAAGCATCGAGAAATCATTTGGGTTATCGCCGAAAGTAACAGTTTCTTCAGCTGTAATCCCATGTCGCCCGGCAATAAGTGCAAGGGTTGCGCCTTTTGAAACGCCATGGCCATTTATCTCTAAGAGCGAATCGTGTGGATTTGAGTGTGTAACCGTTGCAATGTCATCTAACTCACGTTTAGCAATCTCTAACATCTCATCTGAAGTTAACTCTTGATCCGAGCAACGCGCCAACATCTTTGTTGCGGGGCCATCAACCACTTCAAAAATGTCATGTACTCCAACGTTATCTTGGCCGACATCCCACCTTGGAACATAGGCCTTTTCGCGGTGGAAATAGTTATGTTTCTCAACGGCAAATGAGATCGTGGGGATTGCCAGGCGAAGTCGATTTACCGTTTCAACTTGGGCCTCTTTCGGCATCAACCACTCTTCTAAAACTTTATCTTTATGGATGTCATAGAGCTGTGCACCATTTCCTAAAATGGAGCGACCAAATGGAAAGGCAGCCGCAATCTCTTTCATCCAACGCGGTGGGCGTCCAGTCACGTAAAAAATCTCAATCCCTGCTTCATGCGCTGCAAAGAATGCATCTTTAGTTCGCTGGGTTATCTCTCCGTAGTGAGAGACGATCGTGCCATCCAAATCTGTTGCAATTAACTTTGGGCGGCATAAGAGTGCGCTCAATTAACTCACCGGTGTAAATCGATCGGTGCCTAAATAAGCTTGAAGCGCCTTTGGAACTAGAACTGAGCCATCGCTTTGCTGGTGATTCTCTAAAATCGCAACAATCATTCGCGGCACCGCAACGAGCGTTCCATTAAGAGTTGCGACTGGTGAAGTACCGCTCTCGCCCTTGATTCTTATATTTAATCGACGGGCTTGGAAATCTGAGCAATTCGAGGTACTTGTTACCTCTCGATATGCGCCCTGGGTCGGGATCCATGCCTCGCAATCAAATTTGCGGTTTGCGCTAGAACCAAGATCACCAGTAGCAACATCAATCACGCGATATGGAATCTCCATCGCATTAAGGAAATCCTTCTCCCAATTAAGAAGTCGTAAGTGTTCCGCGGCTGCATCTTCTGGCTTACAGAATGAGAACATCTCAACTTTTTCAAATTGATGTACCCGGATAATTCCGCGGGTATCTTTTCCATAAGATCCCGCCTCACGTCTAAAGCAAGGTGAATAACCGCTATAGCGAAGCGGCAACTTTGAAGCATCGAGAATCTCGTCCATGTGATAGGCCGCTAGTGGGACTTCGCTAGTTCCAACCAAATAAAAATCATCAGCTTGTAGATGGAAGACATTTTCAGCGGCTTGGCCGAGAAAACCCGTTCCCTCCATCGCCTCAGGTTTAACCAAGACTGGTGGGATAACCGGGATAAATCCAGCCTTCGTAGCCATTTGGATGGCGTAATTAACCAGCGCTAATTCAAGCAGTGCGCCAACGCCAGTTAAATAATAGAACCGCGCACCTGAGACCTTCGCGCCGCGCTCGACATCAATCGCGCCAAGGATCTTTCCGAGTTCCACATGATCCTTCGCCTCGAAATCAAAATTACGAGGTTTACCAATCTCTTCGATAACTTTGAAATCGGCTTCGCCACCAATCGGAGCGCGCTCATCAACAAGATTAGAAATACCAAGCGCTAATTTTTTGAAAGCATCTTCAGTTGCGCTCTTCTTTGATTCAGCTTCCTTAACCTGAGCGGAAAGCGTCTTTGCTCGCTCAAGTAAGGCGCTCTTTTCATCGCCCTTTGCAGCTCCAACTGATTTTGAGAGCGTGTTCTGTTCAGCGCGGAGCACTTCAAATTCCACAATTGCGGTACGCCGAACTTCGTCAGCAGCAAGTACTTCATCAACTAGAGAAGTGCTCTCACCACGAGCTTTCTGTGAGGTGCGGACCAAGTCCGGATTTTCACGGAGCAGCTTTACATCAATCATATTTTCTTCCCAGCGCGCACATCTGCGAGCCAATTATCGGCGGCGCTAAATGATTCATCTGTGGTTGCTTTTGTGGTTGTGGGTAGAACTTTATCGGCTCTTGGATATGAACCGAGGTATCTGACATCTTCACAGATACGACGAAGTCCGGTTAGCGCATCGCCCACTCGTTCTTCACTTATATGGCCTTCGGCATCGATGATGAAGTGATAATGACCAAGCTCTCTTCCAGTTGGACGAGATTGGATAAAGGTTAAGTTCACGCCACGTACCGCAAACTCGGTCAGAACTTCTAATAACGCACCAGCGTGATCTGCTCCGATAAATGCAGCGAGCGAGGTGCGATCGTGGCCGGTCATAGGTGGAACCACCCCTGGTTTTCCAACTAATACAAATCGAGTTACTGCGCCATCGTTATCGCCGATATTTGTGGCAAGTACTTCAAGGCCATAAGTCTCAGCTGTGTTTGGGGCAGCGATAGCAGCGTCATATTCACCTTTACTTAATGAAGCAGCAGCGGCGGCAGTAGATGAGGTAACGATGATCTCAGCGTTTGGATAATTCTTAGCGATATAAGTGCGGCATTGCGATTCGGCATGAGGATGGGTTGCAATTTTCTTGATATCGCCAGCGCTCTTACCTTTTGTTACGAGAAGCGCAAAGGTCACAGGAAGGGTTACTTCTCCATAAATTACAAGTGGCTCACCAATTGCTAATTCATCTAGCGTTCTAGCAACGACCCCTTCAACCGAATTCTCAATCGGGACTAGCGCGCGATCGGCTTGGCCGCTTCGAACCGCATCAAGGGTCGCAGTTACATTCGCAAATGGGAGTAAAGAATCGCTAGCGGAAGCAACGGTTCGGAGCGCGGCCTCAGTAAAAGTGCCGATTGGTCCGAGATATGCGTAGCGAGTCACTGCGTAAGGATACCGGCAAGCAAGCGCGTTAGGCTTACTTATTATGAACCGCACTCTTCACTTCGCATCTTTTGCCTGGCGATCTGAGTTGGGATTACATCGCGATGGAAATGAAGATTCTGGATTAGTTTCACAGAATCTAATTGCGGTAGCCGATGGAATGGGTGGATACGCCGGCGGTGAAGTAGCCTCAAGAACTGCAATAAAAACGCTCGCAGATTTGCTTCCGGTGTTAAGTAATCCGGAATTAGATCCACAATCACGTGACGACATTTTTAGAACTTCCATCGCTGAAATAGATACCGCGATACGGAAGATTGCTGATGAAAAACCAGAGCTTGATGGAATGGGAACCACGCTCACTTCATTTATGCTCTTTGATAATCAACTCAACTTGTTACATGTCGGTGATTCACGTGCTTATCGAATTCGTGGAAAAACAATCACTCGGCTAAGCCATGATCACACCGTTGTTCAAGAGCTCATCGACCAAGGTCGGATCACCCAAGATGAGGCTAGCGACCACCCGCAACGCTCCTTCTTGACTCAAGCGCTCATGGGTAAATCAAATGTTGATGCACCGCTACTTTCATTCCCGGCCGAAGTCGGAGATATCTATCTTCTTTGTAGCGATGGCCTCACGGTCGTAGTTGATGAAGGAAAAATTGCCGCAGCGCTACAAGAAGACTTACAAGCTGCTGTGAATTCTTTAGTGGACCTTACATGTAAGAAAGATGCTCCCGATAATGTCACTGTGATTGCCGTTCGTGTCGGGGATACTCCTGGTGCGGTTGCAACAACTCTCATTGGAGCTGCGCAATAATGCGAGTTCTAGGCGATCGCTACAAACTCGGCCAGATGATCGGTACCGGTGGAATGGCTGATGTCTATATCGCCGATGATCAAAGGTTGCACCGAGAAGTTGCAGTAAAGATTTTGCGAAGCGACTTAGCGCGCGATCCTGCATTTATCAATAGATTTAATAAAGAAGCGCTTGCTGCCGCTGGTTTAAATCATCCCGGAATCGTCTCGGTCTACGACTCAGGGCAAGAAGAAACTCCAAGTGGGCTAATGCCATACATCGTTATGGAGTATGTAGAAGGCCACACTTTGCGGGAAATTCTTCATTCCGGTGATCGACTTCCATTTGAGCGGGCTATTGAAATCGTTGAAGGTGTTTTAAATGCGCTCGCTTATTCACATAAGAATGGGCTGGTTCACCGGGATATCAAGCCAGGAAACATCATGATCACTGACACGGGCGAAGTAAAGGTGATGGATTTCGGAATTGCACGTGCTCTTTCAGATGCCGGGGCAACCCTCACTAGTACTTGGAACATAGTCGGCACTGTCCAATATCTCTCACCTGAACAAGCAACTGGTGGCCAAGCCGATGAGCGAAGTGATCTCTACTCGGTTGGTTGCCTCTTCTATGAATTAGTTTCCGGTAAGCCACCTTTTGGTGGTGAGACTCCAGTAGCAATCGCCTACCAGCATGTCTCAGCTCCACTTACTCCCGTTACTTCAATTGAACCCTCACTTGATCCGGCGCTAAATGCATTCTTTGAAGTAGCACTTGCTAAGAATTCAAGTGATCGTTACGCAAGCGCGGCCGCGATGTTGAAAGACCTGAAGAAACTCTCCCGGGGCGAGCGGATTACAACCCAGATTCCCAAACAAAAAGGTGGAAAGAACCCAGGCCGAAATAGATTTGCAGCGATCGCGCTTGCACTTGTAGCAATTGTCGGCCTCACTAGCTTCTTTGTCTTCCGTCCCACTCCTTCTGCAGAACTAAAAACACTTCCAAATGTTGTCGGCCTAACGGAATCTGAGGCCCGCGCTCAACTTGTCGGATTTACGATCACAATTCAGCGCGCACCTGATGCGCGAATTCCTAGAGATCGCGTCGCAAGCCAACTTCCGCTCGCAACTGTGAGAGTTAGTGAAGGAAGCTCAGTAACGCTTACGCTCTCTGATGGCCCAGGTGATGCAACTGTTCCAACTGACATTATTGGAAAGCCACTTGAAGAAGCGCGCGCAGCACTTGCTGCTGCTGGCCTTCGGGTAGGTCGCACTATTGCTGTTGATTCCGAGGAACAACCAGGAATCGTCTTGAAAGTTACCCCAGAACAAGGCTCCATAATTGAAGCCGGAAGCGGTGTAACTCTTGAGATTGCGAGCGGAAATGTGAAAGTCCCAGACCTTCTCGGAAAGAGCGATATTGAAGCCCGCACACTTCTTACCCAAGCAGGGTTCTTAGTGAAAACTGTTGAAGCCTTTGATGCTAACCAACCACTTGGGGTCGTTATTGCTCAAGCGCCAACGGGTGGCGAGACAAAGATTATTGGTTCTTCAGTAACTATTACGATTAATAAAGCGCCTACTAACGGTTAAAGACCGGGGATAGCCCTTCGGATTTCTTAACCGCATCTTTCATTCCACACTCAACCAACCAGTTTGCAAGTAAGTGATGACCATGTTCAGTCAATACTGATTCTGGGTGGAACTGCACGCCATGAATTGGAAGTTCGCGATGGCGAATTGACATCACAACTCCGCTCTCACTTCTTCCAGTAATTACAAGTTCACTCGGAAGTGTCTCTTCCTTAATCGCAAGTGAGTGATAACGAGTTGCGGTAAATGGCGAAGGTAGATCTTGAAAAACGCCACTTCCATCATGTGAAACTTCAGAAGTCTTGCCATGAAGTAATTCCGGAGCGCGATCAACTGTTGCGCCATAGGCGACCGCTAAAGCTTGGTGGCCTAGACAGACTCCAAGGAGCGGCTTCTTAACTTCAGCCGCACGCTTAATCATTGGAATCGATACCCCAGCAGCTTCTGGGGTTCCAGGGCCAGGTGAAATAAGAACGCCGTCATATTCATCGGCTTGCGTTGCTTCGACCGCATCGTTGCGAACGACGGTGCACTCAGCTCCGAGTTGCTCGAGGTATTGAACGAGGTTGAAAACAAAGGAGTCGTAGTTATCGATAACCAGGATCCGGGTTCCCATGTACTCATCCTCTCGTGTAACCTGCCGCCCATGCCTAAGTCGCGGATCCGTAAGAAGAAGAAAGATAACCGCCCCCAGAAAGACCTCGTGGTCGAAAATCCGCTGGAGATGGAGAGCCCTCGCTGGCTCGTGCCGGTCATGCTCGGCTCTTTCCTTATTGGCCTCGCTTGGATCGTGACCTTCTATATCTCCCAGACCGCGTATCCGATTCCTGATATCGGCGCCTGGAACATGGTCGTTGGCTTCGCATTTATCGGAGTCGGCTTCTCGCTCGCTACCCGCTGGCGCTAAAAACTAATTACACGCCTGTAATTCTCCACAGCTTTATCCACCCCTGTGTATCTCTAATTCGGTAGGACGCCCCAGCCACTTCTCAGGAAGTTCTAAAGTTAAGCGGTAATCATCCGGCACATGAAACCCACCGCCACCCTAGATAGAGAGCCCACCATGACCCCTGAGAGCGAAGTTGCAACACAGCGCGTTCTTGTCGTCGATGATGAGAAGAGCATTAGCGAACTAATCACCACAAGCCTCCGATTCGTTGGCTTTGATGTCCGCACCGCTGCTACTGGCGCTGAAGCGTTACGAGTTGCTGAAGAGTTAAAACCACACGCGCTAATTCTCGATGTAATGCTCCCCGATCTTGATGGTTTCGAAGTCTGCCGCCAACTCCGTGAGAGCGGTCAAGAAGTTGGAGTTCTTTTCTTAACCGCTAAAGATTCAACTGATGACAAGATCAAAGGGCTAACACTTGGTGGCGATGATTATGTAACAAAGCCATTTAGTTTAGAAGAGTTAGTTGCAAGATTGCGTGCGCTGCTTCGTCGCACTGGAGTTGTTCTCTCGCCGATTGATGAAGAGACAATTCGTTTTGCAGATCTTGAATTAAATGAAGCAACACATGAAGTTCGTCGAGCTGGAAATATGATTGACCTATCTCCTACCGAATTTACCTTGCTCCGTTATCTCATGATCAATGCAGATCGCGTCGTTTCAAAGTCTCAAATTCTTGATCATGTCTGGCAATACGACTTCCGTGGTGATGCGGGAATCGTTGAAACCTATATCTCCTACCTCCGCAAAAAAGTTGATACCTACTCTCCTGCGCTTATTCACACAGTGCGTGGCGTGGGCTATCGCCTCCGGTTGCCCGCGAAGTAATCTTTCGCTGTGAATCAACCACTGCGAAAGTTCAAGCCTGCCCCCGGGCAATGGAGCTTGAAGAATCGCTTGGTTCTCGGCGTTGTAATCCTCGGCGCACTTGGAATTACTGGCTCTGACTTTGCGGCCCAAAATGCCTTTCGCACATTTCTAATCGCCCAAGTTGATGCGCAACTAGAAGCGATCTCAACTACCTCAGGTATCCGCCTCGATCGCGCCGGAATTACTAGCGAGCGGACTGAAACTAACAACGAAGATGAACCACTCTTTCAGCCCTTTGCGCCAATTCGTGAAATTCCATCAGAAATAAGCGTAAGTCTGCTTGATCGAGATGGTGTTGTGATGGGAACACTTGGCGGCGCCCAAAGTCCACAACAAGTACAGAATGTGATCAGCGGGCTTACCGTTGCGGAACTAAGAATAAAAGGCGACGCACCTTTCACAATCGAAAGTAATGACCGTAATCGTTCCGAGTATCGAGTGCTCGCTCGAATCCTTCCTGGCGAAATCGGCAGCGTTATTACGGCCGTCTCACTTGATGGGGTAGAGAAGTCAATCAACCAACTTCGTTTCTTATTTTTTGCAGTTGGACTAGTAGTTTTATTCTTCTTAGCTTTTATCGCTCGCCGAATTATCGGTATCTCCTTAAAACCGCTAACTCAAGTTGAGGAGACAGCTGAAGCTTTTGCTAAAGGTGATTACTCCGCTCGTCTTCCAGAAGCTCGCGGCGATACTGAAGTTGGAAAACTTACTTGGGCGTTAAATCAGATGCTCTCCCGAATTCAGGAATCCTTTGAACTCCGCAAAGCAAGTGAAGATAAATTACGTCGCTTTGTGGCAGATGCCTCACATGAATTAAGAACTCCACTAACCGCAATCCGTGGCTTTGCTGAACTCCATCGTCAAGGAGCAATCAAAGGTGAAGAAGAGACCGAGGAGTTGGTGCGCAGAATCGAAGAAGAATCGATTCGTATGTCGACTCTTGTTGAGGATTTATTACTACTTGCTCGCCTCGATCAATCTCGTGAGATGGAGCGAAGCCCAATTGATCTAAAAACCCTTATAAATGAAGCTGTTGCTTCAGCTAAGGTCGCAGGGCCAAATCATCCAATTGACGTCTATTTACCTACCGATGATGTATTCGTACTTGGCGACTCGATGCGCGTCCATCAAGTCGTTGCAAATTTGCTAGCTAATGCTCGAACCCATACACCGGCCGGAACCCAGATAAAACTTAAGTTAGCGGAAGAAGAACAAGGCGTAGTAATTGAAGTAAGTGATAACGGCCCCGGGCTTTCAAAAGAGGATCAAGCGCGTATTTTCGAGCGGTTTTACCGAGCCGATCCATCAAGAGTGAGAAATGGCGGTGAGGGAACTGGGCTTGGTCTATCAATTGTTGATGCTGTTATGCGTGCTCATGGCGGTACGGTGAGCGTCACATCAGAACTTGGACACGGCGCTACCTTCAAACTCTTCTTCCCAATTCAAGACTTGTAGGATTTCGAGGTGCGTAGCAGTCCAGAAATTCTCCGCGCTCTCGAAAATGAATCAATTGAGATTCTTCGCGAGACCGCTGCGGCATTCAAGAATCCAGTGCTGCTTTATTCAATTGGAAAAGATTCTTCCGTTTTACTTCATCTAGCGCGCAAGGCTTTCTATCCGGCGAATATTCCATTCCCGATGCTTCACATCGATACCAAATGGAAATTCCGAGAGATGATTTCATTCCGCGATGAGATGGCAGGCAAGTACGGCGCAAAGCTCTTAGTTCATACAAATGAAGAAGGAATTAGAGATGGTGTAAGTCCATTTTCAACCGGAACGAGTGAATACACCCGAATAATGAAGACGGTCGCCCTACGTCAAGCGTTAGATAAATATGGTTTTGATGCTGCAATTGGCGGTTCTCGTCGCGATGAAGAGCGAAGCCGGGCCAAAGAGCGAATCTTTAGCGTCCGCGAATCTGGACATCGTTGGGATCCGCGCCAACAACGCCCTGAGTTATGGCGCACCTATAACCCCCGCATTAGACCTGATCAAACCATGCGCGTCTTCCCGATTTCTGATTGGACTGAGTTAGATATCTGGAATTACATAATGCTCGAAAAGATCCCCGTTAATCCACTTTATTTTGCAAAAGAGCGCCCGATTGTCTGGCGTGGTGAACAGATCATCATGATTGATGATGAGCGATACCCTCTTCGCGATGGCGAGACCCCAGAAATGCGCCGGATCCGATTCCGCACGCTGGGCTGTTATCCACTTACCGCTGGCGTTGAGTCAAGCGCCACAACTCTTGAAGAGGTCTTTGAAGAGGTAATGGAAGTTAAGTTGAGTGAACGAGCTACCCGCCTAATTGATGGCGATAAAGAAGATTCGATGGAGAAGAAAAAGAAAGAGGGGTACTTCTAATGGAAGCTCGCCCCATAGTTCGACTCCTTACATGCGGAAGCGTTGATGACGGAAAGAGCACGTTGATTGGTCGACTTCTAGTTGAAACTGATTCGGTTCCACATGACACGGTTGCCGCAGCGCGCAGCACCAGGAGAGCAGGTTCAATAATCCCGGCTGGAGATATCGACTTCAGTCTTTTAACTGATGGACTTGAAGCTGAGCGGGAACAAGGCATCACGATAGATGTTGCATATCGATCAATGTCACTTCTTGATGGAAGGCGTTTGATTATTGCTGATGCGCCAGGACATGAGCAGTACACGCGAAACATGGCAGTCGCTGCTTCGCGCGCCGATATCTCACTCGTTCTCGTAGATGCCTCTAGGGGAATTCGACCACAAACGCTTAGGCACCTAACTATTTGCTCTCTTATGGGAGTTGAGAAGATTATTGTTGTAATCAATAAATTAGATGCGATGAACTTTGATAAGAATGTTTATGACAAATTGATTCAAGAATTGAAGCCGACTGTAGATAGGTTAGGAATCAAAGAAATAATTTATGTACCGGTAAGTGCACTAGAAGGCGACAATGTTGTCTACAAAACAGATCGCACTAGTTGGTACTCCGGCCCCTCCCTACTTGATGAAATTCAGAATTGGCGCGAGCGAACCAACGCTTCTAGACACTCAAGACTTGGGGTCCAATTAATCTCACGAGCAGATAACTTCCGTGGAGTCTCGGGCACTGTCTCGCAAGGCGGGTTTGCTATTGGTGATGAGGTAGTAGTACTTCCAAGTGAGCGAAAGGCAAAGGTTTCTCGCCTCGTTACCTTCGATGGCGACCTCCAAGAAGTTGAAGCTGGGCGAGCGGTAACTATGGTTCTTGAGCCAGATATAGATGCGACTCGTGGTGACTTCATTGAGAAAGCTGGCGATTACACCCAACCCGCCGATCGCTTCTCGGCTCATCTCTTCTGGCTAGGTGAAGAAGAATTAATTCATAGCCGCTCTTACTACCTAATAAATGGCTCAACCATGGTGCCAGCCACGGTTACTGCAATCCGCCATCGCTTAAATATCAACGATGGTGATCACGAATCAGCCCGAACTCTTGCGATGAATGAGATTGGAATGGTGGAAGTTGCTACCGATTCTCCAATTCCACTCACCAAATATGGCGAGAATCGAAATTCTGGAAACTTTGTTCTAGTAGATCGAGTAACCCTAAATACGGTCGGCGCCGGAATGGTTGTCCACGCACTGCGACGGGCAACAAACATAACTAAACACTCTTACGAGGTAGATAAGAAAGCTCGTTCGACCCAGAAAGGACAACGAGCTAAATTGATCTGGTTAACCGGCTTATCTGGATCAGGAAAATCCACAATCGCTAACGCCCTTGAAACACAGCTATTTGCTTCCGGAATCCATAGTTACATTCTCGATGGCGACAATTTGCGCCTCGGTTTAAATAAAGACTTAGGTTTTACAAAAGAAGATCGCGCTGAAAATGTAAGACGCGTCGCTGAAGTTGGGAAGTTAATGGTCGATGCCGGCCTCATTGTAATAGTTGCTCTTGTTAGTCCATTTAAAGTCGATCGCGACTATGCTCGTGAATTATTCGATGATGGTGAATTCATTGAAGTCTGGGTGAAGACCCCCGCAGAAATCTGTGCGCAACGAGATCCAAAAGGGCTCTACAAAAAGGCCAGAGATGGCTCGCTTCCAAATCTCACCGGAGTCGGTCAAGATTATGAACCTCCGACTGAGGCAGAATTGGTTCTCGATGGAACTGATGAAATCGCATCTAATGTCGAGAAACTAATCAATAAAGTCCTATGAATTGGCTCTTTTTCGCCCTCGCTGGGTCAATCGCCCAACTAATCGATGGCGCACTTGGAATGGGCTTTGGAATTACTAGTTCCACACTTCTCTTAACTCTCGGTACCTCCGCAGCCGTAGCCTCCGCCGCGGTCCACGCTGCTGAAATTGGAACGACACTTGCATCGGGAGTCTCGCATTGGCATCGCGAAAATATCGACTTCACCATATTAAAGAGATTAGCTATTCCTGGCGGTATCGGAGCTTTTGCTGGTGCAACATTCCTATCCTCAATTGATCTCTCTGGTGGAACAATTTTCATCTCAACAATCCTTCTCTTGCTTGGTTTAGTTCTTCTTTATCGGAATGTATTCCAGACAAATATCAAGCCAAATATGGCGGAGCTAAATAATCCTCGTTACTTAACATTTCTAGGTGCAACCGGTGGATTTGTTGATGCATCAGGTGGTGGTGGTTGGGGACCGGTTGTGACTCCAACGCTTCTTGCCACAACTGAACACGAACCACGGAAAATAATTGGCACAGTTAGCGCCTCTGAATTCATCGTCGCCGTATGCGCCAGCGTTGGCTTCCTTGTGAACATCAACCGAATAAATTTGGATTGGAGCGTTGTTGGAGGACTTGCACTTGGTGGAATGATCATGGCGCCATTTGCAGCTAAATTGGTTTCGATTGTTCCAAGACGTCCACTTGGAATAGCGGTTGCAATTGCGATTATTGTTATTAATGGGGTACGGCTAGTAACTAGCTGATGTTTGGATTAGCTTCCATCTTACGAAGCGTTTCGATTCGTTCTTGGATCGGTGGATGGGTCGCAAATAACTTTGAAGCCGCTGAAGCATCAAGGGGCGATTCAATATAAAGATGCGCAACCGCACTTGAGCGGGCCTCGACCACGGTGTTATCTCTTGCTAATACCTCTAAAGCAGCGCGTAAACCAGCTGGATTTCGCGTAAATGATACTGCGGTCGCATCAGCCAATGATTCTCGCTTACGAGAAACGGCTGCTTTAAGCATGGTCGCGGCAATCGGAGCAAGAATTAACGGAATGATCGCAAGGAAGATTGGCATCTGATTTCCGTGATGATCTCGACTTCTACCGCCACCAAACCAGAGCATCCGCATCAAAATATCTGAGATCAGAGCGACTATGCCCGCAGTCGTCGCAGCAACTGCGGAAACTAAAGTGTCTCGATTCGCAACATGAGCCATCTCATGAGCAACTACGCCCTGTAGTTCATCTCTATCCATCGCACCCAATAGCCCAGTTGTAAAAGCAATTAGCGCATGATCGGGATCTCGCCCAGTTGCAAATGCATTTGGCGCTGGATCATCAACGATCGCAACTTTCGGCATCGGAAGTCCGGATGCAATACAGACTTCATGGACTAGGTTGAAGAGTTTTGGGTTATCCGCCTCTTGAATCAAATGGGCGCGCGTCATCTTTAGAACTAATTTGTCTGAAGCGAAGTAAGAACCCCAGACCGAGATAAGTGAAATCAAAACTGCAAGTGGGATGACCCCAGCACCACTTCCGCCGAAAGCAGAGATTGCAATATAGGAAATGAACCAGACAAGTACGCCCATGAAAAAGAGCAAGAAAAATGTCTTACGGCGATTAGCGCTCTCTAAGGCGCGGAAGTTAGCCATCGCTAGAACTTAACGTTAGGAGCGTTACGAATAGTCGGATCTTCGACCTCGTAAAACTCGCGCTCGCCAACTTTCGCTAGCCCAACAAAGAAGCTTGTTGGGATCGTCTTGACTGAAACATTTAAAGTACGGACTGAGTCGTTATAGAACTGGCGCGAGAATGAAACTTTATTCTCGGTAGTTGATAACTCTTCTTGAAGTTGTAAAAAGTTTGTCGATGCCTTTAAATCTGGGTAAGCCTCGGCTACTGCTAACAAGCCACGGAGCGCATTGGTGAGCATTCCGTCAGCGGCAGCCACAGCAGGAAGCGTTGAGGCAGTTGTTGATGCAGCGCGAGCTTGGACTACTTTCTCTAGCGCTTCACGCTCATGAGATGCATAACCTTTTACCGTTTCAACCAGATTCGGAATTAAATCCGCACGTCGCTTGAGTTGCACTTCGATTTGTGCGAATGCTTCATCAACTTGAACATTCAATCTAACTAATTTGTTGTATTGAATGATGGCGAAGACAACGAAGAGTCCTACTGCGATGATGATTAAAAGTGAGGCGTCCATATCCCTAATCTACTTAATTTCAGTCTTATGGAAATTCAACCAAGACTTGCTTGGTGTTGGTCCACGCTGGCCTTGGTAGCGCGAACCGTATAGAGCCGAACCGTAAGGATGCTCTGCCGAAGATGAGAGTTTGATGAGACAGAGTTGTCCGATCTTCATCCCGGGATAGAGCTTGACCGGAAGATTTGCGACATTTGAGAGCTCCAAAGTGATATGTCCGCTAAAGCCAGGATCAATAAAGCCCGCAGTCGAATGAGTAAGTAGCCCAAGTCGACCTAGCGATGACTTCCCCTCTAAGCGCCCGGCAATATCGTCAGGAAGTGTGATGACTTCATAAGTCGATGCGAGTACAAACTCGCCAGGATGGAGGATAAAGAAATCATCTGGCGCAACCGCTACCTCGCGAGTGAGTTCAGATTGCTCAATCGAAGGATCAATAACTTCGTACCTGTGATTCTCAAAAACCCTGAAGAATCGATCAAGGCGGACGTCAACGCTTGAAGGCTGGATCATCTTCGGGTCGAAAGGCTCAACCTTCACCCGGCCGCTCTTTATCTCAGCGGCAATATCGCGATCGCTTAGCAGCATGGTTGACGACCCTACCGCTAGTTACTCTCGGGGTTCTAATATGCCCTCGTAGATTTTGGGCTGGGGTTAGGCGAAGTTGTCTTTGCTTTTACGTCGCCGTTCCCAGAGCAAAATCGTTCGCGGGCGTAGTGAAATGGCATCACGTCAGCTTCCCAAGCTGACAGCGCGGGTTCGATTCCCGTCGCCCGCTCGGTGCTTTCTCTTGCGTAAGTTACTCGCGGGTAGCATCCTTGGCCAATGGGCCATTACATAGCAAATCTCCGCGATATCGAGTTCTGTCTCTTTGATCTTCTAGAGCGCGACACCATCTTAGGTAAATCTCTCTACGCAGATCTCGATCGGGAGACTGCGATGGGAATGTTGGAAGAAGTAAAACGACTCTGTGAAAACGATCTTGCTGCTTCCTTCATTGATGGTGATCGAATTGGAACTGATTTCAATAAAGCAACTGGAGATGTGAAGCTGCCCGAAAGTTTTAAGAAATCCTATAAAGCATATGTTGATGGCGATTGGGGCAAGATCGATGTTCCAGTCGAATTAGGTGGAACTGCAATCCCGCCATCAGTTCGTTGGGCAATTGCTGAAATGGTTCTTGGTTCAAATCCTGCGGTTCATATCTACGCCTCCGGATTTTCTTTCTCGCATGTTGCATACACTCTCGGAACTGATTACCAGAAGAAGATTGCAAAACACATGGTTGATCGCGCTTGGGGTGCAACGATGATGTTGACCGAACCAGATGCTGGTTCAGATGTCGGCGCTGGAAGAAGTAAGGCTGTTAAGCAGGCTGATGGAACTTGGCATATCACCGGCACAAAGAGATTCATCACCTCAGGTGATGGCGATATTTACGAGAACATAATTCACTTCGTACTTGCCCGCCCAGAAGGGCATGGCCCAGGAACTAAGGGGCTCTCGCTCTTCTTAATTCCGAAATTCATGTTTGATCTTGAAACTGGTGCACTCGGAAAGCGAAATGGCGTTTACGTAACAAATGTCGAAAACAAAATGGGTCTAAATGTCTCAGCTACTTGTGAGATGAACCTCGGCGAGAAAGAACCAGCCGTTGGTTACCTCTTAGGTGAAGTTCATGACGGAATCGCCCAGATGTTCAAGATCATCGAATTTGCTCGCATGATGGTCGGAACTAAGGCAATTTCAACGCTTTCAGCGGGCTACCAACAGGCCCTCGCTTACGCGAAGACTCGCGTCCAAGGTGGCGATATGAAAGATATGGCCAACAAAGCGAGCCCGCGCGTAACCATCATTAAGCATCCAGATGTACGCCGCTCACTTATGACCCAGAAGTCATACGCCGAAGGAATGCGCGCGCTAGTTCTTTACACCGCATCAGTTCAAGATGCCGTTGCACTCGCCCGTGCTGAAGGTAAGTCAGAAGATGAGATCTCGGCTTTAGAGCATCTAAATGATCTCTTGCTTCCCATTGTTAAGGGTTATGGATCAGAAAGAGCTTGGACGCTGCTTGGAACTGAATCGCTCCAAACATTTGGCGGTTCCGGCTTCACCATGGATTGGCCACTTGAGCAATACGTCCGTGATGCCAAAATCGATACTTTGTATGAAGGCACCACAGCTATCCAAGGTCTTGATTTCTTCTTCCGCAAGATTATTAAAGACAATGGTCGCGCGCTAACTAAACTCTCGAAAGAGATCGGTGCATTTGCAGCTTCTGGTGGCAACAACGCAACTGAAAAAGCTGAATTGGCAAAAGCGCTCGAAGATCTTCAGGCAATCATTGGTCAACTTGTAACTCACGCTTTAGCTAGCCAAGAGAAGCCAGACGAGATCTACAAGTGTGGCCTTAACACCACTCGCTTATTGATGTCAGTTGGCGACATCATCATCTCCTGGTTGCTTCTTCGCCAATCTGATATCGCCGCAAGCAAGATTGGTTCAGCGACCGGAAAAGATACAGATTTCTTCGAAGGAAAGATTGCTGCTTCTCGTTACTTCGTCCATAACTTCTTGCCATTAATTAGCGCTTCTCGCGCAATCGTTGAGCGTGAAGATGGCGAAATCATGGGAGTTTCAGAAGCCGCCTTCTAGAACTACTTTATGCGAGCAACCACATAAGCACTTAGCCCAAAAAATTTACTTCTAATAATCGTGTTGTCGATAATTGAAATGTTTTTCAGGAAAAGATTGACCAACTTACTGTGTGGTCGTAAATCGCTTTTCTTGCCCCTTGGTAGTTGACGGATAACGAACACAGCTGGAAAAATTAGTGAAAACAAATAGTGTTTCTTTATGATTTCGAATTTTTTGTTTAGTTTGCTTAGCCAAGAAAGTATATCTCTGACTTGGTATCGGTCGACGTGGCCCAGGAACTCGTCATGAGAGCTCCACAAAGACTTGAAGGCAGGTACTGAAATAACAATTATGTCTCCAGTCTTTGCATATTCCAGATGTTTCCTTAGAAGCTCTATCGGTTCACTAACGTGCTCTAAAACGTCGATAAAAAGAAAGGTGTTGGCATCCTTCATCACCGGGCTCTTTGTGAATTCTATAAGTCCTTTTGTATAATCGTACACATACTCGGTGTCAACACAATTAGCAACCCCGCCCAATTCCTTTAGCAACATTGATGCAAAATACCCGCTGCCGGCACCAATATCAATAATCCTCAGCGGACGACTTGCAAGTTTTCCCACATCAGCCTTAATTGCAGACGCTTTTGAAACATAGTACCAGTGTGTATGTGGTTCTACTAAGCCGCTCTCTTTCAAATCCATTTTTTATTGATAACCCTCTTTATATAAACTATCTCTCTAATAATTCTAAAGGAGTGATGGAATCGAATTCTTGATCCACCAGATTCAACCCATTTGTACAAAGGCTCCTCCCAAATTTTGAGGTCCGATAATTTCCCAAGGCTAGTCATTATCTCTAAATCGACGAACCAGCGAGTCCTAAAGGGCTCAAACAAAATTCTCTTAAAATCCTCCGTGGCACGAAACACCTTTATCCCACACTGTGAATCATAAGGAAAATGACTAACCCCAAAGGACAAAGTTGTTACTACAAAGCGACCAATTACGTGTCTTACAGGATTCCTATGTATTCTCCTGCCAAGAAGTTTTACCCTAGAACCCATTACCACATCGAAATTCAAATCTTGAGCAATTCTGATAATTCTATTCACATCATTCACCTCTATAGAAGTATCTGCGTCTAGATATCCGACTAATTCGATTCCCGTGTAGTTTTCCAAAGCAACTTGAAGCCCAAAGCGGGTAGCTTCAGCTTTACCTTTGTTATTTCCCAGCTTAAGAACTCTAACCAATTTTGAGTTGTATGAATTTAATTCTTCCAAGAATTCAAGCGTGTTATCGTTTGAACCATCATCTACAAATATGAAAATTGCTTGGGTTATATCCAGCAACGCTTTCCAGTGCTCGATATTGAAGCGATGCCCTTCGTTGTAACAAGGAACGATCAGAGCCACTTGCTCTCTGTTGCGCAACACATAGCAACCTTACATGCATGTAACTTCCTTCTTGTATTGTTCCCGAGTGCTAACGCGACTCCGGGGTGAGATTTACCTATTTTTAGGGGCTTTTCTCTTCGCCTTCAACGGAATCATCTCGAAAATCGTACTCCTTGATGAGGTCTCGGCTTGGCGCCTCACTCAGATTAGAACCGGCGGCGCATTCTTAATCCTCTTCTCTTTTTACGTCATCTTCCGTCGCAACGAACTAAATCCAACTAAACAAGAGTTGCCTTGGTTACTTCTATTTGGAGTTGTTGGAGTGACGCTAGTTCAAGCTTTCTACTTCGTTGCTATTGAGCGGATGTATGTAGGAATCGCTCTTCTTATCGAATTCACTGCACCTATTTGGATCTTGCTCTTCCTCCGCTTTGTTCTAAAGAAGCATGTTCCAAGGGGGCTCTGGTATGCCATCACACTTGCCTTTACTGGATTGTTGATGATTACCCAGATTTGGAGCGGGCTCTCCATAGATCAAATTGGTCTCATCGCAGCATTTCTCGATGCCTTTGCACTTGCCGGCTATTTCCTAATCGCCGATCTCCTTGGAAAAACTAAAACCAGTGGCGCAATAGCTACGTGGGGATTTGGAGTTGCCTCTCTTCTTCTCTTTTTCGCACTTCCAATCGGGAATTTCCCTGTCGATGCGCTAAGTAATGAGATGAACCTTTTAGGTAGGTTTGAAGAATATTCACTACCTGGTTGGGCGTTAGTTTTATGGATTGTTCTAATGGGAACGATTGCGCCTTACCTCTTTGTCATTAGTGGTCTGAAACTAATGAGCGCCTCAACGGCAAGTATCTTTGGAATGATTGAGCCGGTTCTCGCCGGGATCTTTGCCTGGTGGTGGTTGAATGAAAGTCTGACTACTATCCAGCTCATTGGATGCTTGGTTGTGATTATTGGAATTTCAATCGCAGACCGAGCTAGAAGTAAGGCAGGTGCCCATTGAGTTTCGATGAGATCCTCGCGGCTAATGCTGAGTTCGCAAAAGCCTTTAAATCAAGTGATTTAACTGGTCGCGCAGCCGAAGGCCTCGCCATTGTCACCTGTATGGATTCACGGATTGATCCGCTTCGAGTAGTCGGCATGAAGCCTGGCGATGCCAAGATTCTTAGAAATGCTGGCGCTCGCATTACCGAAGACGTCTTAAGAACTCTAGTTCTAGCAACGTATTTACTAAATGTTTCAAGAGTCCTAGTAATGCCTCACACTGATTGCCGTATGGCTAGCGGCACGGAAGAGCAGGTTCATGAGGCAATCCGTAAGAGTTCTGGAATTGATACTCGGTCTATTGAGATTCGTACCGTGACCGATCAGAAAGCTGCGCTAGAGACAGATGTATTGAGAATAAGGTCATTTCCATTTTTGCCCAAAGAGCTAGAGGTGATGGGCGCTATCTATGATGTCAAGAGTGGAAAGCTAGAGAAGATAATTTAATTATCTTTAACGAACTTTTCTTGTGGAGTTGTGTACTTAGGCGCCATATCGGCAAACTTCGCAAAGTGAAGTAGCGAAGCAACGGTGATAATCTTTGTGGGTCCATTACGGTGCTTAGCCACATTTAGATCAGCTTCGCCAGAACGGTTTTGGGAGTCATACAAATCATCGCGGTGAAGCAATATAACGACATCCGCGTCCTGCTCGATCGAACCTGATTCACGAAGGTCAGAGAGCAGCGGCTTCTTATCGGCGCGCTGTTCAGGAGAACGGTTTAGCTGGGAGATAGCGACAACCGGAACATTTAACTCTTTAGCGAGAAGTTTTAGTTGGCGCGAGAACTCAGAGACTTCTTGCTGGCGATTTTCCACCTTCTTACCCGATGTCATGAGTTGGAGGTAATCAATGACTACCAACTTCAAATCATGGCGCTGTTTTAGACGGCGGGCCTTTGCGCGGATTCCATCATCGAAAGGTTTGGGGAG
>VGAF01000005.1 GCA_016870855.1 Actinomycetota bacterium | reverse complement strand
GCAATTCGATTGAGGCGGCTGAAGATTCAATTTCAAGTGGCGCTGAGTTGATTGTCAGCCTTGGCGTTACAGAAAAAGACTCGGTTATTGGAATTACGGCAAGTGGTCGGACTCCTTTTGTGATTGGCGCGATTGATGCTGCCAAGCGCCTCGGTGCTTACACCGCTGGGCTAACTTGCAACAAGCGCTCTCAACTTGGTGAACATACCCACGATGTGATTGAAGTTGACGTTGGCCCAGAAGTTGTCGCCGGCTCTACTCGATTGAAAGCGGGAACGGCAACAAAGATGGTGCTCAATATGATCTCGACTATCTCGATGATTCGCCTCGGCAAGATTTACCAGAACCTCATGATTGATGTAAAAGTAACAAATGAGAAGTTGTGGGAGCGCGCCGAAAATATTTTGATTCATCTATCCAATTGTTCGCGCGCCGACGCAAAGTCCGCATTAATTGCGGCGAATAAAGAAGTGCGAACCGCCCTGATCGTGCTACTAGCTGGGGTCACAGCCGAAACTGCTCGCGAGCAACTAGCGCGCAATCAATTCAATCTTGACCGCACCCTGAATACGTTGCAGAAGGTAGGTAAGTGATGCCTGCCAAGCGCGCTGAGATGATAGTGAACATCAAACGCATCGATCCCTTCGTTGCCGCTCGCAACGAATACCCAAATTTAGGTGAACAAGAGAAGCGCTGCGCTGACATACTCCTTGCGCAACCAGAAGAAGTAATCCGCTCATCTATTTCGGAGTTCGCAGCTCTTGCTAATACCTCCCAAGCAACAGCGGTTCGATTCGCACGAAAATTAGGATTTGAAGGCTATCCACACCTCAAACTCTCGACCGTAGCTTCGATTGGATATCAGGCCGGAAGTTTTGGGCAAGAGAGCCAAGAGTTAGAACTTGGAATCAATGAGAAAGATGGCTCATCTGAAGTTCTACAGAAACTAATAAATTCATCGGTCCTAACCTTGCGCCAAACCGCTGATCTATGCGATCTTGCCGGTCTAAATACTGCTGTCAGATTGGTGCAGCACGCCCGCGTCGTCGCAACTTATGGCGCTGGCGCGAGCAACTTGGTTGCTAAGGATTGTCAATTGAAGTTTGCGCGACTCGGCAAGGCCACCATAAATTTTGAAGATAACCACCAGGCACTGTCTGCGATCGCAACTCTTGATCCAGGTGATGCCTTAATAGTTGTAAGTCACAGTGGAGCAACTCCTGAAGTATTGAGCGTGGCCGAGGAGTTTGTGGCTAATGGCGTGAATTTGATTTGTATAACTAACGATGCAAAGAGTCCGCTAGCTAAGTTGGCGGCGGTCTCGTTGCGTACTCAAGCCGAGCGCAAGAGCATCCGCGTAGGCGCAACAGTTAGCCGTATCGCACAATTATTTATCGTAGATTTGCTGACAATTTCATGGGCGCAACTTTCCTGGGCCCAAGCCAAAGGCGCATCAGAAGCGGCGAGTGAAGCCGTGGTGCGCAGCAACGCCCGCAAGGGTGGAACCGAGAATTGGTCTCGTGTGAGACCAATACCCGAAAGGGTAAGAACCAAGTCATCAATCAATAGGAGAGAAAGATGAAAACACGCAATAGACTGCGCCATCTGGTCGCTTCGTTGACGGTATCTGCAGTAGCGCTATCGGGCTCCGTATTAATGGCCCCAATGTCGAAGGCTGCTAATGTCGAATTAACGATGTATAGCTGGCGCGTTGAAGACAAAGCCTTCTACGAGAGTGTCATAAAAGACTTCTCTGCTGCTAACCCTGGAATCAAAATTACTTTCCAGTCATTTCCATCTGCTGATTACCAAACAATCTTGATGTCAGCTATGGCCGCCGGTAAGGGCCCAGACATCGTCCACGTGCGCGCTTACGGTGCGCTGGACCAATTAGTGGTTCCCGGCTATCTAAGTCCGCTCGCAGCCAACGAAGTTAAGGGTCTGAATAAGTACCCGGTCGATGCATTAAATTCACAGCGCGGCTTTAGCGATAAGCGTCTATTTGGTGTGCCATTTGCTTACCAGAGTCTTGGCATCTTCTACAACCTCGAATACATGCGTAAAGCGGGAATTCAATTGCCACCAAACACTTACCCAGAGTTCATCGAACAACTAAAGAAGATCAAGGCTGCCGGTCTGCAAGGACTTGCTAACGGTGGCTCAACCCATATTGAGCAAATGTGGGGAACCATCGCGCCAATGTTCTACGGTGGAACTGAGTTCTATAACGATGTAGTCGCCGGTAAGAAAACCTTCACGGATCCTGCCTTCATTAAGTCCTTAGAAGCGGTTCAAGAGCTATTCCCATATATGCCATCAAATGCGACTGCAGTTAGCTATGATGCCTCGCGCGCTCTCTTCTTTAGCGGCAAAGCAGCTTTCTTTATGGGCGGAATCTTTGAACTAGGTTACTTCCGTAATCAAAACCCAAAGTTGAAGTTCGACTTTATGGCAACTCCGCCAATGTCTAAAGGTGGCAAACAATTTGTCTCAACGTGGGCAGATGGGGGCTTTGGAATCAATGCGAAGACCAAGGCTCGCCCAGAAGCGTTAAAGTTCCTAAACTATCTCGCTTCTAAGAGCTTCGGTGCACCTTTCGTTCAGACGGTCGCTCAGATAACTGCTGTACCTGGCGTTCCAATCAGAGATCGTCAACTACAGAAAGCAGTTAGCTCAATCAACAAGTGGGGAACCCCATACATCATGCTAGTTGGTTTCCGTTATAAGAATCCGACTGGTTCGGCTCTTCTCCAGACTGGAATCCCGAACATGCTCAATGGCACTAAGACTGCAAAACAAGTTGCAGACGAAGTAAATAAGGGCGTCGGTACTTGGTTTGGTCCGTTTGCCGGAAAGATCTAGTAGAAAGTAACTGATGACTTGAGAGCATTGCTGCGGCTAGGAAACTAACCGCAGCAATGCTCTTAGTTCCAAATGGAGAAGCAAAATAATATGGCTACTCGCAATGTAACTAGGTACCAACGACCATGGATCATCGCATTTATTACTCCCGCGATGATTCTCACGGTCATCTTCACCTTGGTGCCCGCCTTCACGCTACTTAGCTATAGCCTCTACGGTTGGGAGAGCTTCAAACGCGGGGACTTTGTTGGCTTTACCAACTTTGAAAGGCTCTCCAACTTTCCATTCCGAGGCGATTTTGGTGGCGCATTTAGGAATAACGTAATTGTCTTCGTAACGCTCTTTTTGGTTCAAACTTCTGTCGGAATGATTCTGGCGCTTGCTATATATCGTCTAAGACGTGGTAAGAAGTTGTTCCAAGCAATCGTATTTTTGCCGGTGATATTGTCACTTGTAATTGTTGCCTTTATGTGGAAACTATTCCTTGATCCACTCTTTGGACCAATCAGCTCCTTAGCGCTCCAATTTAATCTGCCTTGGCTGAATCAACCTTGGCTCGGCCAACCTGGCCTTGCCCTCTTTACTCTAATTTTCATCGGCTTGTGGCGTTGGGTTGGTTTCCCCGCCATTGTTTTCTTGGCGGGTATGAATAGCATCAACGAGGAGTACATTGAAGCGGCACGCATTGACGGAGCATCCGAGATGCAGATCTTCCGCAAGATAATCTTCCCGCTTCTAGCGCCTTCATTTACGATCGTTGCAATCCTAACCTTTATAGGGGCTTTTGAATGGTTTGAACTTCCTTATGTGATTGGTGGTGTAACAGGCCAACCAGGTGGTAGCACCACAACGATGGCGCTGCTTTTCTACCGCCTAGCTTTCGGAACTGTGGATTCAGCAACAGTAGATGTCGGATTAAGTTCAGCGATTGGTGTAATTCTCTTCATCTTTGTTGGAATTGGTGCGGCTCTTGGATCCTACTATCTACGTAAGCGAGAGATCCAACAATGAGCGCTAAATTCAGTAAGGCGAAAGAACACGCCGCTGGCAGAACTCCGTTTGCTCCAATCGATATATTTTTACAAGGCGCACTCGTTGTAAATGCGCTTGGGGTGTTTCTCCCGATTATCTTCATGATTAACTCGTCATTCAGAAATGGTGCAGATATCTACACAAGTCCACTGGCGCTCGCCAATGGCATTGATCTTTCCAACTATCGACTAGTTTTGACTGAAGGAAAGTTCACGCAATACCTACTTAACTCCTTTATAGTCACGGCCTCCGCAACCTTTATCGTCTTGCTCTGTGGCACGCTTGCAGGGTACGCGTTGGCGCGCTATCAATTCAAATTCAATACCGCCATTTACCTATTCTTCTTGGCCGGCTTACTAATTCCGGCAAAGTTGGCGCTCGTTCCACTATTTATTCAATTGAAGAATATGGGGTTGCTGGATAGCCGAATCGGGTTAATCCTTGTCTATGCCTCCGGTGCCATTCCGGCTGCGGTCTTTATCTTCACTGGATTTATCCGCGCCCTCCCAGCCGATCTTGATAACGCTGCGCGAATTGATGGTGCGAGTGAACTTCAAGTATTTAGCCGAGTTATGTTGCCGTTAATATTTCCCGTCACGGGAATCGTCGGAATTTACTCTGCAATTCCGATTTGGAACGACTTTCTCTTGCCGCTCGTATTCATCCGTGATACTTCAAAGATGACGATTATGCAGGGTATATCAGTATTCTTCGGTGAATACGGGGCTAATTGGGGCGCGCTCTTTGCCGGACTTACCTTGGCTGCGCTTCCACTTGTGATTCTCTATGTTATCTTGAGTAGTCAATTCATCAAGGGCCTTACGGCTGGCGCAACAAAGGGCTAAACCTTGGCTAATCTCGCAGTTGAACCGCGGACGGTAATAATTTCGGTCCAGACAGTTCCTAGATCTAATCTCGCGTCCGTTGAGATTCTTCATAGAATTGCACTGGATGTAGTTGCTGGTGGCGCAACTGCGCTTCGACTCGCTGGTGCAGATGTGATTGCAGAAGTGAGAAAATCAGTAAAAGCAACGATTCTAGGAATAAGTAAGATTGAGAGACCTGGCTTCAAGGCGCGAATAACCCAGAGTTGTGAAGAGATTTGCAAACTAGCAGCTGCGGGAGCGCAAATTGTTGGCATAGATAGCACGCTTCGTGCGCACCCTGAACCTTTGATGGAACTATATAAATGTGCGCGTGAAAATCAGGTAGAAGTCCTTGCTGATATTGATAATCTGCCATCGGCACGTGCCGCCATTGATCTAGGTGCGGATTATGTTGCAACAACCATGGCTGGTTATACCGATGCGCGCCCAGTAACTGCAGGCCCAGATTTTGAGTTACTTGCAGATGTAATTAATCTAGGTAAGCCAACAGTATTAGAGGGGCGAGTGCGTGGTTCAGGGGATGTAACGCGCGCTTTTGAGATTGGCGCACATGCAGTGGTCGTTGGTCGTGCGGTAACTAGCCCGCGCGATATAACAGAAGTACTTCTTAGAGATTTGAACTCTCGATGAGCACAATAGTTGTTGATTGTGGCGCGAGTTCAACTAAATGGGCGGCCCAGGAGTTAGGTGGATCAATTAAACGGGGTAAAGCCCCTAATCTAACGGGCCACATATTCAATGACCAAGAGTGGCTTCGCGCCCAAGGTGTCATTGAGGAGATTGCAAGGTCAGCACCAAAAGTCACACGTGCGATCTTTGGTGTTACTGGACTTGGGAGTGGCACACAAATCGCTGAAAAAATCAGTGTGATAGCGCGCAGAGCGCTTGGAATTGAATCTGTAGAGGTTTGTAACGATATGGAACTTGCACACGCTGCCATCTTTAAACCCGGTGAAGGAATATTAATTTACGGCGGAACTGGCTCTGTTGTAGTTTCAAGGAATAGAAACGGAGAACTCGTCCGAGCTGGTGGCTATGGATTCATTATTGGCGACGAAGGAGGTGGATTTTGGATTGGTCGGGAAGCTCTTCGACATGTAACAGATCTCTGGGATCTTGGCAAAGATCCGAAAGAATCAATACTCGGTAATAGAATTCTTGGAATTGTCTCGCCGGCTGATTGGTATGGCTTGCGTGAATATGTTTATAAAGGTGGCCGTCAAGCAGTAGCGGCGCTTGCACCAGTAGTCACGGAAGCTGCTCGAGCTGGCTCAGATGAAGCGCACTCAATATTGGTTGGAGCCGGAACTCATCTTGCAGACTTGACAAAGCGATTGCTTAAAAAAATTCCGACATCACGCTTTGCGGCTATGGGAGGGGTGTTTCAAGGAGATTCAATCTTGTTTGAGAGTTTGAGCTATCAACTTGGAAATGCAATTGAAAGAATAGAGGATGATATTCCGGAGCGTTGGTTAGGCATGAACTCCGGAAATGCTTGACGAAGACCTAAAGAGAGAGAAAGATGAACTCATCCCTCGTTGGAAAGGAAAGTAAGTGAAACTAAGAAAATTAAGAGTTGGTTTGGCAATCACAGCGCTCCTAGGTGGAGTACTAATTGCTCAACCAGCAAAGGCTGCTGATACAAGTCTTGTTATCGGTAGCGTTCTTGATATTGATAAGACTGATCCACATACCTCTACAAACTTTGCCACGGTCCGCGGACTTGGACTTGTTTATGGAGGCTTGATCGAGATTGGCGCGAAGAACGCAATTAAGGGCGGTCTTGCCAGCTCCTGGATCTTCAGCAAAGACGGAACTCAACTCACGTTAAACCTTCGTGAGGGAGTTAAGTTCCATGATGGAACTTCCTTTGATGCAGAAGATGCAAAGGCCTCTCTTGAGAGAATCTTGGATACCAAGACCGGAGCTGCAGCTCGCGCAAATATCGCGACTATTACCTCCATCACCGCAAAGGGTCGACAGCTCATCTTGAAGATGTCGATTCCAAATGCGCCAATTCTTGCAGCCCTTGAAGGCGTTAATATGGCGATGCTTTCTAAGGAAGATATCGCTGCCGGACGTATTGGCGGAAGCAACAAGCCAAATGGAACTGGCCCATACAAGTTCATCTCGTGGGAGCCAACTCAATCTGTAAAGCTCCAAGCAAACCCTGATTACTTCATGGGTGAGCCGAAGATCAAAGATGTAACGATTCGGGTTATTCCAAACGAGGCATCAATACTTTCTGCGCTTAATGCCGGCACAATAGGAATGGGAATTATTACCGACCCACTTATTGCTCGCCAGGTTAGGAGCAATCTAAAGACCTTCAAGACTCCTGCGCTTGCATATTACGCACTTCAATTCAATACAAAGGTTGCACCTTTCAATGATAAGAACGTTCGCCTAGCAATCCAATGCGCAATTGATCGCCAAGAGTTGGTTAACACCGCTCTGCTCGGTGAGGGACAAGTTACTGGCCCAATCACAAGCCCGGCATTTAGATCTGATGCCAACGCACGTCCTTGCCCAAAGCAGGATCTAGCTAAGGCAAAGGAATATCTAGCTGCTGCTGGTAAGTCGAGCGGCGTCTCCTTTAAGACCCTTGTAACAAGCACTGGTTGGGCAACCTCAGTCGCTATGGCACAGAACTTGAAGGCGCAGCTTGCAAAGGCGAATATCACTATGGATCTAGATATCGTCGAACAAGCGACTTATGTACCTCGTTGGCTTGCTGCTGACTTCGTGGCAACGCTTGCAAATAACGGTGGCCGTGTCGATCCAGACACGATGTACACACGTTATTTCACCTCAACTGGAAACCTAAACAAGGTTGCTTCATATTCTTCAACAACTCTTGATGCAAACTTCGTTAAAGGTAAAGCGAGCGGAAAGGTTGCAGAGCGAAAGAGCGCATATACCGCTATCTCTAAAGAGCTAGAGGACAATGCGATCTGGGTCTGGCTTGCAACCCCATATGAGTACCGAGTAGCAACCAAGAAGCTACGTGGATTCTCTGCACTTGCAAACGGCTCTCTACTTCAGCTCCGTTCTGCAACGCTCGGTTAATAAGTAAGTAACCATGGCGTGTGGGGGAAACCCCACACGCCACACTAATTTGTTAGGAAATTTCTAGATGAGATTCTTCAACCGAATTGCGACGGTGCTAACGACGCTATTTGGTATCTCAATCTTCGTTTTTATAGTCCTTCGAGTAATCCCCGGCGATACAATCACAAGCTCGCTGGGAATAGAGACCGGCGTTCTTACCCCTGAGCAAATTCAGTCGTTACGGGAATATTATGGAATTGATAAGCCACTAATTGGTCAGTATCTCTCTTGGATTACTAGCTTTTTATCAGGTGATCTTGGTTTTTCTTATTCAACCGGCGCTCCGGTTTGGGAGTTAACTAAGCCAGCGCTTCTTGTCACCACCCAACTCGCTCTCTTCGGAACGATTCTTGGCGTCATGATGGGGGTAGCAGTAGGAATGTTTAGCGCGCGAAAACCGGGAAGCGCCCGAGATTTTGCCGGACAGTTCTTTGGATTGCTTGCCCTAGCTATTCCGGGCTTTGTACTAAGCACAACAATCGTCACCGTCATGGCTAACCGATTCCAGTACTTCCCAAATGGCTATGAATACATGACGCCCGTTGAGGATCTCTCGATGAACCTGCAACAAATGCTCTTTCCGAGCCTAGTTCTAGGTATTGCCGTGGCAGCGCCAGTAATGCGTACGACCCGATCAGCTCTCCTTGAAACTGTAGATAAGGACTTTGTAAGAACTGCTTATGGGAAAGGCGTCAAACCCAGAATTGTCCGTCTCCGCCATGTTTTGAGAAACTCTTTAATTCCAATAGTCACTATGACTGGAATCCAATTTGGTTACTTATTGGGTGGCGCAGTCATCGTGGAGAAAATTTTTGCGCTACCAGGTATGGGTAGACAGATTTTGGATGCCATCAATAAGCGCGAATATGCAACAGTCCAAAGCAGCATCATGGTCTTTGCAATCCTCTTTGTCACAATCAATATCGTGACAGATTGGGTTTACCGAAAGGTGGATCCAAGAATAAAATGAAGACGGTTCGGGAAAAGACGTGGATAAATTATTACTTCAAGAGTACGAGTGGAATCGTTGGGCTATTCCTAGTCTCGGTAATGATAACGCTCTCAATAGTTTCAGCTTTCAGTCTTGCTCCGATTGACCCTCTTGAGCAGAATCCAATAAGTGCGCTACAAGGTCCCAATAGCACCTACTGGTTTGGAACAGATCAATTTGGTAGAGATATATTCTCAAGATCAATCGATGGAATGCGTCGCTCTTTATCTGTTGCGATTCTCTCTGTAAGTATCGCAGCACTTGTTGGAGTATTTCTGGGAGTTATTGGGGGACTCTTCGGCGGCTGGATTGATAACATCGTCGTAAGAAGTAGCGATGTAATCTTTGCGTTTCCTGCAATATTACTTGCACTTGCGATCGTAAATAGCCTAGGGAATTCCTGGATTGACACATCAATTGCTATTGCAATCGTCTATACCCCGATTTTTATCCGAGTTGCACGAGGACCTGTTCTAACTGTAAAAGAGATGGACTACGTGAAATCCGTTCGAGTACTTGGATTTTCTACTCCTCGGATATTGATCCGCCATTTAATGCCAAACGTCTTTGCGCCAATCGTGGTACAGATTGCACTCTCACTTTCGTGGGCGATTTTGACTGAGTCGGGCCTCTCCTTCTTAGGCCTTGGAACTCAACCTCCTGATGCATCACTGGGACTTATGGTCTCCGAGGCTCAGCCGTTGGCTGCTTTTGCGTGGTGGGCGCTCGCTTTCCCGTCTATATTCATCACCGTTGTAGTTGTTGGTCTAAATCTCGTTGGCGATGGCCTCCGCGACGCCCTTGATCCTGCACGCCGGAGTAGCGGATGAATAAATTACTTGAAATTTCTAATTTATCGGTAGTAATCGCCGAAGATGAACGCGTCCTTGTAAATGACGTGAGTTTCGCAATTGAACCTGGTGAAGCTGTTGGAGTTGTTGGTGAAAGCGGTTCGGGCAAGACTCTATCCGCTTTATCCATCCTCGGCCTGCTTGCCCGAGGCCTGAAAATCGGTTCTGGAGAAGTTAAGTTTCAGGGAGATAACCTTATTCAAGCGAGCGATGAGACGCTCCGAAAGATTCGCGGCAATGAGATAGCAATGATTTATCAAGATCCTATGACGGCGCTTAATCCAGTCATGAAGCTTGGCGATCAATTACTAGAGGTATTGAATTCCCATGAAAATAGCATTGCAAAACCAAGAGAACATGTTCTAGAAGGCTTAGCTGCTGTAGGAATTCCGGATCCAAAGCGAGCCTTTGAGAGTTATCCGCATGAGTTCTCTGGGGGCATGAGACAGAGAGTGATGATTGCCATGTCGCTCTTGCTTTCTCCAAAATTACTGATTGCCGACGAACCCACAACCGCTCTAGATGTAACTATTCAACGGCAAATTCTCGCTTTGGTAGCGAAAGAGCGTCGGCGCCGAAATATGTCAATGCTCTGGATTACTCATGACTTAGGGGTTGTAGCAAACCTAGTAGATCGAGTCATCGTCATGTATGCCGGTCGAATCGTCGAAGTTGGTACGGTGAAAGAAATATTCAATTCACCAAAGCACCCTTACACCGTTGGCTTGCTTGCCTCACTCCCGGCCGCTGATAGCTCTAAAGATAAGTTGGCCTCAATTCCTGGCGTGCCGCCGAAACCGTGGCAGGTAGGCGATAGTTGCGCATTCTCACCTCGTTGTTGGAAGTCAGAAGAAAATTGTCGCTCCAAACGGCCTGAGTTATCAGACCGGTCCGCAAGTGCGGTTGCGTGCTTCTTCCCAGAAGGGAGTTCGCGATGAGTTTAAAAGTCGATGGAGTCATTAAGCGCTACAAAGTGCGCGCAAAGAAGAGCACGATTAGCGCATTAAATGGAGTCTCCCTTGAGGTAAAGCGAGGCGAGACACTCGGAATTGTTGGTGAAAGCGGTTGTGGCAAATCTACCTTGGCCAGATTGATTGTTGGACTTGAGCCCCCGACCGAAGGAACTCTGACTTGGAATGAGGAAGTTCTTGGTAAGAGTGTGCGTAACTCTTTAAAGAGCCATCACTCCAAAATTCAACTCGTATTTCAAGATCCCTACTCTTCCCTAAACCCTCGACAAACAATTGGTAGTTGCGTCGCGGAAGTAATCAAGACCCATCAACTTCGAGCAGTCGATCAAGTCGATAGTCGGGTAACGGAATTGCTCTCAGTCGTTGGAATTCCTATGGATATGAAGAATCGTTTTCCGCACCAACTTTCTGGTGGGCAACGGCAAAGAGTTGCTATAGCACGGGCCTTGGCCGCTGAACCGGATTTATTAGTTTTAGATGAACCAGTTTCAGCTTTAGATGTCTCAGTCCGTG
Organism: Actinomycetota bacterium; assembly: GCA_016870855.1. Classification (GTDB taxonomy): domain Bacteria; phylum Actinomycetota; class Actinomycetes; order Nanopelagicales; family Nanopelagicaceae; genus MAG-120802. Next base: position 18,712 of record VGAF01000005.1, on the reverse strand, counting down.
CTGATGTTATGAATTTGTTAGTTGATCTAAAGGAGAGATTCAGTCTCACCTACATCTTTATTAGCCATGACTTATCTATGGTGCGACACATTAGTGATGAGATTGCTGTTATGTATCTTGGCCGGATCGTAGAACTTGGCAGCTGGAGCGAAGTATTGAATTCACCCCGTCATCCTTATACCCGGGCTCTGATAGATTCGATTCCAGATCACACTAAGATTCAAGGAATTGATTTTGAGAATGTCCTTGAAGGCGAAGTACCTGATCCAGCAAATCTGCCAAACGGTTGCGCCTTTCATCTGCGCTGCCCGATTGCCAAGCCAAATTGCAGGATAGAAGTGCCCGCGTTAAAAGTAGCAAAAGCCAGCCATTTAGTGGCCTGTCCGGAGGTGTTGAAGTGAAGATAGTAGGAATGATTTCAGGAACTTCTTACGACGGAATTGATGTTGCACTCTGTGACTTTAGCGAGAAGGATCGAGTGATTGAGCTAAAGGTCTTGGATTTTAAGAGTTTTCCGTATGAAGAGAAGCTCCATGCCGAAATCGCTAGTTCAATGCCGCCGCGCAGCATCGATATGGAGCGCGTATGTCGCCTTGATACATTTATCGGACAAGCCTTTGCTGATGCAGCCAAGTCAATAATCAAGTCAGATCAAGTTGACTTAATTTCATCACATGGCCAGACGCTGTTTCACTGGGTTGAAGATAATCACGCTTTTGGAACGCTCCAATTAGGAGAGCCGACTTGGATTGCAGAACGTACCGGAGTGCCGGTCTTATCAAATATTCGCTCGAGAGATGTAGCAGCCGGTGGACATGGTGCACCCCTTGTGAGTCTGTTGGATCAGATGATGTTTGGCGATAATCCCGAACCGGTTGGAGCGCTCAATCTTGGTGGAATTTCAAACATAACCGTAACGGGTCGCGGTTTGGAACCAATCGCGTATGACATTGGACCTGCTAATGGTTTGATGGATGCAGCCATTCAAGAGCACTCAAAGGGCGAACTTAAGTTCGATAAAGATGCTAACTTGGCGCGAAGCGGCCAGGTAATTGAGGAAATCCTAAAAGAGCTTCTCAAAGAACCTCATTACGCGGCTAAACCACCCAAGTCAACCGGCAAAGAGTTATTCCATCTTCCATATATCAAGAAGTATTTTGGAGAGGTCTCTACTTGGATTATTGAAGACGTTCTAAGAACACTTTTGGAGCTTACCGTTGAGACTGTTGCAATCGAGGTTGATCGTTTTAAACTGAAGAATCTCTATGTTCACGGTGGTGGATCAGCAAACCCATTAATGATGGAGCGCTTAAAGCAGCGGGTTCCAAATTGTCTTGTAGAACCAATGTCAGTCTTAGGTCTAGATCCACGCCAGAAAGAGGCGGCTACCTTCGCGCTAATTGGCTACTTGACTTGGAATGGACTTCCTGGCGCGATTGCATCATGTACCGGCGCAAGAGCCTCAATGGTTCTCGGATCATTAACGCCTGGGGCCAAACCGTTGCAGTTACCAACTCCAAAGCCCCAAGGAAATTACCGAGTAAGAATTACTTAAGGGCCTTGAGCATCTCAATCTCTAATTCTTGCCAGCGATCATCTACACGGCTTGCTCCCGTTGGGGTGAATCCAGCGCTTGAATATAGCGATTTGGCAAGAGAGTTTTTGTCAAAAACCCATAGTGATACTTCGCGTTCATTTTTCGCAACCAAGCGCGCAATAGCCTCTTCTAAGCTCGCTCGACCATATCCGCGCCCGGCAGCTTCTGGAGCGACATATAGGGAGAATAAGTGTCCTCGGGTTTCACTTAGGGGGTCATTCCCAATTCGAAAGACCGAAACCAAATTGTTATCCTCAAAGCCAAGTATGGTCTGGCGATCTTTCGGTTCCACCAACCCGGGTAGCCAAATCTCTCGAGCATTCTCTATGCTCATCGCTTCTATCACATTCTCACTTAACAAATCTCGATATGAAATATGCCAGCAGGCATGGAATAGAGAAGCGATTTCATCTAGGTTAACTAGGGAAGCACTTTGAAACTTCACGAGATAAAAAGTATCACGGCCAGCCAATACGTAGTATCCCTTCGAGAGCCACTTATAACTTCTCTACGAAGAGTTGATAACTATCCGGTCATTCAGGTTCGAATTGAACTTGAATCCGGCAGAGTCGGAGTTGGAGAGTGTGTTGCAACTCCTGCTATTGCTGGAGATAGTATCGAGGAGATCTGGAGCGAATTAATTTCAGATAATGTCAAGAATCTTAAAGAAATTGACCAAGAAGTTTTAGATGAACTTGATTTTCTGCCAAGCTCAAGAGCGGCGCTAGATATGGCCTGTTGGGACCTTGAGAATGAGGAATCAAACTGCGCTATAAGTACCGATGTAACTATCCCAATCGCGCCCTTAAGTGAGATTCCGAGAATTACAGAAGAGCGGATTAAAGCTGGATTTAAGGCATTTAAGATTAAAGTTGAGGCCGAGCCTGTTGATGCACTAATTAGACGGTTATTGCTCATCCATGATTTAGTTGGCCCCTTCTCCAAATTAAGAATTGACCCCAATCAATCATGGAGCCTGGAATATGCAAAAGCAGCAGTGAATACTTTAGAGGCCGAAAATCTTTCCATCGAGTATCTGGAGCAACCCCTAAAAAGAGATCAGTTAGCGGAACATAGAGAACTCTCGCTCGCCACAAGCATTCCCTTGATGGCTGATGAATCATGCTTTTCCGAAGTAGATCTAATCAAAGTTATATCTAGTAACGCCTTTAAGTTCTTAAATGTAAAGATCCTTAAGGCTGGTGGAGTTTTCCCGGCTCGCCGGCTCGCCGAACTTGCTAAAGAATCGGGGTTAACCGTTTCAATTGGCCTAATGATGGAAGGCAATCAAGGTGTTAGGGCGGCAACTCATTTGGCGCATGAAGTTAACCCAGAAATCATCCATGATCTAGATGCAGCCTGGTGGTTTAAAGGTAGTTCTATTGTCTATCAAGGAAGTACCGTGCGGGTATGAGTTCAGGGAAAGCGATTGCTTTCATTTGGGAAGGTGGGGTAGAACAACGCATAGAAGGCACTACATCCACCTTCGGCGTTGAAAGAGTTAACAAAGTAAGCGCTGAAAGCGCATTTGATCTAGCATCAAGATTATGGCAACTACGACGCTTCTGATGTTGGCCATTGATCGCGGCCTAATTAATTTAGATTTGAAAGTTTCTAATCTATTTTCGGAATGGCGAGAGTCTGATAAGGAAGATTTAACCCTAGAGGACTTACTCCGTCACGAATCGGGGTTAGAAGAGTGGCGCCCCTTCTATATAACCTGCAATACGACTGAAGAGACATTTACCAAGATCGCATCGCTCCCGCTTAAATACCCGAAGAAGAGCGAGTTTCATTACAGCGACTTGAATTTCATGGTGCTTGGAAAAGTCGTAGAAAAGATTTATCAAGCTCCTATTTCAAGGGTATTTCAGGAGGAGATTACAAGGCCACTTAAGTTAGCCAACTCGACCTTTAGCTCTCCACTGAACCCCGAGAATGTAGTGGCTACATCAATGGGCGATTCAATCGAAGCAAAAATGGTTCGCACTAAAGTTCCTTACAAAGTGCCCGAAGATGTAGAGAATTTCAAAAGTTGGCGCACCGAAGTTCTCTCTGGCGAAATCAACGATGGCAACTCCTTCCACATCTTTAACGGGGCGGCTGGACATGCTGGACTCTTTTCCTCACTTAATGATCTATCGCTTTATGCTCAAGGCCTAATGAATGGATTCATCAAGCGCGAAACGCTCAATGCATTCTCAAAACCAAGATCAACCGAGGATCAAGGAATCGGCTTCAAGCGTTTCAAGAAATTAAATTCGGAGTTTGCCATAGGACATTTCGGTTTTACCGGAACTGGATTTGCGATTGATCCGCAAAGGGAGACCGCACTTATTTATCTTGGAAATAGACTCCACACGTTAGGTGAGTATCAACCCATGGCAGAAATTTGGAGTGAGGAATTTAAGGAATTTTCTTCCCGGGATTAAGAATTCCATTCGGATCAAAAATCTGCTTAATTGCTCTTTGAAGTTCGATAATTCTTTCGCCGCTTTCGCTACGCGCTGCCTCAACTTTGATTGACCCAATCCCATGCTCTCCGGAAGCCGTCCCACCAAGTTCCTGGGCAACTTTGATTATTGAGTTAAAAGCGCGTTGCGCCCGCTGCTCGGCGCCCTTATCGCCATGGTCATAGACGATGGTTGGATGCATATTCCCATCACCAGCATGGCCAAAGATTCCGATCAATAAATTACTTTGCTCAGAAATCTCTTTAACCTTTGAGATTAGGTTAGATATCTTCGAGATTGGTACGCAGACATCATCCAACAAAGCAACGCCCTTGCGTTCCAGCGCTGGGTAAGCGAGCTTTCGAACTTGAATGAGATCAGAACTATCCCTTGGATCATCAGAATAAGTCACATCGATTGCCCCGTGCTTCGCAGCGATTGCAGCGCCACTTGCGCATATCTCAGCGGAGTCATCGCTCTGCATAATCAATACTGTTCCAACGCCCTCAAAGCCCAGCGGTTTCCACTCCTCTACTGCGCGTAGCGTTGTTTCATCTACTACTTCCAACATAGATGGACCAAGGGCGACTAATTCAGGGATAGTTTTCATAGCGCTATCAATTCCGGCAAATGTTGCAATTAGAGTCGTAGCTGGTTTGGGGCGCGGAGCGAGTGAGACAACAATCTCGGTAACAATTCCAAGTGTTCCTTCTGAGCCCACGATTAGATGCAGCAAGTCCAAGTTTGTTACTGACTTCTTTAATGGATTTCCTACCGTGATAACTTCACCGTCTGCCATAACTAATCTGATAGCTCTAACGTGATTCGCCGTAACTCCATATTTCACGCAACACATTCCTCCGGCATTGGTAGCGACATTTCCACCGATTGTCGACCACTCTCGACTTGCAGGATCTGGCAAATAGGCAAGATTTAACTTAGAGACTTCTTTATCGAGATCTAGATTAATGACGCCTGGTTCAACTCGAGCAAGTTGATTGACTTCATCAATCTCCAATACTTGGTTCATCTTTTCAAGCGAGATGACAATCCCGCCCGAAACAGCATTTGCACCACCTGACAATCCACTTCCTGCGCCTCGTGCAACTACTGGAATCTTCTGGCTATTTGCGAATTTTAGAGTCTTACTGACTTCAAGTTCACTCTTAGCGAGGAGGACGAGTTTAGGATTGCCATGAGTAGCTAATTGAGATTGGTCACGAGAGTAAGAGGAAACAATTTCTGGGTCGACTATCAGGCTGGCCTGCGCCCCCAAGATTTCTCTTAATTCCTCAAGAAGACCCATTGAGGAATCATAATTCATCAAAGATGTTCTCTAATCTATCTCAGTGCCCCGCAACTTAATCAGCGTTGAGAAGTTCTCGAAGTCCTTCGATGAAGTGCTTGTAAAAGAGGTCTCCCTTGGAGTAGCCGAGGGACAACGTATTGGGATTGTTGGGCGAAATGGCGGTGGAAAATCCACACTTTTGAAAATTCTTGCCGGAGTTGATTCCCCTGATTCTGGGCGGATTACGAGGGCCAATTGGGCTCGGATTGGGATCCTGCAACAAGCCGATTCCTCAAGCCCAGGATCAGTACGAGACTTTGTAGTTGGAAGCAAGAAAACGCATGAGTGGGCTAGTGATGCTGGAGTCCGTGAAATATTCGCTGGCCTCTTTGGAGGTTTCTCAAGTGAGATCTTGGATCGCGCATACAACTCTCTATCGGGCGGTGAAAAGCGGAGAGTGGGACTAGCAAAGTTATTAATTGAGCCTCTTGATCTCATACTCCTTGATGAGCCCACAAATCATTTAGATATTGAGGGCGTTGCTTGGTTAGCGAAGCACCTACGAAAGCGCCGCGAATTAGCGGTCCTCGTTGTAACACATGATCGTTGGTTTTTAGATGAGATTGCTGATGAAATCTGGGAAGTAGTGGGCGGTGAAGTACTTACATATGAAGGTGGTTACTCAGCTTATGTGCTCTCAAAAGCTGAGCGAGCTCGCCAACAGGCCGCTGAAGATGCACGTAGAAATAATTTAATTAGAAAAGAGTTAGCTTGGTTAAGGCGCGGTGCACCGGCTCGTACTTCAAAACCAAAGTTTCGAGTTGATGCTGCTAACCAACTGATTGCAACCGAGCCACCGCCCCGTGATACGAGCGAACTCTTGAACTTTGCTGCTAATCGGCTCGGCAATATGGTTCTTGAGATTCATCATGCAAAGTTGACTATTGGTGAGAACACCCTTATTGACTCACTTAATTGGAATATTGCACCGGGAGATCGAATTGGAATCATTGGATTTAACGGTTCGGGAAAGACAACTTTGATGCGCGCCCTTGCCAGTGAATACCGTTTCGCTGCGGGAAAGATGCAAGTCGGTGTAACTGTTAAGCGGGCTTTCCTCTCGCAGCATCTTGAGGAACTTGATCCTTCCTGGCGGGTATTAGAAGCAGTGGAGCGCGTTGCGCTTCACGTCGAACTCGGTGGCGGACGAGAGCTGACCGCCTCTCAGCTTTGCGAGCGGCTGGGCTTTGATTTCGGTGGTCAACAAAGGATGATTCGCGATCTCTCCGGTGGTGAGAAGCGGAGACTCCAGCTCACTAGATTGTTAATGACTAGCCCCAATGTCTTACTTCTAGATGAGCCAACAAATGACTTTGATGTTGAAACCCTCGCTGCACTTGAGGACTTGTTGGATTCTTTCGCCGGAGTATTGATAGTTATCTCTCATGATCGCTATTTTCTAGAACGGACCTGTGATCGATTCTTTGGGTTATTAGGGGATGAGGAGCTTCGGGATCTGCCACGCGGAATCGATGAGTATTTGGAGCGACGGGATGATTTCTTCGCCAAGCAAGTAGTTGTGGAGAAGAAATCCATCTCCGGAGCAGCCCAAGAGCGATTAGTAAAGAAAGAGATTGCAAGACTTGAAAAGCAACTTGAGAAGTTAGTCGCTGAAGAAGTGGAACTAAGGAAAGCGGAAGCCGACTCAGCCCTTGATTATGAAGCTCTAGTTGAAATTGGAAAGAAGTTACAAGAGGTAGTGTCGCGACGCGAGAAGTTAGAGAGTGAATGGTTGGAGCTAAGTGAACAAATCACAAGGTAGAAATTTACGTCTCGATGCCTTAGCGGCTATTTCGGGATTCATGATTGCAATGCAGGCGCGCGTAAACGGTGAACTCTCACATCGCCTCGATAATGCGCCACAAGCTGCGCTCGTCTCTTTCTCATCGGGCCTCTTCTTTATTGCTATTTATGCACTTTTCTCTAAACGGGTCCATGAAGGAATTCGTAAATTGAAAGTTGCTGTTGCAAAGGGCGAGATTCCCAAATGGCGTTTATTGGCAGGAGCCTTGGGAGGATGCTTTGTTGCAATTCAAACCAGTATCGTCTTTTTTATAGGCGTTGCGCTCTACTCGGTTGCTTCTATCGCTGGACAGACTGCAGTATCACTCATCGTTGATCGAATTGGATTAACTGGTGGCGGTCCAAAGTTGATCTCACCGCGAAGGGTCACGGCCGCTGGAATCACAGTAATTGCTGTGCTTGTGGCGGTATGGGACAAGCTAGAGGGCGTTGATTTCTCGCCACTTTATGTCATTTTGGCCACCGTTGCCGGAGCGCTAGTAGGGGTGCAACGCGCGTTAAACGGCCAGATAAATGAACACTCAGGGGATAGCTACACCACTTCACTTCTTAACTTCATAACCGGAACATCATTCCTAGTCATCTTCATAGTTGCACTTACGATTTTAGGAAGAAATGAATTACAACCGCTCCCTAGTGGGCCATGGTGGATCTACACCGGAGGAATCATCGGCGTCATTTATATCGCCTTTACCGCTCTAATTGTCCAACATCTCGGGGTTCTAACCTTCACGCTATATAGCGTCGGAGGCCAGTTAATTGGTTCGTTAATACTCGACCTCTACCTACCGAGCGAAGGAATTTCAGTTAGCTGGTACTTGGTGACTGGAATTGCTCTTACCTATGTTGGGGTAGTTGTTGGCGGAGCGACTCAAGCGCGCCGGGCGCGGATGTAGTTTCGAACGCCGAGGGCAATCGTTAAGAGCACAAAGAAGATTGCGATTCCTCTCGCTGAACCCTTCAGCGCGGGAATTGAGGCTGCGTAGTAACCAAGAAGGGTAATTCCAACTCCCCAAAGAAGAGCACCGAGGGCATTCGCCGCTAAGAATTTGTAGTAATTCATCCTTCCAATACCGGCGATTGGTGGCATGAAAGTTCTTATCCAAGGATAGAAGCGAGCCAAGATCACAGCGCTCCAGCCATACTTCTCATAAAAGCCTTCAGCGCGCACTACCATTTTTCGAATCTTCTCGGAGTCTCTCCGTTCCAGATAACTTCGACCGTACTTTCGACCAAGCACATAGCCGACCTGATCTCCGATAAATGCAGCCAAGAAAATTATGAAAACCAAGAAGAGAATATTTACGTCATTGCGCGACCCAGCTAGTAAGCCGGCCGCAAATAGAACTGAATCACCGGGAAGCCAGAAAGCAACAAGGATTCCTGTCTCCACGAAGACGATTGCGCCCATCAATACATATATAAAAAAAGGCCCAGAAGCGTTAAGAGTCTGTTCGATCCAATCAGCAATGCTCATTTAGCGGCTCGCTTTGACCGCAGCAGCGACCGCCTTAACTACGTTGGTATCAAAGACGCTTGGGACTATGAAAGAGGCATTCAATTGAGCATCGCTCACGCATGAAGCAATAGCACTCGCACAGGCAACCAGTAACTCATCAGTTATCTTCTTTGCGCCCGCATCAAGAAGGCCGCGGAAGATTCCTGGGAAAGCGAGGACATTGTTGATCTGGTTTGGTTGATCACTTCTTCCAGTCGCAACGACAGCTGCATGTTTACGAGCAATGACCGGATCGATTTCTGGATCTGGATTCGCCAGCGCAAAGAGAATCGAACCGTTAGCCATTGAGGCGACATCAGCCTCAGTTAAGACATTAGGTGCGCTTACGCCAATGAATACATCGGCGCCCTTCGTGGCATCAGACAATGAACCTTCAAATTGGTCGCGATTGCAATTCTCAATGAACCAGCGGCGCATCTCATTTTCCGCTTCGCGTTTTTTGTTGATAACACCGACATGATCAAAGCCGATGATCTTCGTAGCGCCGGCGAGCACAAGTAGGCGAGCGATTGCAGTTCCGGCCGCTCCAGCGCCATTTAGCACGATCTTGCAATCCTTTAGATCTTTCTTAACCAACTTAAGGGCATTACTTAAAGCGGCAAGTACAACGACTGCAGTTCCATGTTGATCATCATGAAAGACCGGAATATCTAGGAGTTCGAGGAGGCGCGCTTCAATCTCGAAACAACGCGGCGCTGAGATATCTTCGAGATTGATTCCACCGTAAACCGGTGCGATTAGTTGGACAGTGCGGACAATTTCATCAACATCTTGAGTATCGAGGCAGACGGGCCACGCATCAACATCCGCAAAGCGTTTGAAGAGCGCGGCCTTTCCCTCCATAACCGGAAGAGCGGCGGATGGACCGAGATTTCCAAGGCCCAGAACTGCAGATCCATCAGTAACGACGGCAACCGTATTTCGCTTTATCGTTAAACGGCGGGCATCAGCTGGATCTTTCGCGATTGCCTGGCAGATACGTGCAACGCCTGGGGTATAGGCGCGAGATAAGTCATCACGTGTTTTTAGTGGGACTTTTGATTGGACCTCTAGCTTTCCACCCAAGTGAAGCAAGAAAGTTCGATCAGAGACTTTTCGAACGCTTAAAATCGGCGAGGCTGCAAGCGCTGCAGTTATCTTCTCAGCATGGTTTGAGTCAACGGCATCACAAGTAACATCGATAACCACGTTATCAAGCTGGGATTCGGCAACATCGAGAGCGGTAATCATTGCGCCCTCGCGGGTAATGATCGTGGTTATCTCAGCGACTGGTTGGAACTCAGGTTTTCCTTCAACGCGGATTGTGATTCCGTAACCAGGAGAAGTATTTGCCATCAGACGACTCCGTAAAGTCGATCTCCTGCGTCACCTAATCCGGGAACTATGTAACCATGTTCATTTAATTTCTCATCGAGTGCGCCAGTAACGATTGTGATTGATGAATTGGAGAATGCTCGCTCAACTGTCTTTATTCCTTCTGGTGCTGCTAATAAACAGATCGCAGTTATATCTTCTGCGCCGCGCTCAATCAGATAATTCATCGCCGCTACGAGAGTTCCACCAGTTGCAAGCATTGGATCAAGTACATAGCACTGGCGGCCACTTAAATCTTCGGGAAGACGATTTGCATAAGTGGATGCTTGAAGAGTCTTCTCATCTCTAACCATGCCTAGGAATCCAACATCGGCGCTTGGAAGTACGCGCATCATCCCCTCGAGCATTCCAAGACCAGCGCGGAGAATTGGCACAACAACTGGGCGAGGAGTCGAGAGCATCGCACCCTTCATCGGGGCGACGGGAGTGGTGATATCCACCGGAGAGATCTTCACTTCGCGGGTGGCTTCATAAGAAAGGAGCGTGACCAACTCTTCAACTAGGTGGCGGAAGACCTGGGAGTTTGTCTCTTCATTTCGCAATACCGTCAATTTATGAGTGATGAGCGGATGCTGCGCCACAAGCACTTTCATGGCGACACTTTACTACCCACCTCAACGGTGGAACCATGAGGCATTCATTTCTTCAGCGCGGGGAGGTGTGAGATGGCGAACGAAACTCTTGATTTTGCACTTCTTGCCTGGCGCGAGGATGGAACTTGGCAAGTATCACGGTTACCAGATGATGCGCTAACAGATATCGGAATTGTTCTAGATGCGCTTCGCGCTCAACAAGTAGATGGTGGCGCACTTGCGATGATGGCGATTGATGACTCGTTCTTTATTGCAATCCGCCAAGTTGGTGAGCGGATGCAGATGGTTTTAAGTGATGTGCTTATGGCACTTGAGTATGAGATCGCTGCTGAGGTTTTAGAGCTACTTGATATCGAATCTCCAGAAGAAGATGATGCCGATGAACCAGCTGGCGACCTAAATATCTTCACTGATTTTGGAATTGATGCTCTAGATCTTCAAATGATCTGTGACGATGACGAACTATTTCCAGATGAACAACTAGAATCACTTGCTCGCCAAATCGGTTTTGGCAACGAATTCACGGAGATTGTTGAGAACTTATAGATGAACTATGAAAGTGCGATGCGCGCCGCTTTAGAGCGCGCCCGATTTGGCGCGACTGCAAGCGGTGATGTCCCAGTCGGTGCCGTCATGCTGAATTCAAAGAACGAGATTATTGCCCTAGGAAATAACACGCGTGAGCTTTTACGTGACCCGCTTGGACATGCCGAAATAGTTGCCATCCGTGCTGCTGCGCGAGCGCTAGGAAGCTGGCGACTTAATGGTTGCACCTTGGTTGTAACGCTTGAACCTTGCGCGATGTGCGCCGGCGCAATCATGCAAGCTCGTATCCCAAGGCTTGTTTTTGGCGCATGGGATGAGAAAGCCGGAGCTGTCGGATCAACATGGGATCTGATTCGCGATCCACGTGCACTTCATAAGGTCGAAGTGATTAGCGATATCTTGAAAGAGGAGTGTGCTTCGCTCCTGAAAGAGTTCTTTATCGAACACAGGAACTAGAAGAGCGAAATTAGAACTCCTTAGAACCTCGCGTACAGTCGCCCACGGTGGCGTGTCCGAGCGGCCTAAGGAGCGCGCCTCGAAAGCGCGTGTTGGGGAAACTCAACCGTGGGTTGACTTTAGGACCAATAAGTAATTTAGGAGTTAACTCTTCAAGTCTAATGGTTTAAGTGTCTGGTTTGTCGATGAAAATTTACAGTTCCAGACACGCCTTGTATCTTTTCCGCGTGACGGCCGTTAAAACCAAAAAATCAAAACTCTTCTTTCTCTCAAAATTTAGGCCCATTAGAGCGTATAGCTACTTTTCCATAAGTCTAGTTGCACTCATTTTGTTTCCGTTCATGAACCGCAAATCTGATCAAACTGACTTAAGATCGGGGAATATCCCTGGAGATTCGTTTTACAGCGCGCGAATCTTTGCGGCACAACAAGACCTGTTTGGTTTAGGAGACTTCTACATTGATTCAGAAAACTTTGCATTAAGAAGAGGCGAATTATTAGATATACCAATCATGACTCTTCGTTTGATATTTAAGTACATAATAACCAACCACTTGGCCCATTACCAGATTACTTCATATCTGGTTCTTGTCTTGTGGATTTCTCTTGCATTTCAATTGGTAAGTATTCAAAAACAGAATAACTCAATCCTATCAATGCTCATAGTAGGAGTAGCCCTAGTCTTTTTTTTCGGAAACAACAATTTAGTAAGGAATTATGAGTTTGCTAGGCCTGTAAGTCCTCAATTGACAGGTTTGCTATGGTTGCTTTTCCTTTATGTAAGTAAAAAGTACTTTGAAAATTTAAATGATATAAGGAAACGTCAAAATTTGAGTTTTATGCTAATTTGTTTGGTTATTGTTTCTATTTACTCTTCAGTTTTCTTGTTCTTAGTTCTAGGATCAACTTTTGGAGTTTTTTTAGTTAGTACCTTGGTTCAAGGGATTTGGAAAATCGGATTCAAAACACTTTTGGGAACAAGTTTTGCCGTGGTCTCCTCAGTAGTTGGTTTATACAGTCGAGAATCCAATGCGGGGCTCGCGGATGCTTCGGAACGACTTGGACTAATAGAAACACGATTGCCGGGTGCTTTCAATACTGTAGCAGTCAGCTTGCTGACTGCATTCATGATTCTTGTACGACAATATTTCAAAGTCGAACATACTCCACTTAGTCATTCCGAGCGTGTGTTACTTATGGCATCCATCGGGGTAGTTCTTGCTTCTCAGTCGAATGTTCTTACGAAGACTGACATACAATTTTCATACCATTTTGAACAGTTTTCTTATTTAAACCTATGTTTAGCGCTCTCCCATTATTTTTTGATTTATACTGGCAAGCTTCGAAGTTTCCGCCTTAAAATAGAGCTCGGGTACGTTCCCAAAGTAAGAATAAGTTTGATATTTGTTGCAGTGATTGGACAAGTGCTTTTTTTCCTCAGCGCATACACTGCACCAAGAATTAGTGAGTTGAAGATAAGAAATGTGGATATTGTGAAGATAGAGAATGCCATCATTGACGATGCTCGTGTAAGCACAACTCTGCCGATTCTTAGTGATTTCAAGATTTTATACAACGAGCACATGTTCTACTATGGATACTCGGATGCAGAGCTCTTAAAACGAGCATATGTTTCAATGGGTTGCCCATCAACCTTTACAACAATGGATGTTCAATCTGCGTTTGTGTACAAAATAGATGCGCCACTACTAAAGGCAAAACGATATCGTGAATTAATGGCAACATTTCCCACTTTTAGATTATTTGAAGGACCCGTTGAAGATCTCGAACGCGAGGGTTTGATTGCAAGGAGAGAAATCCAGAGCGACCTAGATTCCGTATTAAGGCAAGTCTTGAACTCCGATTGTATAAGTCTTGCAAAGGAATTCGAAGTAGAATTAGTTCTTTTCAATGGAAAAAGTCATTGGTATAAGATTTTGGAGGATTCAGGTCTACAAATAAACGAGACCTCAATAATTGGACTCTTCTCGGCAAAACTCTAGACGACGCTTTGCACCTTAATTGAAGTGCGGGATGGATATTTCAGTTGTGGCTTTTAGAAGAGAGTTCAATTTAGCGTATAGTCGCCCGCGGTGGCGTGTCCGAGCGGCCTAAGGAGCGCGCCTCGAAAGCGCGTGTTGGGGAAACTCAACCGTGGGTTCAAATCCCACCGCCACCGCCATTAAAACTTCAAATGTTGAGAGCCAGTGAGAACGTATATCGCCGATAAACCCAAACGCTTATGCAGTCGATATCCCTTTTTTGTCAAAAAGTTATTGATTTCGGAGCCAAAGTCAGAAACGTTATCCTCGACACAGATTAAATCAGGTTTTTGAAGTTGAAATGGGAAACTACGCAAGATTTGAAAATCCTGTCCCTCCGCGTCAATACATAGCAGCATACAGTCTCTTATAGGATGGTTAAACAATTTTGCGATCTCAATACTTTTAAGCCTTGTTTTGGAAATTAATCGCGCCTTCTTACTCTCCAATAAACTCTCAACAATTTCAGGGGAAGTAGTCGAATATTCGTATGGAAGAAGTTGGTAAAAATAGATATCTTGAACGCCACCTACTACAGCTTGAAACTTCTTATCTCTAGGGCGAACCAACCTCGATAGCAGAATGTTGCTAAATATCGGGTCAACAAGCACCCCAGACCATCCCGATTTATACAGAGAATAAGTATTAGAACCAGAGACTGGTCTGCCGGATCCAATATCAATATAAAGACCTGTTGGAGGACAAAGCCTTTTCAATTCAATATCTTCGCCAAATTGTGAAAATGATTGCCTACTTCTGGCAATCTTCAATTCCTTAAGAGCCAATGCCGGAATCAAGAGCCAATCCAGTCTGGTTCGTATGAGTATTAGTTTTAGAGCGTCTTTATATAAAATAAATGTCATTTGAGTACGAAAAACCTTTTCAAGCCCCATATCGTCACAAGAATCATCGCCTCGCGAACAATTGCGCCAGACATTTTGCTGACTCCACTTTCTCGTTCGCGGAAGATAATCGGCACTTCAACAATCTTTGTTTTCGCACTCTTGGCTGCTCGAGTCATCTCAATTTGAAATGAATAACCTTCACTTTTGATTGTGTCTAAGGGAATTTTCCGTAGCAATTCCGATGAGTAAATTCGAAAACCTGCTGTTGAATCACTTACGCCCATCCCAAGCAGCAGGCGGACATATAGATTCGCAGCCCTTGAGAGAATCTCTCTTCGTTTCGGCCAATTGACGGTCGAACCACCTTTAACCCATCTACTGCCGATAACCAGCCCAACATTTGGTTCTATCTCTTTCCGCTCAATCATCTTGGATAAATCCCGAACCCGATGCGACAAATCAGCATCCATTTCAATCAATTCTTCAAAATCACGCTCAAGGCCCCACTTGAATCCGAATCTATATGCACTTCCCAAGCCAGATTTCTTACCACGCTGCTCCAAATACAAACCAGGAAAGTTCTTCTGCAGGTTTTTAACGACTTCCGCTGTTCCGTCGGGTGACCCATCGTCAACCACAAGAACCGAGGTGTTTGGAATGTATTTGAAAATCCTTGGCACAAGAACCTTAATGTTCTCTGACTCATTAAAGGTTGGGATTATTACTAAGCGCTTCATCAGACCTGGATCTCGTAAGACGGATTGAGGATGCTTAACGCCCCGTTATGTTCACCAACCATTCCTTCAGCAACCAGGGTTGAACCGACTTCAAGGCCAGCAATTTCACGACGGCCGAGGAATTGCAGCGTCACGCCACCGCTCTCATCCCAGATCTCAACTTCGAGTGTTGGTGCCGACGCCATCGATGCCGGACGGATTGCGGTCACCTTTCCAACAACATGTGCGCGTTTACGCCATTGGATGTTTCCAATCGGCATCATCTTCTCTTGGTAATGACTGACTTCCTCGTTATTTGCAATCCATTTGCTTTGTGCGCGAACCGGAGTTGGCATCTCCACTTTCTGAGTCAGAGCTACCGGAACAGGAGCCTCTTTCTTTCCGGCAATAATCCGCTCAACATCGAATGGCACGATTGTTGCCACAACTCTAGGCAACTCCGATATCGGTCGTGCGATCTGTTCAGCAGATTCATCATGCAAGAGACGACCCAAAAAACCCTTGTAAGCACGGCGCGGAATCAAGAGTGTCAATTCAACATCAGGTTTTTGAGTAGCACGTATCGAGTAATCAACAGCGGCATTGGGAAGTCTTCGATCTGGACAATCAATCAATTCGAGCGAGACATCGCGCAGAGCAGGATTCTCACTCCAGGCTCTCGCTAGACGTTCAGCGCGACGATCATCAAGCACAAAGTGAACCGCATGAAGTTCACGAGGCTTCAAGCTTCGTGCATAACGGACCGCAGCGATAGTTGCCACATCAACTTTATCCACGAGCACCGTGACATCATGGCGAACAATCGTTGTTGCTCGGCTATCTTCGATGGTGATTAGAAGTGCTTTCTGCTCTAGGTTGTATCGGCGATTGAAATTTCTCATCATCAGAAGAACGATTGGTGTTCCGGATGAAACCAACCAGGTTCCATCAGCAAATTTAGTTATTGAGAGAATAAGTACGGTTATTAAGGAGATCGAACCTGAAACTAGATGGAGCAGGTAGCGAAACCCACCTTCAGCTCGTACCTTCTTTGACATACCAAGGCCAGTTATTGTGAATCCAACGAAGACCGCGAGTGCGTAGATTGCGGCAAGAGTTGTAATGCTCGCACCGGAGACAAATACAAGAATCGAAGCGAAGATTGCGATAAATAGAATCCCATTTGAAAAAGCGAGTTTGTGACCCCGCGAAGTTAGCCATTTAGGCAAAAAACCATCATTGGCGACGATGCGGACCATATTTGGAAATGCGCTGTAACAAGTATTGGCGCCGGCAAAGAGAATTAACATAGTTCCGGCTTGGACAACGAGATAGAAAATGGCTGCGAAAGTCGATTCGCCAAGCGCGGCTTTAGCAACGAGTGAGATTACAGTCGGAGTTCCCTCTTGATAAGGAACAGCTCTCGTTTGATAGGCCAACCAGCCAATTCCAATTATCAAAGAGCCAAGAGTTAGCGCCATAATCGAAAAAGTGCGACGCGCGTTTACATGCTCGGGACTCTTAAATAATGGCACTGAGTCAGATACTGCTTCTAAACCTGTAAGAGATGCGCTCCCATTTGCGAAGGCTTTGAGAATCATCAACATTGCCGCGAATGAGATCAGACCTTGTTCTTCGCCTAAGGGGAGCAAGCCTGAAGTATCGGTCGCGTACTCCGGCAGCGTTCCCCGTAAGGATCGATAAATACCAAACCCGAAGACAACCACCATCGAGAGAATAAAGAGGTAGGAAGGAATGACGAAAACAACGCCCGCGTCCTTAACGCCTCGTAGATTAATGAAGGTAAGAAGCGCAATAACACCTAGAGTCATCAAGACTTTCTGATCACTCAGCGAAGGAAAGGCTGAGATGATCGCAGCCACGCCCGCAGCTGTTTGGATTGCTACTGTGATTATGTATCCAAACATCAATTCAATAGCAGCGATCAGCGAGACGTTCACTCCAAAGTTCTCGCGAGCAACTACATATGCACCACCAGCCTTGGTGTAAGTATTGATAACATCTCTATAGGAGAGAGCGATGATGAAGAGCATCGTCAAGATGACAGCAATCACCGGAGTGAATAAACCAAAAGCTGCCAATCCAAATGCGGGTATTAGAGCGACGAGTATCTGTTCGCCACCATAAGCCGAAGACGAGATGCAATCGGATGAGAGGATTCCAAAAGCGTTTCGCTTAGAGAGTCTCTGTTCATTGAGAGTGTGGCGATTAAGTGGGGCCCCTAATAGGAACTTCTTCATTCGATAAGAGAGCGGATCGCGCATATGGGCGTGCTCTACGAGCGCCTTGGGAGAAGGCGCGTTATCTGTCCACGATTTGGCCACGGTAGTAGCGCATTCTACGCCTCTTGATTTCACGCGTATGCTCTGCCTTATGCAGCTAAAAACCGATCTTTATATTGATGGAAAATGGGTTAAAGGCGCTGGGACTGTTCCGGTTTATGACCCAAGCGATGATTCTGTAATCGCAGAGATTCAAATTGCCGGCGAGAAAGAGTGTTACGCCGCTGTAGATGCGGCCTATCGCGCATTCCCGGAATGGTCGAAGACCGCGCCCCGATATCGCGCTGAGATCCTCCGCAAAGCATTTGAGATTATGGTCGCTGAAGCTGATCAACTTGCCGAACTTGTATCGCGTGAAAATGGAAAAGTAATCACCGATGCAAAAGGTGAGATTCTTTATGCTGCTGAATTCTTTAGATGGTTCTCCGAAGAGACCGTCCGCGTCCAAGGTGATTTCCGTAAAGCCCCAAGTGGCGATAAGCGCATCCTTGTAACTCACCAACCAATAGGTGTTTCATTACTCATTACGCCTTGGAACTTCCCAGCTGGAATGGCAACGCGAAAGATTGGTCCAGCAATCGGCGCTGGTTGCACCGTGATTCTCAAGCCTGCGATTGAAACACCTCTAACTGCGATGGCAATCGTCGATATCCTTGAAAGAGCCGGCGTTCCAAAAGGCGTTGTAAATCTTGTCACCCCAACTCCGGCCGGCCCGATGGTAAGCCGAATGCTCCACGATCCACGGGTTATGAATCTCTCGTTCACAGGATCTACCGAAGTCGGAAGAGTCCTACTTAAAGAGGCTTCTGATCGCGTAATTCGTTGCTCAATGGAACTTGGCGGAAATGCGCCATTTGTTCTTCTCGATGATGCAAATATCGATGAAGCGGTCAAAGGTTTAATGCTCGCCAAGATGCGAAACGGTGGCGCTGCTTGCACCGCTGCTAATCGCATCTATGTCCATAAGAAGATCGCTAATGAATTCACAGTTAAGTTCGCTAAAGCCATGGCTGAGTTACGGATGGCCCCAGGCCGCGAGCCAGGAGCACAACTTGGTGCGAGCGTTTCTAAGAAAGAGCGTGACAAGATTGCTCAACTTGTTGAGTTATCTGTAAAG
>VGAF01000004.1 GCA_016870855.1 Actinomycetota bacterium | reverse complement strand
ATCACCAACCGCGGCCCAACGGGTATGCCCAAGATGGAGCGGTCCAGTTGGATTTGCGCTAATAAACTCTAAATTAATTTTTACACCAGAAAGGAGTTTTACTTTTCCAAAATTCTCTCGTTCGCTCAAGATGCGATTGACGATTGCGCCTTGACTCGATTTATCTAGAGTTATATTTATAAATCCGGGACCAGCAATCTCAACGCTGGCAACACCGCTGACTTTTTCCAACCCGTTCTTAATAACTAGTGCGATATCGCGCGGAGCTTTCCCTTCACTCTTAGCGAGCGTTAGCGCGATTGAAGTTGCGTAATCGCCATGTTCGCGATTTTTCGGTCGCTCTAATGGGACTCGATCTGCGGTGAGTGATCTCGCGACATCCCCCACAAGCGCTCCACTAGCAAGCGCATCTGAAACAACCTTAAGGACCGCCCCGGCTAGCGCCGTTACCGGGCTGGCCGATTCGAGGTCAGGGTTGGGGCTCATTGATGGGCTCGATGCTGAAGACACCCTGCTAAGAGTACTGATTCACGCATCAACCAAGCCTTAGGAATTTATCGAAACGTTATTTATCTACGCTCCAAGTAACGAGCCTTAGGGTTCCTATAAGAGTTGCTGAAGGGTAGTTTGCCCTCAACTCAATGTACGAGTTGAGGGCGAAAGCCCTCATTTCTGTAGGTACTTTCGAAAGGGTAACTATCTAATGAAGAAACCGCGTTTGGCGCTTTCTGCGATCATCGCAGCATTCGCCTTAATTCTTACCGGTTGTGGTTCGTCAGATGATGCATCAGGCAATGGATTCGTTGGTGTAATTCTTCCTGACGCTGCTTCATCAGCTCGCTGGGAGACCGCAGACCGCGGCTTCCTACAAGCTGCATTCGATGCTGCTGGAGTTAAGGCAGATATCCAGAATGCAAATGGCGACAAGGAAGCATTCCAGACAATCGCTGATCAAATGCTCTCTGCTGGTGCCAAGGTTCTCATTCTTGTAAACCTTGACTCAGAGTCAGCAAAGGCTGTTCAAGATAAGGCAGCCGCACAAGGCGTTCCAACAATCGACTATGACCGCCTAACCTTGAATGGTTCCGCTTCCTACTACGTCTCCTTCGATAACGAAGCTGTTGGACGTCTACAAGGAGAAGGAATCAAGGCTTGCCTCGATAACGCAGGTAAGACCAAGGCACGTATCGTCTATCTAAATGGTTCACCAACTGATAACAATGCAACCTTGTTCAAGGCTGGTTATGACTCAGTTCTACGTCCATCAATTGATGCAGGCGATTACACACTCGTTGACGACCAGGCTGTTCCAGACTGGGATAACGTCAAGGGTGGAACAATCTTCGAACAGCAACTTGCAAAGGCTGGCGGCAAGCTTGACGCCGTCGTCTCAGCTAACGAAGGCCTTGGCCTCGCAGCTGTTGCAGTGCTAAAGAAGAACGGTCTCAACGGAAAGGTCTGCGTCTCCGGACAAGATGCAACCGTTGATGGTCTCCGCGCAATCTTGACTGGAGATCTATCAAATACTGTTTACAAGGCAATCAAGGCTGAGGCTGAGGCTGCTGCTGCACTTGCAATCGCACTTCTTAACGGCGAGTCTGCATCAACAGCAACCGGTTCAGTGAACAACGGCACAACCGATGTTCCATCAGTTCTCCTTGTTCCGGTATCAATCACCAAGGAAAACGTTAAGGATGTAATTGCAGATGGCTTCCAGACTCGTGAAGCAGTTTGCGAAGGCATCGAAGACCTCTGCACAGCTAACGGAATCTAAGGATTTCTAAGCTTTAAAGAGGTAAATAAGTAGTAACGGTTCAGCCCGGGTAGAAATGCTCGGGCTGAATCCATAACTAGAGTTAACGACTTGGTTTCTATAGGAGGGCAAATGGCAACTCCAATTCTCTCGCTCCGCCAAGTAAATAAGTCATTCGGTCCGGTACATGTCCTTAAGGATGTCAACTTTCACGCCTATGCTGGAAAAGTAACTGCGCTCGTTGGCGACAATGGCGCCGGTAAAAGCACTTTAATTAAATGTATCGCTGGCATCTACACACCTGAGACCGGCGAGTTTCTCTTTGAAGGAAAAAAAGTAACTATCGCTGGTCCGCGCGATGCGACCGCACTTGGAATTGAGATCGTCTATCAAGATCTTGCGCTCTGTGACAATTTAGATATCGTCCATAACATGTTCTTGGGGCGCGAAGAGAAGAGCGGCGTAACTTTAAATGAATCTCATATGGAATCCCTCGCTAAGAAAACGCTTGATGGCCTGAGCGTTAGAACTGTGAAATCTATCCGCCAGAAAGTTGCCTCACTTAGCGGTGGCCAACGCCAGACCGTCGCGATCGCACGCGCTGTTCTCTGGAATAGCAAAGTCGTAATTCTTGATGAGCCAACTGCGGCCCTGGGAGTCGCCCAGACCGAACAGGTTTTGAAATTAGTCCGTCAATTAGCTGATAACGGACTTGCGGTAATCGTTATTAGCCACAATCTAAATGATGTCTTCCAAGTCGCAGACAACATCGCTGCGATGTACCTCGGCACTATGGCCGCCCAGGTTGAAAAGAAATCGGTATCACCAAGTGATGTTGTAAAACTAATTACTACCGGTAAATCAGAAGCAGTTTCTGGAACTACAAAATGAGCGAACAGATCACCATTGAGAAATCACTCCGGGATTGGGCGAGCCGGGTAAAGGCAGGCCAAGTCGGCGCTCTCCCTGCAATTCTCGGTTTACTAGTTCTCTGTATCGCTTTTAGCTCACAGAGCAGCGTCTTCTTAACGCCGGGCAACTTCGCGAACTTGTTAACCCAAGCAGCTGCCATAACTGTGATTGCGATGGGCTTGGTCTTCGTATTACTTCTCGGTGAGATTGATCTATCTGCTGGTTACGCCGCCGGCGTCTGTGGCGCGATCTTGGTGATCATGATTACCGAGATGGACTATGCCTGGTATTTGGCGCTACCTGCGAGCATCTTAATAGGAGTTGTCTTAGGCGCTTTCATCGGTTACTTAGTTGCGCAACTTCGAATTCCCTCATTCGTAGTGACCCTTGCGACCTTCCTAGCTTTCCAAGGACTTCTCTTACTTCTTGTGAGTGAGGGCGGAACGATTCGCATCGAAGATCCGACAATACTTGCAGTACAAAATAAGAACCTCCCAGTCACCGCGAGTTGGATCTTCTTCGCTCTTACCGCGGGCGTTTACGTTCTATCTGGGCTCTGGAAATTTGCTCGCCGTCGTAAAGCCGGACTTGTCGATAATCTCTTTAAATTCTGGTTGATCAAAACTGCAATTCTCGTCTCCCTCGGATGTCTTGCGACCTTGGCGCTAACTGTTGAACGGAGCAACAACCCAGATCTAGTTAGCCTCCGTGGAATTCCTTTTGTGGTTCCGGTAATTCTCGTTCTATTAGTTGGCGCTACTTTTGTACTATCGCGCACTTCCTTTGGACTACATCTATATGCCGTCGGTGGAAATGCCGAAGCCGCTCGTCGCGCCGGTATAAATGTGAAGATGGTGCGAATCTCCGCATTTATGATCTGCTCTGGCTTTGCTGCAGTTGCCGGCATGATCTTTGTTTCACGCGCTAACTCAGTCTCGCCAACTACTGGCGGTAGCTCAACGCTTCTATATGCGGTTGGCGCTGCAGTTATCGGCGGTACATCACTCTTTGGCGGAAAAGGAAAAGTCAGCGATGCCATCCTCGGCGGCCTAGTTGTTGCTGTTATTGATAACGGTATGGCGCTTCTTGGCTATCCAGCTGGCATCAAATTTATGGTTACTGGCGGCGTGCTCCTATTGTCAGCATCAATCGATGCGTTCTCACGGCGCGGCGCTACCGCTACTTAGAACGGATTTGTAACCGATTTTTAGGTATCCGCGCTTTATCGGTATTCTTCTCGCTCGCTCTTGCGGGAGTGGTGAAATGGCAGACACGCAGGTCTTAGGAACCTGTGTCTTCGGACGTGTGGGTTCAAGTCCCACCTCCCGCACCAGCTAGATACAGTAAAAACACAAGCTCACCATTGAGCCCGTGATTCGCTCCGCCCAAATCGCCCCTTTCTCTATCTCCATTTCTCGTGGGAAGATGCGTCTCCCTGCAAGAAGCGAGATAGACAGATTTAGGAGCATGTGATGGCAGATAAGAACTTCTTATCCTGGGTTGGCTATAAAGGCGAAGAAGAGCCAAGCGCTAAGCCACTCACCACAGGTTCTGCTTCGGTTGAGCGTATCCGCGAATTAGAGTCACAGCTCGCTGAATTGCGCTCGCGTCGCGATGTTACTTCACTCTCTAAAGAAGAGTTTGAGATCCTCGCTACTGAAACTGCGATGTCAATTATTCGCACCGCCCAACAACGTGAAGCAAAAGCAAATACAAGTGCCGAGCGAGTTCTAAATGAGAGTAAGAAGAGCGCAGCTGCCGCACTTGAAAGCGCAGAAGCAAAAGCTAAGTCAACGCTCGCCGCAGCGGAAAGTCGTGGTCGTAAATATATAGAAGCTGCTGAAGCCGATGCCTCAGATATCGTTGCAACCGCAGAGCGCGAGGGTGAAGATTTACTTTCGGCACGTAAGCGTGAAGCAAATACCGTTACTAGTAATGCGAAGCGTGAAGCGGAGCGGTTAGTCCAAACTGCAACGACTGAAGTGACTGAATATCGCACCTGGCTCTCCCAAGTAATTTCTGAAGCCGAGCGCTTGTATCGGATTCAATCGCAATCTCTAGATGCGGCTGAGAACGCGATTAATCAATCGCGCCAACGCCTTGATAGCGCATTTAATCGCTTGAGCGATCTCCAGCGCCAGGTTAATGATGCAATCCGCCCCGATGGAACTCCGACCGGCGATAGCAAGGTTGCGGCTCGAATCGCGGCTGCTCAAGAGAGCGATGCTGCTAAATCCACAGAGAAGAAAACATCCCAAAAATCCGCCGCACAGAAAAAGAGCAAGAAAGCTCAATCTAAGCGTCGTCGGTGATGTCCACCAGCAGTAATCGCTACATACATTCAGTCGACGGATTACGCGCAGTCGCAGTAATCGCTGTCCTGCTCTATCACTTAGGTATCGATTGGATTCCTGGCGGCTTTCTCGGTGTTGACCTCTTCTTTGTAATTTCTGGTTATGTAATTACCGGTTTGATTCTCGATTCGATTGAGAAATCTGGCGGCCTCGACCTGCGCGCCTTTTACTTGAGTCGCATCCGTCGACTTGTTCCTGCTCTAATCGCGATGGTTGTACTTACAACTCTCTATATCGGCGTATATGCACCAGAAACTGTTCGACGTTTTCTAAATGATCTTCCCTTTGTATTTACCGGAACTATGAATTGGGCCCTGGTAAATAGGGAGCAGGATTATTTCGAGGTTATCGGTCGTCCACCTTTGCTTCAACACACCTGGTCGCTCGCTGTTGAAGCGCAGTTCTACCTTGCATGGCCGTTAGTTCTTTTATTTGTTCTCCGCTATTTCGGGAAGAAGAACATCTCCTTTGTGGCGCTAGCAATTGCGCTCGCTTCCGGTATCGCGCTATTTATTTATTCGGTGCAGATTGATATCAAAGAATCTGCGGTGAGCCACGTCTACTTTGGAACGGATACACACTCGATTGGATTATTTCTTGGAGCAGCGTTAGCGGTTAGTTGGAAACCCCAAAATCTAACTAAAGAGATCACAAAGCGTGCCCAAGACTTTGTTGACTTGATTGGAGTCTTTGGATTCCTTGGGCTACTTAGCGCCTTTCTCTTTATCAATGAGAGTGATCCGACGCTTTATCGCATCGCATTCCCATTAACCGCGCTTTTTGGATGCGCCACGTTGATTTCTGTTATCCATCCCGCATCACGCTTCGCTCCCATACTCAGCACGCGTCCCGCGCTATGGATTGGTGAGCGTTCTTATGGAATCTATCTCTGGCACTGGATTGTCTTTCAATTAACTAGGCCCTCAATTGACCTTGTTGGCGATGATTGGGCGCTCTATTCACTTAGAGTATTAATTGTCTTCGCGCTCGCAGATATCTCTTATCGCTACATCGAAACGCCAGTACGGCGCGGCTACTTTGAGCTCTGGTTCCGGGGAATGAAATACCGAACGCCTTCGGTCCGAATCCGCCAGAAGTTATCAGCCTTGCTTGCGGCAGTAGTAACACTTTTTGCTACAACTTTGGTCTCCATCAACGCAATTGAGCGAGCCGACGAGATCGCTGCTCAAGATCTATTAGGGCAGGAATTGGCAGCCCAAGATGCGGCCAACTCAGCTAACACCGAAGATGATGTAATCACCGATGCCACTACTCCGGGGTTATGGGTAACTGGAGATTCAGTAATCCTAGGTATCCGCAATGTGCTCGCTTCATATGAACGGATTGAGTTAATCAATGCCCGGGTTGGCAGACAGATAGGTGAGCTGATCGAAGTTGCCCGAACTGACCAGAAGTTTGTCGCCGACTCACCAGTTGTTTTAAATCTCGGAAACAACAACCGACTTGTTGAAAGTGATGTAACGGCGCTATTTGAGATTGTTAAAGATCAACCGCGAGTCATCGTCGTAAATACCGCTGTGCCACGGAGTTGGCGCGATGAGAACAACGAAGTCATTTCCCGGGTAAGTTCAAGATATCCAAATACAACCCTGATTGATTGGCAGAAATTGTCAGAAGGTCATCCGGAGTACTTCGCATCCGATGGAGTACACCTTAATCCGCCAGGAGTTAATGCATACGTCTCGGCGATACTTGAAGTACTTAAACGAAACTAGTTGCCGTACTTACCTTTTAGCGCAAACTTTGCGCCATCGGCCTTAGTTCCATCTGAGTAGACAGATTGGATGAAGAACTGGGTTCCGCCCTCATCGCCCATCTTCGCAACATCTACTGAGAATTCATCGGCGGAGACAGTAGCTACTTCGATGAAATCAACAGTGTTATAGGAAATTGAGACTCGGTAACCGGTGAGTCCTTCCGTTGCGGCCGGAGCCTTCCAACGGAGCGTTACGCCACCGCTTGCATTATTTATTGCTACAAAACCAGTAGGAGCTTCATAAGTTAGATCTGAGGGCTCTTCGGCTGGCTCTTCAGATGGTTCTTCGGCTGGTTCTTCACTAACAGATTCGGAAGCAGTCGGCTTTGGGGCTGCATCATCATCAGATGAAGAATTAGAGAGCGCAAAGATTGCTAATAGAACAACGCCAGCGATTACTAGGAATAGAACGCTTGAGGAGTTCTTCTTTGCTGGAGCGCTTGCAACCGCGCCAGGCTTTGCAGCTACCGGTGTAGGAGTCGATGAAGATGTTCCGCCACGAGCAGGAACTGGTGGGATAACAATCTTTGCAACATCAACGCCCTTTGGAGGTTTTGGAAGCGCCTTCTTTATCGGGCGCTTAGCGCCGGAAGACTTTCTCGCCGTTGATTTCCTTGCTGAAGATTTTTTGGCCGGCTTCTTGGCGCCAGACTTCTTGGCTACTGACTTCTTTGCTCCGGATTTCCGTGCTACCGATTTCTTAGCTCCGGACTTTCTGGCAGCGCTCTTCTTTGCTGGGCGCGCGGACTTTTTCTTAGTTGCCACTTTGGCTCCTTCGACTTTGGAAGTTTCCCTAACTTCTCCTGTGGGAAGCCTACTCGCGGGAGTGCGCGTGGCTGCGCATTTAGAGGAGTGGAGCCACGCCAGTTAGCTGGGGGCAAGTAATTGGGCGCGAGTAATTAGGCGCGAGCGTTTTTGAGGAAACCCGGAACCTTTGGCGCGATTTCAGCCAGCGCACGGGCTCGATGACTTATCTCATCCTTTTCCTTCGGGAGATACTCCCCCAGAGTGCGCTTGCTACCTGCGGGTATGAAGATCGGGTCATATCCAAAACCATTCTCCCCTCGCCTAGATTCGGCGATGCTGCCAAGTAATTCACCCCTAGCCATGATGTGTGAACCATCTGGTTTTGCCAGCGCGATGACTGCAACGAAGCGCGCTGCGCGATCAAGTGGAGTGTTTAAAAGCTCGTTTAATAATTTATCGATATTGGCTCCATCATCGCCATGCACTCCACTGTAGCGAGCGGAGTAAATACCCGGGGCACCCCCGAGGGCATCAACAGATAACCCGCTGTCGTCGGCCAGGGCAGGAAATCCAGTTGCCCGTGCGACGGTGATCGCCTTTAGGAGCGCATTCTCTTCAAAAGTACTTCCAGTCTCTTCAACATCATCGATATCAAACTCCGCGACCGATTTAACTTCAATTGGATCTACCTCATCGAAATCTACCTCTTGGAATTTGAGTATCCGAGCTATCTCGGCGATCTTTCCCTTGTTCCGCGTTGCAATTACTAGGATGGTCACGAATCTAAAGCTGCTTTTTGAAGTCTACTTAGCTCTACGCAACCCTTTGCGCCTAGGTCGAGAAGTTGATTTAAGAGATTTCGATCAAATGGCTTCCCTTCGGCAGTGCCTTGGACTTCCACGAAATTTCCATCGCCAGTACAGACAATATTCATATCGGTTTCAGCAGTTACATCCTCTTCGTAACATAGATCAAGCATCGGTGTCCCGTTGATAATTCCAACACTTACCGCAGCGACTGAGCCGCTTAGTGGAATCGAAGTTATATGCCCTTTCCCTTTCGCCCAATTGAGCGCATCAACGAGGGCGACATAAGCGCCAGTGATTGCTGCAGTCCGAGTTCCGCCATCGGCTTGCAAGACATCGCAATCAAGAACGACTGTGTTCTCGCCCAGCGCTTTCATATCCACTATGGAGCGAAGTGAGCGGCCGACCAATCGGGAGATTTCTTGGGTTCTACCTCCAAGTTTTCCTTTAACGCTCTCTCGATCAGAGCGAGTATGCGTTGCGCGCGGCAGCATTGAATACTCCGATGTGACCCAACCTTTTCCGCTTCCTACTAGCCACCTTGGGACGCCGGGAGTAAAGGAAGCCACACAGAGAACTCTGGTGTTACCAAAAGAAACTAGAACTGAGCCCTCGGCTTGATTTAGCCAATTACGCTCGAATTTAATCGCTCGTAGATCCTGTGGGGTACGTCCATCAATTCTTCCGCCAGCGTTATCTGCCATTTTTGATTTCTACTTTCGCTAGTTACTTATCGTGACCAAAGTGCCGCAATTACCAATTCGTGCTTACTTCCCCGACTTCAGGTCCAAGGAATCTTCGCGCCAATCTAGTAAATGAGACTGGGTCGCCGCTTGAGATGAATTTATAGTTCGGTTTTGAATCCGCTCTTCTCATTAAATTCTTTTCGACTAACACTCGGTAGAGATCTTTCGCAGTCTCTTCAGCGCTCGATACCAAGGTCACATCATTTCCCATCACATAAGAGATGACTCCGGTCAGGAGTGGGTAATGAGTGCAACCGAGTACCAAGGTATCGATTCCTTGATCTTTTAGTGGTTTCAAATAACCTTCGGCCGACTTGGTAACTGCGGCTCCTGAGGTCTCCCCGCGCTCAACAAAACTTACAAACTTCGGGCATGGTTGGGTGGTCAGCTTTAGTTGTGGCGCTGCCGCGAAAGCATCTTCGTAGGCCTTTGAGTCGATGGTTGTCTGGGTTCCGATTACTCCCACTTTTCCAGAGCGGGTCGCAGATACCGCGCGCCGGACTGCCGGTTGAATCACTTCAATAACTGGAATTGAGTAACGCTCACGCGCATCACGGAGCATCGCAGCGCTTGCGGTATTGCATGCGATCACAATTGCTTTTACCCACGAAGCAATCATCTGATCCATGATCTCAAGTGCGAAGGAACGGACTTCTGCTAGCGCTCTCGGGCCATAAGGTCCGCGCGCCGTATCTCCAAAATAGATAATTGATTCATTGGGAAGCTGATCGATAATCGCCCGCGCAACAGTTAAACCACCAACGCCAGAATCGAAGATGCCGATGGGGCGCTCAGAGAGAGCGCTCGTTGCCTCAGATGCGGACACCTGCGAAGTTTAGAGTGGGCGGGTGAATGTCCGATTTGCCCCAAAGCCGGGGGTAATTTCACCCAGAAAAGAGATGAAATCTTTGAGATTACTGCGATTTCCGGTTGAAGAACCGGTGAGTAAGTAGCACCCTAATCCCTAATTGTGACCCGGACCTCTCATATCCAGAGGGGCACGGTGCGCAACGGCTCACTCCAAACCGGAGTTTGAGCAAGTCAAAAGCCCACGGAGGCCCAATTTGTTAACAACCATGGAGTTAACCTCAACGCAGTGGAGCGCCGTATATAACGTCCTTTCATTCGGACTTATCTCGATGCTCGCGACAACGGTGTACACCCTTGTCTCAACAAACCGCGTTCTACCGAAGTACCGGAATGCTCTAGTTCTATCTTCGATGGTTACATTCATCGCTGGATACCACTACATCCGTATCTTCGACTCATTCCACTCAGCATCAATGGTGGAAGGAGCAGTCGGTAAGGTCGTAACTGCAGGACACCCAGACGCATTTAACGAGGGATATCGTTATGTTGACTGGATTCTTACTGTGCCATTACTTCTCGTTGAAGTAATCGCAGTTCTAGCCCTTGCAAAGGAAGCTTCAAAGTCATTGATCACCCGTCTTGTTCCTGCAT
This sequence comes from Actinomycetota bacterium, assembly GCA_016870855.1. GTDB lineage: Bacteria > Actinomycetota > Actinomycetes > Nanopelagicales > Nanopelagicaceae > MAG-120802. The sequence goes on along the minus strand of VGAF01000004.1, from coordinate 19,485 downwards.
CTGCAGCGATGATCGCGCTTGGTTACCCAGGCGAAATCTCCGCAGACCAGGGCACCAAGATCCTTTACGGTGTTCTCTCGACAATTCCATTCCTCTACATCCTCTACATCCTCTTCGTAGAGTTGAGCAAGTCCCTTGATCGTCAACCTGAGGGAGTCGCCGCAACTGTCGGCCGTCTCCGCCTCCTCCTCATCGCATCATGGGGCGTTTACCCAATTGCATACCTTCTACCGATCATCGACGCAGATGGCGCAGCAAGTTCAGGCGCATATGTCGGTCGCCAGGTTGGTTACACGATCGCAGACATTCTTGCAAAGTGCGTCTGGGGTCTAACCATCGTGAAGATCGCAAGAATGAAGTCAATTGCAGAAGGAATGAAGGACGATCACTAATTCTCAGAAATGAGAAATTAGAAAAGTTCTCAACGGATCAGGGCTCGGGAAACCGGGCCCTGATTCTTTTTATCTCGATCTAGAACTCATCATCGCGTTGCAGAGTCGCCCAAAGTCCGTATTCATGTAAGCGCTGCACACCCCGCTCCATCTCCTCACGAGTGCCAGATGAAACCGTGGCCCGTCCTTCATTATGAACTTTAAACATCAACTCAGTTGCCTTCTCTTTTGAGTAACCAAAGATGACCATAAATACATGAGTCACGTAAGTCATTAGATTTACTGGATCATCCCAGACAACACATACCCAAGGTCGATCAGCTTTTAGATTTAGTTCGCTCTCTGATTCAGTAAGCGTTCCGATTGCGACCAATGGTTATTCACCAGATCCCGTGTTATCCGGTCCTTTACGGAGTCCGGAGTAAATCTCTTTACATGTTGGACAGATTGGAAATTTATTCGGATCGCGATTTGGAACCCAACGCTTTCCACATAGTGCAGTGACCGGCTTGCCACTTACCGCCGACTCAACGATTTTGTCCTTCTTCACATAGTGCGCAAAACGCTCGTGGTCACCAGCATCCAATTGATCACGAGTTTGACCCTCAAGATCTACATGGGTATCGGTCTCTTCGATTACGCCAACGCGACGGGTGAAGAAGCCCATCTTTGGGGTCGACTTGATAGACGACTTCAAGGCCCAATCAGCGGTCATCTTGCGAATCATTGCGAAATCATAAGGCCGGAGCCAATTACTAGACTAGAGCGATGAACGGCAGCCAGAACCACCGCCTAAAAGATCTCCTGCGCACCGAGAATCTCTCGCGCGCAGATGTTGAGCTAGTTCTTGCCACCGCTACAGATTTTGCAAATGAACCTTTGAAGTCCGCGGGCGCTCTCGCCCACAAATCTGTCGCCATCTATATGACAAAGCCATCTACGCGTACTCGCCTCGCATCCGAAACCGCCGTTGCACATTTGGGCGGAACTCCTATTTTTCTCCGCGGCGATGAACTTCAGATTGGTCGCGGCGAAACGATTGAAGATACCGCTCGAATAGTTAGCCAATTCTGCGCAGCGCTAATCATCCGCACCTATGCCCAGAGCGATGTTGATCAACTAGGTGCCCATGCTTCAATTCCAGTCATTAACGCGCTTACCGATGAAGACCACCCAACCCAATTACTTGCAGATTGGATGGTGATCCGCGAGAAGTTTGGCAAGGATATTTCGGGGCGGAAGTTTGTTTATGTAGGAGATGGAAATAATGTGGCTAACTCTTGGTTGCTAATGGGAGCAATCATGGGCGCTCATGTCATAGCCGCTACACCATCTGGAAAATTTGCCGTAGCGCAACAAGTGATTGCTAAAGCGGAGCAGCTTGCGAGTGTAAGTGGTGGAAAAGTTGAGACCACAAATGATGCTAAAGCCGCCTGTGAAGGCGCTTCGGTTATCTACACCGATGTTTGGATGTCGATGGGTGATTCTGAAGGCGAGCGAGCTGAGAAGTTCAAAGCGCTCTCGCCATTCGCTGTTGATGAAAAGTTAATCTCACTTACCGCCAAGGACTCAATATTCATGCATTGTTTACCGGCTCATCGCGGTGAAGAGGTTGCCGCTTCGGTAATTGATGGCGAAAAATCCGTCGTATGGCGCGAGGCCTTCCATCGCCGGACAACGATCCAGGCTCTTCTTTATCTGTTGACTCGTGGCGGGTTAAAGGGAAACTAACCCACTAATGAAGATTTTTGTTCCCAAAGAGAGCCGTGCTGGCGAAATGCGGGTCGCGCTCGTCCCAGATGTAATCTCAAAACTCACTCGGGCCGGCTTTGAAGTCGCTATCGAAAGTGGCGCTGGTCTTGGCGCTGGTGCCGGCGATAAAGATTTTGTAAGTGCCGGAGCGCGCGTTTTTGGCGCAAATGACGCTAACGCTTCCTTAGCTAGTGCCGATGTAGTTCTCTCGGTGCAACCTCTAACTGTTGCGCAGTTTAAGGGCGTGAAGAGCGGGGCGATAACAATCTCGTTTTTATCGCCAACTACCGCTGTTGAGAATATCGATGCTGCAGCCTCCGCGGGCGCTACGGTGTTCTCTCTTGAATTAGTCCCGAGAATTTCCCGCGCTCAATCTATGGATGCGCTCACTTCACAAGCGCTCTGTGCCGGTTATCGAGCGGCGTTAGTCGCAGCAGAACTCTCACCAAGATTCTTCCCACTTTTGATGACTGCGGCCGGAACAGTTACTCCAGCAAATGTTCTTGTCCTTGGCGCTGGTGTTGCCGGCTTACAAGCAATTGCAACCGCTCGCCGTCTTGGCGCAGTCGTCTCGGCATACGATGTTCGTCCATCTTCGGCCGATGAAGTGCGTTCCATGGGCGCGAGCTTTATTGATCTTGAACTTGAGGCGATTGAAGGTGCCGGAGGTTATGCCCGGGAAATGAGTGAGGAGCGCGCTGCTAAGCAACGTGAACTCTTAAAGCCATTTATTACAAAGTCACATGTTCTTATTACTACCGCTGCAGTTCCTGGTAAGCCAGCGCCACGATTAGTTACCAAAGAAATGTACAGCTCAATGGTTGAAGGTTCGGTGATTGTTGATCTCGCTGCGGAGTCGGGTGGAAACGTAGAAGGTTCAAAGCCGGGAGAGATTGTTCTTACCGAAAATGGCGTTCGGATTTGGGGCGGTAAGGATGTTCCAAGCCAATTGCCATTCCACGCTTCATCACTTTATGCCCGAAACGTCGTTAATTTGTTGCTCTTGATGGTTAAGGAGGGAGCACTAAATATCGATTTTGCCGATGAAATTATCGATGCGGCGGCGCTCACACATGGCGGTGCACGGCGCTCTCCAAATGGCGCTGGGGCTGGAAAGTGAGGGCGAGGTAATGGAAGCAATCACAATCATCTCAATCTTTGTGCTCGCGGTATTCGTTGGTTTTGAAGTGGTCTCTAAAATTTCTTCAACCCTTCATACCCCGCTAATGAGCGGAGCAAATGCGATTCATGGCGTGATTCTTGTGGGCGCGATCATTGTTGCTGATCATGCTGAGACTTCACTTGAATTAGGTCTCTCGGTAGCGGCGATTGTTCTTGCGACAATAAATATGGTTGGCGGTTTTGTTGTTACCGATCGCATGCTTGAGATGTTTAAAGGAAAGGGCTCGACCAAGAGTTCCGATAAGAGCGCGGGTGATAAGAAGTGAGCCCATTTCTCTATGACTTGATTGGTTTAGTTGCTGGCGTCTGTTTCATTCTTGCACTTAAAGGCTTATCTCATCCAAGAACTGCGCGCCGCGGAAATTTACTTGGCGCTGCTGGCGCTGGAATAGCGACGCTCTTGGTCTTCTTCCGCTCTGAGAATGAAGGAAGAAATCTCGGTTGGATTATCGGTGCGATTATCGTGGGTGTAATTGTCGCCGTTCCTGCTGCGCGACGCGTTCAGATGACCGCGATGCCCCAACTTGTTGCGCTATTTAATGGCGTGGGTGGTGGCGCTGCTGCGCTAGTTGCAATCGTTGAGTACATGAAGTTGGGTGATTCCGCTTCCTTTGCAGTTGTTTTGGCAACGGTATTCACAGTTGTAGTCGGATGTGTTTCTTTCTCTGGATCAATCATCACCTTTTTGAAGTTACAGGAGTTAATGACGACTGCGCCGGTGGTCTTCCCAGGTGGACGAGCTGTAATTGCCGGAACTTTAGGCGGAGTTATCGGAGTTTCGGGTTGGGTGATTGCTGAGCTCGGGACTACCCCGCTATTGATTTTGGCTGCGCTCTCGCTGCTTTTCGGCGTCTTATTCGTTCTTCCAGTAGGCGGCGCTGATGTTCCAATCGTGATCTCGCTATTGAATGCATTTACTGGATTAACGGTTGCAGCCTCAGGTTACGTGCTAGATGCAACTTTATTGATTATTGCCGGAACCCTTGTTGGCGCCTCCGGAACTATCTTGACGCGTTTGATGGCAGAAGCGATGGGACGCTCGCTATTTGGCACGCTCTTTGGAGCATTCACCGCCAAAGCTCAAGCAAGCGGTGGCGCGACCGACACCCGTCCAGTTAAATCTGGAACGCCTGATGATGTCGCCATCCTTTTAAATTATGCACGGCGCGTTGTTATCGTTCCCGGTTTTGGTCTTGCCGTTGCGCAGGCGCAGCACACCGTGCGCGAATTAGCTGATTTATTGTCAGCCAAGGGAATTGATGTTGCTTATGGAATTCATCCAGTCGCAGGTCGCATGCCTGGACATATGAATGTGCTTCTTGCTGAGGCAAATGTTCCTTACGAGCAATTATCTGAGATGGATGAAGTCAACCCCACATTCCCCCAGACCGATGTAGCTTTGATTATCGGGGCAAATGATGTTGTTAATCCAGCTGCTAAGACCACTCCTGGTTGTCCGATTTATGGAATGCCAATTCTTGATGTATCACTTGCTGGAAATGTGATCTTCTTAAAGCGTTCGATGCGCCCGGGCTTCGCCGGAATTGAAAATGAACTCTTGTATGACCCGAAGACGACCCTTCTGTTTGGCGATGCAAAGGCATCCCTTACAAAGGTTGTTTCAGCGCTTAAAGTTCTCTGATTCAAGATGAGCTCAAAATTTATTCGCGCTGAAGATGGCGAAATCCATATTGTCTTTACCTCGCAAGAAGCCCATGTATTGATCAATCTAACCGAGCAGATCTTGGAGTTGCTTGGTGATGGAGCGGTCAATTCCGAGATCGATATTGACCCAATTTTTCAGATGATGGGACTCGGTTCATCAATGGATATGGGAGGAAGCGAACAACCACCAGAAGATCCGGTATTGCGCCGATTACTTCCAAATGCCTATAAAGATGAGAAGTCGGCCTCCGAGTTCCGGCGATATACCGAACATGGGCTACGGGAAAAGAAACGTGCGCATGCGCTTACTGTTTATGAGGCGCTAATCCCTCAAGATGAGGATTGGAACGCAGATCAGCCCATTGATCGCGGCTCAATTGACATCAAGTTCATCGATAACGATGCGATGGCTTGGCTGGGTGCCTTAAATGATTTGCGGCTGGCTCTTGCGGTCCGACTTGGAATCAGTAAAGAGTTCAATGAAGGCTCAACTAACTCGTCCGATAGCCGAGGTACCTCTCACGCCAGTGATTCAGGTGCGAGTAGTTCCGGCGACGCTAGCAACGATGGCCGCAACTTCAGTGGACTTAACCAGGATGGCGAAACTAACTCCGTCACAGGGTCTAAGCGCGATGCATCAGATTTACATAAGAAGTACGAACTTATGACCGAAAGCGATCCCATGAAAGCTGTTTATGCCGTTTACTCCTGGTTGGGTTGGCTACAACAAACTTTGTTGGAGTTACTCATGAGCAGCGGAGATGATCACCAAGCAACTTAACTTCGTTAAGTTGCTTGATGGTCATGAGATAGGGTCTAGAGAGAAGGGGAAAGAAAATGGAATCACTCGCACTTGCCGTAGCGATAATCGTTGCCCCCGCCATGTTCGGCGGGCCGATTGCTCTCTTGATAACTCTCTGGAATCCAACGAATATGTCTAGGTTTCGGAAGATCTTTGTTTATACCCTCGCAACTCTCTCGCTCATTGTCGGGTGCTTCTTGATTTTTGAAAATGTAAGTCCGGGTGCAAGAAATGTGGGAATTCTAGGAATGGCTACGGGATTGTTTTCCATTTGGCGAGTAAGAAAATTCGCTTCACGAAATTAAAGAAGCGAATTTGGTGGAGGTGCCGGGAATCGAACCCGGGTCCTTCGACACTGAAACAGGGCTTCTACGGGCGTAGTGTGCTAATCGCTTTCTCTGTCCCGGCTCTCACGCACACAAGTAGCCGACGAACGCAGTTGTGTTAGATGTCCCTGCCGATAATCACAACGTTATCGACGTTGGGGCCTGAGGCGAGAGCAAGCTCAGGGCAACGGTTTACAGCGCTCGCTTAGGCAGCGAGATCGTAAACAGACTCAGTTTTATCTGCGTCTAATTGATTGCGCGGGTTTTTGTGGTTAACGAGATCATCCCGGCTTCCTCGGCCCGCTTCCCCTGGCTCAACAATCGAAGTCGAGACCGTTCACCCCCAAGATTTTCGCCTTACGGATTAGAAGCTAGATATGGAATTGTACGCGAGGCTTAACAGGGAGAGAAATCCCTTTATTCCTGCGCACAACTAATCGTCGAAATCTCTCCTTCGTGAGCCTTTTCCTGAGGATTTGCCTGATGCTCGCTGCGATAAAGCGCGATCAATTTCTCTAGATGCCTGCTTCTCCTTAAGAGAGTCGCGTTTGTCATGCGCTTTCTTGCCTCGTGCTAAACCCATCTCAACTTTAACGATGCCATCTTTGAAGTAGAGCGATAGTGGAATAAGTGTTAACCCAGACTCTTTAAGGGTTCCAATCAACTTTGTTATCTCGCGCTTTTGCATCAAGAGCTTTCGCTCGCGACGCGGTTCGTGATTTGTCCATGATCCCTCGTTGTACTCCGGGATATGAACGCCGGCAAGGAATAGTTCTCCATCTCTAACTGATGCATAACCATCTGTAAGGGTGGCACGGCCAGCGCGAAGTGACTTCACTTCCGTTCCTTGCAGAACTAGACCCGCTTCAAATACCTCATCGATGAAGTAATCATGACGACCCTTTTTATTTTGGGCTATCAATTTCCTGCCGGATTCCTTCACCATTGGATAAGGGTAATCAATCGGGGCAAATGTAAGAGTAATTGGGAGCTACTAAGCGAACTTTTAGTTTTTGGAGCCTAGTTGAGCCAGCCCACCAAGAATCTGAAGTGCTTTTACCTTTATCTCCGAGTTGGAGACTCGCAGATCAGGCACTATTCCAACTCCTTCAATAGTTCTTCCGCTAGGAGTTAAGTAGAGGGCCACTGTTAGCTCGAGTTTTGAGCCGTCTTTCAAAGTCATGAACTCTTGAACCGATCCCTTACCGAAAGACTGTTCACCAATTACTACGCCACGGTTTCTATCTTGGAAGGCGCCGGCAAGGATTTCGGCAGCACTTGTAGTTCCTTTGTTTATCATCAAGACCACCGGCACTCCGCTTGGACTTGGATTATTCGCACTAAACACTTTCTCTTCTCCATTTGCGCGATAAGAAACCACTACACCTCTGCCGATAAACAGTTCAGCAATTGAAACTGCTTCTTCGATTAAGCCGCCCGGATTGTCACGTAGATCAATTACAACTCCCTTCGAGCTATTCAAAGAATTGAGGGCGGCATAGAACTCAGATGAAGTTCCGGATGCAAAGGTATTGATGGCCAAGTAGGCGATATCTGGAGTTATCTGGGAGGCATCAACTGTCTTGACATCCACTCTCTCCGTAAGGAGTGAGAAAACTTTGCTAGCCCCGTTGCGATTTATCTGGATTACCACGTCTTTACCTAAATCGCCTCGAATGAGGGCAGCGACCGTGGTTAGCGAGGCCCCTTGAACATCTGTGCCATTTATTCGAATGAGCTGATCGCCAACCTCAAGACCGTTACGGAAGGCGGGCGTATTCTCTTGAATCCCCGCTATCTCTACCGCCCCTGATCGCGCTTCACGAATGGATACTCCAATTCCAGACAGAACATTTGCGGTTAAATTGTTTAACGCTTCTAAAGTTGTTGAAGGAAAATAGTTTGCCCATCCATCTCCAGAAGCTTTCAACGCTCCCTCGATTGCCGCTCTCTCTAAAGTCCCTCGATCAACGTCAGCGGTGGAATTAGCAACTAATTCATCGATTGCACCATCTACAAGCGAGTTTCCTTGTGAGTTACCAAAACCAGCACCAAGAACAAAGAAGAGCGCAGCTATGAAGACTCCAAGAAACGTGAGAGCGACTCGATCATTTCTCTGATCCGTTCTTCGGCTACTTGAATTTCCATTTGTGGCAGCGCTTGCGCTCGAATTTCCGCCACCTTTGCCATTTGTGGAAGCCTTTGCGTTTGCGTAGCCGTTGCCCTCTGAATTGAAATTGCCGCTTCTGCCCACTTCTCGCTGGTTAGCAATTCCAGACTGCTCGGCTGTCTCCCTTACACCGGCAACTAAGGGAGCGCTCTGTTTCACAGAAGATCGAACTGTGACTTTTCTCTTTGAAGAGCTTGACTTGGCAGAGCTTGACTTCGAAGAGGGCTTAGAGGGTTTTGGGGAACGAGTAGCCACTTAGAACAACTCTCCTTTTGAGGGTAATCCCCTCTTGCCTTAAACCTTTAAATACTTACGAAGCGTAAGGGTAGAGGCAACTGTGGCCACTAGTAAACCGGTACCGAGAAGGTACGCGGAAGTTAGCCAGACATCGTTCCAGGTAAAGAAGTTAGTAAAGGTAAGTAGCGGCGCTATCCGATCATCAATCACATATTTCAGCCCCGATAGAAGGCCAACACTAAATCCCCAACCAAGAATCGAGGAGAAGATTCCCTCCAAGATAAATGGAAGTTGGATTGAGAATGAGCTCGCACCCACTAGCTTCATAACATTGGTTTCCCGGCGTCGGTTAAAAGCTGCGATCCTTAAGGTGTTGCTAATTAGCAACGCTGCTGTGAGCACGCTGGCGAGGCCGATTGCGAGAGCTCCATCGCGTAAGACATTTAAAAGTCGGAAGAATTTCTCAAGAATCGAACGTTGATCTTGAACTACATCGACGCCAGGTCGACCCGAAAATGCGCTCTGGATGACCGCAAACTGTGTTGGATCCTTTAATTTAACTCGGAATGATTCCGGTAGTTGATCCACGGTTACGTTCTGCGAAATTGCAGAGTCTTTAAAGCGCTCCTGGAACCTTTCAAAGGCTTCGGATTGCGATTCATAATAAACAGTTTCAACAACTGGAAGCGCTTCAAGATCACGTTGGATTTCTAATCTCTGTGCATCAGTGACGACTCCTCCAGAGCAGGAGGAAGCTTCTGAAAGTGAACCGCAAAGGAATACCGAGACTTCAATCTTGTCGTACCAGTAATCCTTCATGACTCGAACTTGAGAGTTAGAAAGAAGTCCAATTCCAAGAAGCGATAGCGAAATTGCAACTGTAATGACTACAGCAAAAGTCATGGTTAAGTTCCGGCGAAGACCAATCCCGACTTCACTAAGTATGAATCCAGCTTTCATTTACTTTGCCCTATCCCGAGTATCCGTAGACGCCACGAGCTTGATCACGAACAACGTGACCTGCTTCCAATTCGATAACGCGTTTGCGCATCTGATCAACAATTCCGGCATCATGGGTAGCCATAACCACGGTAGTACCTTCGCGATTGATGCGATCAAGTAGCTTCATAATTCCAACAGAAGTTGCTGGGTCAAGGTTTCCAGTTGGCTCGTCAGCAATGAGGATGGCTGGCTTGGAAACATAAGCTCTTGCGATAGCAACTCTCTGTTGCTCTCCACCAGATAACTCTCCCGGTTTTCTATCACCTTTATCTTCTAGGCCCACAAGTTCAAGAACTTCAGGAACTTCTCGAGCAATTTCTTTTCTTGAGAAACCCAATACATGAAGAGTAAATGCCACGTTCTCTGAAACGGTCTTGTTAGGTAGTAACCGGAAATCTTGAAACACTGTGCCGACTTGGCGACGAAGTTGAGGAACCTTCCAATTTGAGAGGGTCTTCAGGTCTTTGCCCGCCACATGAATAAGTCCCGTGGTTGGTTTCTCTTCCCGCAAGACAAGTCGCAAGAAAGTTGATTTACCAGATCCAGATAGTCCAACTAAAAAGACAAACTCCCCTTTTTCGACTTCCAGGGAGATATTGTCGAGAGCTGGCTTGTCGGACTTCGGATAAACCTTGGTCACATTCTCGAACTTAATCACGGGTGGATTCTAGGTATCGGGGCCCGAAAAACTGGGCATATACCCGCACGCTTTGGTGTGAATTGAGTGAATATCTATGCGCGGGCGCAGACTACTTACTTCTCCGCCACTTGATACCGGCCTCAATAAATCCATCAAGATCTCCATCTAGGACCGCTTGCGTATTTCCAGTTTCAAAGTCGGTGCGATGATCTTTCACCATTTGATAAGGATGTAGCACATAAGAGCGAATCTGATTGCCCCATGAGCCAGATGTATCGCCGCGAAGCGCATCAATCTTCGCGCGCTCTTCCTGATTTCTCTTCTCTAACAACTTCGATTGAAGAACCGCCATCGCTGTTGCCTTATTCTGAATTTGTGAGCGCTCGTTCTGACATGAAACAACGATGCCCGTCGGGATGTGCGTGATTCGCACAGCAGAGTCAGTTGTGTTTACCCCTTGTCCACCAGGGCCCGATGAACGATATACATCGACTCGAATTTCCTTCTCATCTATTTCTATGTGATCACTCTGTTCAACAACAGGTACAACTTCAACACCAGCAAAAGAAGTATGTCGTCGATTCTGGCTATCGAATGGTGAGATACGAACTAGCCGGTGGGTTCCTTGTTCAACCGAGAGGGTTCCGTATGCGTAGGGACCAGATACCTTAAATGTGGTTGATTTAATTCCTGCTTCTTCCGCGTAGGAGGTTTCAAGCACATTCACAGAGAGTGAATGACGTTCGCAATATCGAAGGAACATGCGAGAGACCATTTCGGCCCAGTCGGCTGCATCAACTCCGCCAGCTTCAGACCGAATAGTTATCAATGCATCGCGATGATCGTATTCACCGCTTAGAAGAGTTTGAACCTCAAGATCGCTAATTGCTTTTGTAACGGAATCGACTTCTTTGCTGAAGTCAGCCATTGCTGATTGACCTGATTCTGCGCCGGCCAACTCATGCATTACAGGTAAATCCACAACCCGACTTTTGAGAGATTTAACTTTGTTAATAGTTGATTGGGTTCTTGAGAGCTCGCTAGTGACCTTTTGCGCACTTTCAGGATCGTTCCAAAGATCGGGAGCGGAAGCCTTCGTTTCCAATTCGACAGCTCGCCGTTCGAGATCCGGAAGATTGAGAACGCTTTCAATCCCGGCAAGGGTCCTTTCTAGAGCAGAAATCTCTCCAAGAAAATCGCGATCGGCCATTAGTAGAGAATAACTCAGACTTCTATATGAGAATTAACTAGCATTTAGATTGAATCAATTGAGTTGTATGACCAACGTGTTTGGTGATGTCCGTGTGGAATTCATTCATCCAGTAGGCATACCTCGCTACATGGTCCTTAGCGACTAACACCTTTGCCAAGGTACACTTGGGCCGCTTGAAAATCATGGTGGGCGTAGCTCAGCTGGTAGAGCACCCGGTTGTGGTCCGGGATGTCGCGGGTTCGAGCCCCGTCGCTCACCCCACTCGTTTAGATCTCAGCGCACTTGAGCATTTGGGATGTGGTCAATACCGCTCTCGGCAACCTCTTACTCGGTAGGTCGCGGCGGCGAACCGAAGATAGGCTTACTTTCTGTGACAGGTATGACTCCCGAAAATAAGTTCGGTGGCTCATTTGGAGCTAATGAGTGGCTCGTTGATGAGATGTATGAGCAATACCTCCGTGATCCAAATTCAATTACTGAAGATTGGAAAGCATTCTTTGCTGGTTACAAACCGGCTTCCAACGGCGCATCAGTAAACAACGGTGCATCGGTAAACAGTGGTGCAGCAACTGCGCCGGGAACGCCTCCAGTTCCAAAGCGAGATTTGAAACCGCAAAGTACATCCACAACTCCTAGTGCGCCGATTGTTGCTGCGCCGGCAACGCCAAGCGCGCCAGTTCCTTCGGCACCGATTACTCCAAGTGCACCAGTTCCTGTCGCGCCTGTAGCGACCAGCGCTCCAACTGTTTCTGTACCTGTCTCTTCTGTTGCGCCAAGCGCACCAGTTGCCGCTACTCCGCAAGCTCCAAAACAACCAGCGCAACCTCAACAAGTTGTGCAGCAAGTTGTCCAACAAGTAGTACGTCCGGCACAGCAACCAACTCCAACTCCAGCGCAACCAATCTCTAAACCAGTTCAAGAAATTACTTCACCATCTGCCGCTCGGATTGAACCGCTTCGCGGCGTTGCTAATCGTGTGGTGCAGAGCATGGAAGCTTCGTTATCGGTACCAACTGCAACAAGTGTTCGCGCAATTCCAGCGAAGTTGATGATCGACAATAGAACGGTAATTAATAATCACTTGAAGCGCGCCCGTGGTGGAAAAGTCTCCTTCACTCACATCATCGGCTACGCCATGATCAAAGCTCTTCGGGCAATGCCTGAGATGAATGCCTTCTTCACCGAACAAGATGGCAAGGCTGCCATCGGCTATCCCGAGCATATAAATCTCGGTATCGCGATTGATTTGGCTAAAGAAGATGGATCCCGCCAATTATTAGTGCCCTCAATTAAGGGCTGCGAAGGAATGGACTTTGGCCAGTTCTGGTCGACCTACGAATCGCTAGTTAAGAAAGCTCGCAAGGGAACGCTCGCTGTTGAGGATTTCGCCGGCACGACTTGTTCGCTAACTAATCCCGGCACTATCGGAACCGTTCACTCAGTTCCCCGATTAGTACAAGGCCAGGGCTTGATTCTCGGTGTTGGCGCTATGGATTACCCAGCTGAATTCCAAGGTGCGAGCGAAGAGACGATCGCACGCCTTGCTATCTCCAAAGTCGTAACACTTACTTCAACTTACGATCATCGCGTCATTCAAGGCGCACAATCCGGTGATTTCTTAAGGCGAATTCATGAAATCCTCCTGGGCGCTGAGGGCTTCTATGAGGAGATCTTCGCCGCGCTACGCATTCCTTATGTTCCGATTCACTGGCACGCAGATATGCAATTTGAGAGCGAGTCACAAGTAAATAAGACCGCTCGAGTTCAAAATCTAATTAATTCCTATCGCACCTTCGGCCATCTGATGGCAGATATTGATCCGCTGGAATATCAACAACGGAGCCACCCAGATCTAGATATAGTAACTCATGGGCTAACGCTCTGGGATTTAGATAGAGAGTTTGCAACCGGCGGTTTTGGTGGCCGGACATCGGCAAAGCTACGTAATGTTCTCGGAATTCTCCGCGATTCATATTGCCGCTCCATTGGAATTGAATATATGTATATCGATTCACCAGAGGAGCGGAAGTGGATCCAAGATCAAGTTGAGGTCGGCTCGCCCTTCTTCACCCGCGAAGACCAACTTCGAATCTTGCGTAAGTTAAATTCTGCAGAAGCTTTCGAAAGTTTCCTCCACACCAAGTTCATCGGCCAGAAGCGCTTCTCACTTGAAGGTGGCGAATCGGTAATTCCGCTTCTCGACACCATCGCTCGCTACGCAGCTAAATCAGGGCTAGATGAGATTTGTATCGGAATGCCACACCGTGGTCGACTAAGTGTTCTTGCCAATGTTGCCGGTAAGTCTTACGGCCAGATCTTCCAAGAGTTCGAGGGGCATTACCAAGAAAATTCCGTACAAGGCTCCGGAGATGTTAAGTATCACCTTGGAACCTACGGCGACTTTGTAACTGAAAGTGGCGATAAGACCAAGATTTATCTCGCCGCTAACCCATCCCACCTTGAAGCGGTAAACCCAGTTCTTGAGGGAATTGTTCGAGCAAAGCAGGATAAGAAGAATGTGAAGAATTCCTTCTCAGTCCTTCCAGTCCTAATTCACGGTGATGCGGCATTTGCCGGACAGGGCGTCGTTGCAGAAACCCTTGCGATGTCAAAGCTGCGCGGATATCGAACCGGCGGAACCATTCACGTAATTATCAATAACCAAGTTGGTTTCACTACCTCACCAGACGCAGCACGCTCCTCTCGATACGCCACCGATGTTGCAAAGATGATTCAAGCCCCGGTCTTCCACGTAAATGGCGATGACCCTGAAGCTTGCATAAGAGTTGCCCGAGTTGCCTTTGAATACCGCCAGACATTTAATAAAGATGTTGTGATTGACATGGTCTGTTATCGCCGTCGCGGCCATAATGAAGGTGATGAGCCAAGCTTCACCCAGCCACAGATGTACAAGTTAATCGACGCTAAGCGGACAACTCGCGTTCTCTATGCTGAAGCGCTCGTTGGTCGTGGTGATATCACTCAAGAAGAAGCCGATGAGATTGCCAAAGAATTCCAGACCCAACTCGAAGGAATCTTCGCTCAAGTACATGACAAGCGCCCAGAGCAGCCAAACTTCGATCGCCTCGAAGAGCTGGATCCAAACAAGACAAATACTTCGATACCAGAGGATGTCGCTCGCAAGATTGCATCAACTCAAGTCGCAGTCCCAACTAATTTCCAAGTCCATCCAAAGTTGATGCCACAACTTCAGCGCCGTATCACGATGCTAGATGATGGAACTATCGATTGGTCGGGCGGTGAAATGCTCGCCTTTGGATCACTACTTCTCGATGGCCATCCCGTACGTATCGCTGGGCAAGATGTGGGACGCGGAACTTTCTCCAATCGCCACGCAATTGTCCGTGATTACAACGATGGCAGCGAATGGATTCCACTTCGCGCGCTAATTTCGGGTGGCTCTGATTCGGTATCTGTTGAGAACCAATTCTTCGTCGTTGAATCACTCTTGTCGGAGTACGCAGCGATGGGCTTTGAATATGGATATTCGTTGGAGCGGGCAAATGCGCTAGTTCTCTGGGAGGCCCAGTTCGGTGATTTCGCAAATGGCGCCCAGACAGTTATTGATGAATTCATCTCCTCCTCGCTGCAAAAGTGGGGTGAGCGCTCTTCTGTAGTTCTCTTGTTGCCACATGGTTATGAGCGATTCCTAACGCTCTGTGCCGAGAACAATATGACCGTCGCTCAACCTTCTTCGGCCGCTTCTTACTTCCATCTCCTTAGATGGCATACCAAGAATCCAGCGCGCAAACCGCTCATCGTATTTGAACCGAAGTCGATGCTCCGTCTGAAAGCGGCTGCATCAAAGCTCGCTGATTTCACTAGTGGAACATTTAGACCTTTGATCTCCGATGCAGGAGTTACAAATGCAACTCGCCTAATCCTTTGTAGCGGCAAGATTTATTGGGAGTTGTTGGCAGAGCGCGCACGCCTTGGCGATACCACGACTGCAATTGTGCGAGTAGAACAGCTCTATCCACTTCCAACATCAGAAATTTTGGCAGAGCTAAGTCGTTATCCAAATGCCAGCGTTCTCTGGGTTCAAGATGAGCCAGCAAATCAGGGTCCTTGGCCATTTGTATCTGCAACTTTAAGTGACGCTATGAAGTCATCTGGAGTTAGCCGCGAAATCCGCCGCGTTTCTCGTCGCGCCGCCGCAAGCCCTGCAACAGGAAGCATTCACGTACATGAAGAAGAGCAGAAGGCGTTAGTTGCCGAAGCCTTCTCGCGGTGAAACTAACATCTTTGAAAGGATTCATAAGAACAAGACTTGTGGCACTAATGTCGTTAGTAATGTTGTTTTCCGGATCTAGCCAAACTATTTCAGCACAGAAGATTTCAAATGGGACAAAGTGTTCAAAACCAGGAAAAGTAATGACGAAAAGTGGGCAAACTTTTGTTTGCATAAAATCAGGAAATCGATTTGTTTGGAGAGTACAAAAAACAAGTCAACCGGCGCAGCCAGTCAAATCTCTTTATCCGTCACCTTGAACTAGCGCTGCCCCTACCCCCGGTTTGACAATCATCCCAGAGCCATCAAGTAAAGAATCTGTCTCGCCAATTCCAACTCCCATTCCGTCTCGCTCACTTCGTCCTCTAGGGCCAGATGAAATCGCCGCTCAGGAGATATATGCGGCCTTTCAGAAGCCTGTATCTCAAAGTTCTCTTTTCGAATTCCACTTTAGCCCAAACACAAACCGCGAAAGCGAATTGACTTCCTCCTTAATCCAGGATCTCTTTCGCTCACAAAGATATTGGGAGGGTCTTGGCGTGACCTTCGATGAAAAAATTCAGGTAGCTTTTACAACTGAAAGAGACCAAGTCTGGTGGAATGATTTGAAGCCATCTATTGGTGTTAAGAGGGATGATAACTACGTATTCGAGAATTTTAGAACCCAACCGTATATGGGTTATGCCGGTGCAAGTAATCAAACAGAATATAGCCAGAGTGGGTTGCACATATTCTTTTTCATTTCTAGCGAGATTCGTGATGAAAGTGATATTTATTGGGCCAAAGTAATGGCTCCTCATGAATTCGTACACTTGGTGCAGTTCCAGTTGACCCCAGGTCGAATTATGGGTCGTTACGCATGTTGGTATATTGAAGGCTTAGCTAGGTTTTATGAAAGAGCCACACAGTTTGATAATCGCTATCCAATCGGATTCTCCTATAGAAAATTTAAGAAAGATGAGCTTAACTACTTTGCTTATTCAGTTTCTAAACAAGATTCCTCCCAACAAGTTTCTAATTGGAAAATCTCAGATTATTTGGAGTTCCTCTCGAAGAATCAAGCTCCCAGCTCAGATGCTTGTATAACATTAAAATATGGATACAGTCTTGGATGGCCTCTATCTGAAAAATTTTATATTGACTTTGGGCCCGAGAGATTTGTCGCTCTTTTGGAAAGCATAGGGGTTACAAAGGATTGGGAGCAGTCTTTCCTCAAAGTCACTGGGCAATCTCACCAAGACTGGCTACGAAACTCAGCAATTCCTTATTTGATTGAGCAAAGTAGAAGTAATTAGTCTTACCAAATCCTAAAAAGCACTTTTCCTCGAACTTCGTGAGCTGGGATGTAACCCCAACTTCTGGAGTCTTTCATCCGTTTCTCAACCTCCGGATCTCGGTTATCCCCTTCAACCCAATAAGCCCCGCTATGGGACTTCTGTATCCGCTTAATAAAGTAAATCCCCGGCATCTCTTCCCGCTCAATTACCACGACACTTCCCAGCGGCAAATCACCGCGGATTCCGCCCAACCAGCGCACTAGAAGAATCGCGCCATCTTTATAAGTCGGCGACATTGATTCTCCTGCGACTTTGACCCAGCCTAAACCGAGAGTTCCCAGCCTCAAAAAGCCAAACTTCGCCATGGCCGGTAGTCTTCCACTAAAATCGGTTTCATTAACTCGGACTGAATCCGACTGAATCGAACTTAATACGAACATATGAAGCGAGGTTTCAAATGCTTACGGTTTATGCACATTGCGATCTACCTTGTGGCGTTTACGATCCAGCCCAAGCGAAGATTGAAGCGCTCTCAGTAAAGGCCTGCATGGAAAAGTACGCAGCCTCAAGCGATGCCGATTTCAAATCACGCGCCGTCGCCATCAAAGAAGAGCGCTCCCACCAGGTAAAGGAGCATCTCTGGGTGCTTTGGACTGATTACTTCAAGCCAAATCACTTTGAGGCATACCCACAACTTCATGGCCTATTTAATGAGGCGACCAAACTTGCTGGCGCTGCTGGAACTAAGGGCACTAACGATGTTGCAGTCGCGGAGAAGTTGATCGCAAAGATCGATGAGATTGCCGAAATCTTCTGGGCGACCAAGAAGTAAGGCGCTAACTTAGAGAGCTCTTTAGCTTTCGCCCTGTTGTGACATAATCGTCAAAGCGGCGGTCCGCGCAAGGAATGAAACACGTTCTACAACAGTCCTTCGCATCATTGATGCAGCGACTAAGCGCGGACCGTCATGTATTTCACAGGCAAAAGTTAAAACATTATCTTCATAGGCAATACATGTCGCAGCGCCTTGGACTTCTGTGCCAATCCCAACGCAATGATGTATCTCGATATCAATATCGGTAAGAACTGTTGATTCACCATTCTCTAGAAACTCAGCGAGCGCTGAGTTACACGCGCTCTCCATCAATACAAGTAGAAAACTATTTGAGAGTACCGGCATATCCCCCGAACCATGTGCAAGGGAGGTATCACCAGGGCGGACGCTCATCTGGGAAATCCCAACAGCGCCGATAAGTGAATCGCTTCTCATGGCGGTAAATCTAGGGGTTCAACTAGCCAAACTCCGGTATCTTTTGCGTTGATGAGTTCAAATCTCTCGAGTACTAATAATTTACGTAGCTGGTATCCGATACTCGCAGCGGTCTTCTGTTCACTCTTGCTCATCTCAAATATTGGTGCAACAAAATTCATCGACTTTGGTCCAATAAAGACCGATGGCGGCGCTTTCTTATTTCCTCTCACCTACATCCTCGGCGATGTCTTAACAGAGGTCTATGGCTTCAAAGCAACTCGCCGGATCATCTACACCGGCTTTGGAATTGGGATCTTGGCTGGTCTTACCTTCTGGTTAGTACAGATCTCACCGGCTGCAGAAGGTTGGGAGAATCAAGCTGCCTTTGAATCAATTCTTGGCTTCGTTCCGCAAATCGTTGCGGCAAGCGTTATCGCATTCCTTCTTGGCCAACTCTCAAATGCCTGGACGCTCACTTGGATCAAGGAGAAGACCGCCGGCAAGAAATACGCCAACAAGTTATGGACTCGACTAATTGGATCTACGGTTGTTGGTGAATTTGTAGATACCTTGGTATTCACCTTAATCGCATCACTTGGTCGATTGAACTTCTCGGAGTTTCTAAATTACTTGGCTACTGGATATCTTTATAAAACTCTCTTTGAAGTAATCCTGCTTCCAGTTACATATCGCGTCATCGCTACTGTGAAGCGACATGAGGGGCAATTAGCTAGCTGATTGAGTGAGTAAGAACCAGGTCTAGGGCTAGATACATATCTAAGGCAATGGGAAATCGCGACGGATCTCATGTGAGGTTTCAATCTCAATCTGGGTCTCGCCATCGATTGTGATCTCAGTGCGTCGATATTGGGTAATGATTTCAGTCTGGGTAAATCCAGCTAATTGTTGAAGTTGTAGCAAGTGAAGTTGGTGCGCAACTCGCTCCTGCAGAGTTACCGGAGCAGTTTCGCAACATGATCTACTTAATAGCGCCCGAACTACCCCGATAGTGCGACGTTCAATTTCGAGTTGGGTGCGGCAATCAGCGCAATCTTGGAGATGGAAGGCAATCTCATTGAATACCGCGGAATCCTCAATCTGGTTATCGATGAAGGGTACGAGCCATTCTTGGCAGAGTTCGCAGGAAATCTGATTCATGACTTGCCCCCCTTCACATATCCAAGCTCGCGGGCATACTCGGTCAACTTCTCCCGGAGCTGTTTTCTTCCCCGATGGAGCCGGGACATGACCGTTCCCGCAGGAACATCAACAATCTCCGCGATCTCTTTATAGGAAAAACCTTCGACATCGGCTAGATAGACG
>VGAF01000003.1 GCA_016870855.1 Actinomycetota bacterium | reverse complement strand
AATGGCTGCAATACAAGAAGATTGGAAGATTTGCGGATTATCTTGTGGGCGAGCGCACATATATAACGCTCTCATTCATCGCGAAGTCAGCCCTTGCTTGGCAGATCTTCGGTGGAGTTCTCGCAACGAGCGCGCTCTAACAACTTAGGTAGAATTCGCTAACTATGAACTTCCTCGCCGACCGTCGCTTTACCGCTTCGTTTATGCTCTTTGGAGCGATTAGCGGATTTATTGCCTCGTTCTTACTTACAGTCGACAAGATAAAGATCTTGAAAGATGCGAAATTCAACCCTTCCTGCAACATAAATGAAGTGTTGAACTGCAAGAGCGTGATGCTCTCCAAGCAGGCCGAGGTCTTTGGTTTTCCCAACTCACTAATTGGACTTGCTGCATTTGCGATCTTTATTGCGGTCGCTGTTGCTCTCTTTGGCGATGTGCAATTCCCAGGTTGGTTCTGGAAGTTGGCCCTAGTTGGAACCCTCTTAGCTATCTTCTTTTCACATTGGCTAGCCCAACAAACCACCTTTGTGATTGGGGCGCTCTGCCCTTATTGCATGATTGCCTGGTTTGGTAATTTCTTGATTCTCTCTAGCGTAATTCAAGAGAATCTAAAGATTAAGTATCTAGCTACAGAAGATGAGGAAAAGCGAAGCGCAATCGAGAAGATTTCTGGCTTTATGCCGATCTTTCATATCGTCTGGCTAGGACTTGTAATCGGTGCCGCGTTTGTAGGCGTCAGTTAGTCGGGCTACTAAAAATCATTAATCGGCCATCATCGGTCGAGGCAATCAAGCGTTGATCAGGAAGCACTTCGAGATCACGAATTCGAGCTCCGACGTTTACGATTTCAGTATCGGATACCTTTCCATTCTCATAGCGCATGAATACGAGAGAAGCCTGACGGAGCGTTCCCATTGCAAGCCCACCAGAGTATTTACCGAACTTTCCAGTTGGTACTTGAACTAATTCGGTTGGAGCAATCGATGGATTCCATTGCTTCAATGGCTCTCTAAATCCTTCATGTGTTCCAGTCTTACCGGGTATTACATAGTCACCTTGGCTATAAGGAGCGCCGTAAGTTACAAATGGCCAGCCGTAGTCGATTCCTTGTTCTACAAGATTTATCTCATCGCCTCCGCGCGGACCGTGTTCAGATACGAGAAGATCTTTACCGTTGAACAAGACAATTCCCTGTTGATTTCGGTGGCCTTGGGAGATGCGGGTTACTTTACTTTTTGAGATTTGAAATACCGAACCTAAATCACCACGCTTAGCGCGATTAGGTAGCTCATCAAAACCTAAATCTCCAACTGTTAGATAAGCCGAGCGGCTATTTATTACTTCCATACGGCCGGCTGCATGCTGTACTGCGGAGATTGCAACACAAGGGTTACTTCTAAACCACCTCTCATTCTTCTTCAGCGAATTCTTAACGCGGTCATATGTGGCGCGGAAGACGACAACTTCAACACATCTTGATGGGGTAAGCCTTGGAAACGAGATGAGAAGGTTGGCGATACTTTTGTTCTCAGATAGAACCGCAATATCGGTTATGGCAAAGCGTGAGTCCTGAATCCGCTCTCGTTTCGACATTATTTCACCAAGAAGTTTTAACTCTTGGCTACTTTCATTCCAAGCAAAAATAGAGCCGCCCCGATTTCCGCCGCCCATGAGAACTGTTCCATCTCTAAGAACCGCTAAAGCCGGACCGCGATCATTTCCGCCAAGGGATTTGGTTGGCTCCACATCGAAGTTCTTTACATCAATCGCAACCCCAGCAACCTTAATTTCTGATGCGCGCGTCGGAATGACAGAAAGGGTCAGGGCTAAAACGAGAACGAGCGCTCGAACCATGTTTCTAGATTAGCAATAAAGTTTTGGCGATGGCGTGACGGCTTCCTCATCATTCACTTAGGCTCTAAGAGAGCCCATAATTAGGTCAAAGATTTCTGAGAGGAAGAAACCTGATGGAGAGAATTTTGCTCACGGGATTTGAGCCATTTCACAATTCGATACTCAATCCATCTCAAGAGATCATCAGAAGAATCTCTCACCGCTCTCTCGTGGCAAAAGAAGTATTGCCGGTCACATTTAACGAGGCGTCGCTGAAGTTGATTTCATTGATTGCTCAACATAAACCTACTGTTGTCATAGCCCTCGGCCAGGCTGAGGGAAGAAAAGAGATAACTCCAGAGCGGATCGCAATAAATCTAGATGATGCTCGAATCCCTGATAACGCGGGTAAGTCTCCCAAAGAGCGCGCGATAGTAGCGGGCGGTCCAGATGCTTACTTCACAACCTTGCCGATAAAGAATTTGGTCGAAGAATTAAATGAAAATGGAATACCAGCTTCGATTTCGCTAAGCGCAGGGACATTTGTCTGTAATCACATTTTCTATGCCATGCAACATCATTGCGCGGGTATGGAAATCAAGAGTGGCTTTATCCATCTTCCGCTAATGAATGAACAAGTAAGTGAGTTTCCCGGTTTACCTACGATGCAAATCGAGGAGATGATAAGAGGAATTGAATTAGTTTTAGATTTAACTAGTTGATTTGGGAGTTAGCGCGATCAAGGTCTGCTTGGAAATCGACCTCAACGGCGAATAGATCTGAGATATCAACCGGTTCAATCTCAATCCCATTGCTCTCTATCGCCAGCTCTAGCCCTCGTTCAAAGTAATCGTTATCAGCACAAGCGCCGAGTTGCTCGATTACCGAGGGTTTGTGATGTGTGGAGATGAAGTTAATGCCAACCGCTTCACCTAAAGCCTTTTCAACCTTCTTTGAGAGAGCGTTGATAAAGCCTTTTCCGTCTACGGTGTATTTGACCTCTTCTTCGCCTACCGCCGCAGTATTTACACAGACGAAGGATTTTTCGTTACGGATTCGATCATTAACTCGCTCAAGGACTCTCGAGTCGAAGACAACATCACCATTTAGCCAGAGCACGCCGCTCTCATGGGAATTTTTCAGCGCCTTTAACAAGCTCTTTGAGGTATTTGTCTGGTCGTAGGCCTCGTTATAAACATAGGTAACGTCAGGATGCGCTTCCATAATCATCTCTAATTTGAAACCAACAACGATTGAGATCCTTACTTCTTCACCGAAAACACCCCGGACATTCTCAATCTGCTGTTGCAAAATCGAGCGCCCATCAGCGAGCGGAGTGAGGGGTTTTGGCCAAGGTTTTCCGAGTCGAGTGCCCATTCCAGCAGCAAGAATCACGACTTGGACGGCCATAGATTTATACTACTCTAAATGAGCGGCGCACTTGATTCTCTAACGGTCACCGCCAAAACCTCACTTTCAGAAATACTCGAAGCCTTCCAAAGTTCTACAAGAGATCTATTACTAATCGATGATCGAACGGTGATTACAGATCCTCATTTAGAACTACTAACGGACTATCCAAGAAGTACTTCGGCCGCACTTGTTGCGATTGTGAAAAATGGAAACACGCTAGTCCGCCAGAATCGAGTAGCTAGCGCTAGTTCTGCATCGCACAAGGTAACAATCGGCAATCGAGATTTTGTAGGTGCGCTTAGACTTTCGCAAAGACAACGTGAATCAATTCTTCCCGCAATAGAAAGTGCAATCACTTTTAAGGCAAAAGGCAATGCGCTAGATCTTCTTCTGGTAGCCCTCATTCGTGCCACGATTAAGGTTGATGCGGTAGATGTTTTGAGCGCCCCATGGTCACGAAGTGATGACTCACTTGAAAGAGATCGAGTTAAGAGCGAGATAAATGGGCTAAATATCGCTGCGCTACGCCTAAAGATGGCGAACCGAGCCAACGATGGCTTCTTCTCCGTCTTCTTCTTACGTAAGTTCTCCAAGATTCTTACCTGGGTTGCGGTGAAAGTCGGCGCTACTCCCAATCAAGTAACAATTCTTTCCTTCGCAATCGGGCTCTATTCGGCATTTCTATTCTCACGCGGCACTTTCCTACCAATTCTTCTTGGAGCAATCTTGTTGCAGCTGAGCATCATCGTGGATTGCGTTGATGGCGAGTTAGCTCGGTACACCCGTAAGTTTTCAAAATTGGGCGCTTGGTTAGATGCCGTAACTGATCGAGTTAAGGAATACCTAGTCTTTTTAGGCCTTGCCTATGGGGCATCACTTGAAGGTAGAGATTTGTGGATTCCAGCAATGGCGATGATGGTAATTCAAACCTTTAGGCACTTATCGGATTACAACTTTGCCCAGAGCGTGAAGATTCGAGTTGAAGAGAAGTTTGCTCTCCCAGTTGATTTCATGGCGGAATTCGATGGCATCGTTCCTACGGAACGGGAGCCAAAGGAAAGGCTCCGTTATTGGCTGGGAAAGATAATTCAATTCCCAATAGGTGAGCGTTGGTTAGCCATTAGCGCAAGCGCTGTTATTGGTGGCGCCGCCTTCACATTCACAATAATGCCAATCCTTGCCTTTATATCTGCAGTCGTTGTATTCCGGGGCAGGGCAATTAGAACTAAGGAAATGGAAAAGGCGCCTCTGAAGAGCTCTTTGATTATTATTCAATCAGATTTACTTGGAATTAAGGCGAGCTTTACTAAGCGAATTAGTTGGATCGAACCCTCTGTATTGCGATTAATCGAAGCAGTAGTTTTGATTGCAATTTTCTTCCATCAAGATGTCTTGGGAATCCCAAGTTTCATAATTTTATTTAGCATCATCTTCCATCATTACGACAACCTCTATCGCTCCTTACAGAACGAGAAGAAACCAGTATGGTTGAGTGCGCTAGGTTTTTACGTGGGCGGCAGAATCTTGGTTATTGGTGGCGCGCTCTTAGTAGGCATAAATATCACCCTTGTCGCCTGGTATTTCGCGATCGTCTTCCTTGCGCTCTCATCTATTCAATGGGTAATCGGACATAAGCAGAATAGAATTACCGGGTGAGCCAGCGCCCTGAAAATCCAACTATTGCGCAGTTGCGGGCAATCTGTCAGCCACCTTCTGTGACGGGTCGCTCTAATGCCGAGCATTGGGTAGCAGATTTGTATTTGCGAAAACTTTCTCCATATTTAACTAGACTATTGCTAAAGACGCCGATAACGGCAAATGGCGTCACTTACTTGATGATTATTACTGGAGTCTCGATTAGCGCCGCTCTGCAAATTCCGGGATTTTTCGGGCTATTTGTAGCCTTTCTTCTATCCCAACTACAGATGCTCTGGGATTGTTGCGATGGCGAGATTGCTCGCTGGTGCGAGACCCAATCACCTAAAGGCGTTTTTCTTGATCGAGTTGGACATTATTTAACTGAAAGCTTGATTCCAATCGCGCTTGCTTGGCGCCTTGGTGAAGAAGGTTACGAATTGCTCTTCTTGGGAGCGCTCATCTCA
This sequence comes from Actinomycetota bacterium, assembly GCA_016870855.1. GTDB lineage: Bacteria > Actinomycetota > Actinomycetes > Nanopelagicales > Nanopelagicaceae > MAG-120802. The sequence goes on along the minus strand of VGAF01000003.1, from coordinate 31,216 downwards.
ATACTTATACTTCTTAATAAGGGATTTAATGATTCGGTCCATGTGGCTCGGGCTTATGCAAGCCTGCCAAAACTTGCAGATAGTAAGAGCGTGGGCGAAGCAAAGTCTTTAGTTATTCGAGTAGCTCAGGCGCCATTTCGAATCTTCGCTGTGCAGCGCCTCTTTCATTCTGTAGAGATGTCAATCGTGATATTGATCTTTGCTGGCAACGAGAATCTGATCCGGATAGGACTTCCACTAGCAGCATTTGTGACAGCCGGACATCTGGCATCAATCCTCAGCTCTAGAAAGTTGGATAAGTAGATGCTTTCGATTGTCCGTGAGATTAAGTCAGGTTTTACCCAGCTCTTTCCAGGTGGAAGATTTAGATATGTTCTAGTAGTCCTTGCGATGCTCGCTGCGGTTATTTCAGTTTCTGAGCTCCTTGTTATGAAGTTCTTTGTAAACATCGTTGTACAAGAAGGTGAAATAGAAAGAGATCGATTCATCCTACTTGGCGCAGGACTGGCAATATTCTTTATCTTGACCCGGGTCAGCCAGTATTACCAAAAGATCTATCGTGTTAAAGCTTTTGCTAGATCTTTTAAGGCACTCCGTAAACTGAAGAATCGCGGCGTAAAGAACCCCGAGTGGGCGATGGCTTTTGAAGTCTCAAACATCCTCACTCAGGCAACGCAGTTGATTGCAGTCCTTGCCTTCACCGTGATTCTCGAGCCTATTTTCGCCGCTTTAAACCTTCTTGTTGTCCTAGTAATTCTTGCAGTCATTGGCAGGATTTTTGCTAAACAACTTAAAGTTCAACAGGAACTACAAGTTGAAAGAGATGGAAAACGTGCTCGCCCCCAGAAACGATATGGAACGCGAATCAAAGCAGCGGAGTTAGGTTCACTTTTAGCTGGACTTGGTATCGCATTACTTCTAGCGGTCCTACTCTTTATGAGCTACAACGGGGACATTAGCCTTGCTAATACTTTGATTATCTTCTTCGGTACCCGGCTACAGAATGGCTCTCTTTCATCAACTTCGCGTTCCTTGATGCGTTATGCAAAGGCGAAGGCTGGAGCAAAGAGTCCTGACGAAGATGATGAGTGATCGCCCTAAGTTAACGATTGCGTATTCAAGTATTCCAGGGCGCATTAAAGGAATCACCTACCCTTCGCGGCGTGAAGATCGAGAGATTCTTGTTCTAGTGCAGAACATCGAGGAAAGTTCTTACGTTTTCTCCGAGCGAAGTGCAAAGTTAGTTGAGTTAAAGAATAAGGGCGTTGCTAAGAGTAGAAACGCAGCGCTCGATAGAGCGAGTGGCGAGTTTTTGCTTTTTGGTGATGACGATATGCAATTCATAGAATCTGGAATCGATGAGGCGCTTGTTTACTTTGAAGGTCATCCGGAATGCGCAATCATTCTTGCTCAAGCAGTAGATGAAAGTGGTGCCTTACGGAAGAACTATTTAAGTCAGATAACACCACTTAAGTTAACTAACTCAGCGAGAGCGGCGACCTATGAGATGTTGGTAAGAGTTGATGCGCTGAAAGAGAAGAAGATTAGATTTGATGAAGATTTTGGCGCTGGGGCTACTAACTTTCTCGGAGATGAATATATTTTGATTGCCGATGCGCTTCGCGCGGGGCTAGCGGGAGTGCACTTACCGGTGAAAATCGCGATCCATCCAAAAGATAGCTCTGGGTCAAGATGGGGAAGTGAGGCAGATTTATCACCCCGGGCAAAGGTCTTTAGCCGAGTCTTTGGCTGGAAAGCCCCGATTTATAGAGCTGCATTCCTAGTCCGCACTAATAATCCCTGGCCAGGTCTTGGTAAAGCGCTCCGTTTCATCTTTGCAAAATGAAGATCTACGCCCATCGTGGCTTTAGCCATAAATATCCAGAAGCCACTCGCGCTGCTTATCAAGGTGCGATTGGAGTAGGTGCGGATGGCTTTGAATGTGATGTAAGGCTTACCAAAGATGGGATTGCGGTCTGTTTTCATGATCGTGATACCAAGCGAATTGCGGGCGTAAAGAAACGCGTTGCTTCTCTTACCCTTGAAGAGCTAAAAGCGATAACCGAAGTCATGACCTTAGAAGAGCTTCTTGAGTTTGCGAAGTTAAATGATAAGAAAGTCCTAATCGAAACTAAGCATCCAGTATTAAGTGGGGGCAAAATTGAAAAGAGAGTTATTGAATTAGGAAAACAATATAAATTTACTGCGATGTCGTTCTCACTTTTCGCAGTACTAAGGCTAAAACGTGAACTAGATGATGTCGCCTTTGTGATTGCGCATCGCTGGCGCCTCTTCTATATTCCTACTGAAAAGGTCGCAATCGATGTAGAGCTCTTAGAAAGCTCCCGCTGGGCTAGAAGAATATTAAGAAATCATGAAGTCTTAGTGTGGACAGTAAATGAGAAGAAGTACATTCCTAAGTTAAACGGGTGGAAAGTGTCAGGTGTAATTACCGATAGACCTGATTTACCGTTTCGCCTTAGCTAGAGCGTAGAGAACCTCAGCCGTTGGCTCTTCGTTATCACTCCCAGGCGGATTGTCACTTAACTTAACAATTACAGTTCTTGATTCGGGATCGATAAAGATGAATTGGCCATATAAACCAAGGGCCATTGAAGTACCGGGGAATGGATGCCAGACCTGTGCGGCGTAACCCCAGTTATGGTCCAAAGTAACTACTGAATTATTTATTCGATTGAGCCAATCGCGACTTATTATTCGAGTTGAGCCAGCAAATCCGCCATTAAGTATCGCCATTCCAACCCGCGCATAATCGCGAGCGGCTGCGTTAAAGCAGCAGAATGTCTTTTCGGTCCCATCAACTCGGTCTACATTCCATGTGGCTGGAAATTCCGCGCCGACTTTCTGCCATACGTTTTCACTGAAGTAATCAGCCACTCGCATTCCGGTTACCTTCTTGATGATCATTCCGAGCATCTGGGTGTCAACGCTTCGGTATTCGGCATTTAAGCCAGGCTCAAAGAACATCTTCCGGTTGTTGCCAATAAACCAATTTAGATCAGTAGTTGCATACATCTGGGCGATTGCAACTCCCCAACCTTGTGGTCCGGTTGGGTAGTTATCCGAAACACCCACACCACTTTGCATATCAAGAAGTGACTTGACCGTAACTCGATCAAATGCGGTCCCGTTTTTGTACTCCGGGAAATAGTCGATGAAGTAATCCGACTCTTTGATTTTGCTAGCTTCAATTAGCTGTCCGATCATTATTGAAGTCATAGTTTTTGCAACTGAGTACGAGGGAAGGCGCTGTTCCGCGGTAAAACCCTCGCGGTACCACTCGTGTGTAAGCACGCCATTTCTAATTACTAAGAAAGCATTTGTGTAGGTCTCATCTAGGAATTCTTGCCAACTCATTGTCTGCTTTAAGTATTGAACTTCAGCAGGAAGAACTTCATCGCCTTTAGGAATCTCAATTGGCTTTGCAGCCGGCGCAATCTCGTGCCAGGGCATCAAGGTAGGAGTCTTCGAGGCCGGCGCGAGACCAAGGCGAATTGCAGAAATTGGATCTGGATAACGAATAATTTTGGTGAAGCCGAAGAGCGCGAGCGATAGGACAAGGAGCGTTATTACGAGGCGTTTTAAAGCTTTAAACATCGCTATCGCTCTTCTTCTTGTGCACGAGCAAGGCGTTGGGAGACATAAACCGGGATTAATGAGAGCAAGATGACCACGGTAGCTACTACGTTAACAACGCTAGCTTGGTTTGGCCGACCGACCTCCTTCAAAATCCAGAGCGGCAAGGTATCTACGCCAGGCGGAGCGGTGAAGATTGTTACGACCACCTCATCAAAACTAAGTGCAAAAGCAAGTAGCGCACCGGCTGCAAATGATGTTCGAAACTGTGGGAATGTAACGAGCCTAAAGGTCTGCCACAAACCTGCTCCGAGATCTGCTGAGGCTTCTTGCAAACTCGGATTCATTCGACGCAAGCGGGCAAAGACATTATTGAAAACCATGACGATACAGAAAGTTGCGTGAGCAACAATCATCCCGAAGAAACCAAGATTTATACCTGCCGGTGAGAGGAAGTTTGAATAGGTATTGCTAAAAGCAACACCGGAAACAATTCCAGGAAGCGCGATTGGAAGCACGATCAAGATGTTCACCGTGCTCTTACCGAAGAAGTCAAAACCTTTCATAGCAAAAGCAAAGAGCGTCCCCAAGATTGAGGCAATAATCATCGCTCCGGTCGCAACTAGAACTGAGTTAAGCAGCGCATCGCGGATTGGTTGGTAATCCTTAGCAAAGACCCACCATTTTGTAGAGAAGCTCTCAATCGGCCAACCAGAGATTTGGGATTCGTTAAAGGAATTAAGAATTAGTACGAATAGCGGGGTGTACATAAATATCAAAAGGAATCCAACAATTGCGATGAGAATCGCCTTAGTCAATCGAGATAGTCGTAACATCGCTACATCCGCTCAAGTGATCCGGTTCGCCGTGCGACCATTAGATAAATAACGATGAAAAAGATGGGAATCATCGAGTAAGCAGCGGCAACGGGTGGATTTAGATTGATGTTCTGGGCGATGATGCTTCCAATCATCTGGGTTGCCCCACCGGTAAAGCGGGCTGCCAAATAGTCACCGAGGCTTAATGAGAAGGTGAAAACCGAACCAGCAATCACGGCTGGGGTTATCAACGGGAAAACAACGCGATAGATGGTTGTGAATCCTTTAGCGCCCATATCACTTGATGCATCAAAGAGATTTGGCGGAATCTGGCGAATAGCGGTGTAAACCGGGAGCGCCATATAAGGAAACCAGAGATAAGTGAGTGTCAAAATCACGATTGGAATGGAAAATCCAGGGCCTCTTATGCCAAAGGGCGCCATCGCCCAATTGAAGAATCCCTCTTCTGTAAATACTAAGCGCATCGCGATGATCTTTACCAAGTAACCCGCCCAAAGTGGAAGCGTTATCGCAACCGCTAAGAGATTTCGCACCCAAGGCTTAGCAATCTTCGCCATATAAATCCCAAGTGGGACTGCAAAAAATATACAGATAGCAGTAACTGCGAGCGCTATAAGAAGTGTTCGAATAGATGTCGCGATGTAGGCCGGAACAGTAAGCACCATCTTAAAATTTTCAAGATTGAAGCCGGGTGAAACTAAGGAAGTAAAAGGATCAACATTCCAGAAAGCTGTTATTAAAAGTAAGAAGAGTGAAACTATGTAGACACCGACAATCCAAGTCATGGGAGGAGCAAGGATGCTTAACAATCTAACCTTCGTACGACGTAAGAGGTACGAGGAGATTGGCTTGCTCTGTTTCTTGGCTACAACTTGAGTCATTTGAGTCATTGTCAGATTTAGATTGTCAGATTAAGAACGTGGGGACTGATTTCTCAGTCCCCACGACTTTACTTAATCAACCTTTAACGGTTGCCCATGCGTTGGTCCAGTCTTGGAAGCTTGTGCACTTCACATCTTTTCGACCATCGACGCAGGTTTCAATTGGAGTGGTCCAAGGCCAGATTCTCTTGAAGAACTCTTCATCCTCTGCGAAGAAGGTATCGCAGTGAGCTTGAGCTTCTGGGCTTGAAGCACAGAACGCAGTGTTTGCCGGTGCCATACCGAAGTTAACAGCGATTGCGCCATTTACTTCAGGCTTGCTGGTGTAATCCATCCAGGCATATGCGCAGTTGATGTTCTTAGTAGTTGAGCTAACTAGCCATGAATCAAACCAGCCAGTTGAACCCTCTACTGGAAGAGTTGTCTTGAGGTTCTCTTTGCCAGCGAACTTACGCAAGACTTCCCATGATGTTCCAACAACGGTGTTTCCACCAACGAAGGAAGTGATCTGTGCGACTGGATCTGACCAGTACTCACCGATGACCTGATTCTGTTGCTTCAACAGATCGATCGCGGCAGCGAGTTGGGCTTCATCTAGCGCATAAGGATTCTTGATACCAAGTTCTGGCTTGTGATACATCAAGTAAACAGCTGCATCAGCGATGTAAATCGGTGCATCGTAAGCAGTGATCTTGCCCTTATAAGGAGTATCTAGCTCCCAGACAACATCCCAGCTCTCAGGTGCGCCACCAGTTACATCTTCGTTGTATTGGAGCAAGTTAGCTCCACGTCCGATGGGCACTCCATAAGGCTTGCCATTTACGGTGTCGTAGACATTTCCCTTCATACCAGCGGCAATGTCATCGCTGAAGTTCGGGATTAGGTCGATGTTGAGTGGCTGAACATCGCCACCAACAATCAGACGAAGCGCTGCATCACCAGATGCAGAGACAATGTCATATTGACCGGTACGCATGAGGGTGACCATCTCATCGCTGGTTCCAGCGACGCGTGGATTTACTTTGCAACCGGTATCTGCTGTGAACTTATCGGTCCAGGCTGGCTCGACGAAACCAGACCAGTTAACGATATTTAATTCGCCTTCAAATTCGCCCATTGCTTGATGCATTGGGATATCAGGCACTTCGATGGATACGCCAGAGCTATCTTCGCTACCTGATGAACATCCGCTGATGATCAATACAGAAGCAGAAAGTGCGCTGAGTATCGCTAGTTTCTTCCCCTTCATTACCTTCCTTTCGACTGACGCGCGTCAGTGCTAAGCGGGAATCTCAGCTGCTTGGCTGTTATGCCATACAACGAGTACCCGATCGCCAGCAGCAAAACTCTTGTCTTGCACCAGCAATTCTGTATTTGTCTTACTCACGTTAAGCCGGAATCCAAATTCGGTTTCGACTATATAAACAGTATTAGCGCCAACAAAAGCGGCTTCTTGAACGACCGCAGAAACCGAGCTCTCATCGCTTGAAATCTTTGAATTTCCTGGTTGTAATCGCATTCGCTCCGGACGGATGCTCACCGTCTTTAATTTACCAAATGCTTTCTTGGCATCTTCACCGCTCAGAATATTTGCAGCGCCAAGGAATCCAGCAACGAATCGGGTAGCAGGCTTGTTATAGACATCTTGCGGAGTTCCAACTTGCTCGACTCGTCCTTCATTAAACACAACAATTCGATCACTCATCCGCATTGCTTCTTCTTGATCGTGCGTTACAAATATAAATGTGATTCCAGCATCTCTTTGAATCTTCTTTAACTCAATTTGCATCTCTTCACGAAGCTGGCGATCTAATGCGCCTAGTGGTTCATCAAGTAAGAGAACGCGCGGTCGCAAAACAAGTGCACGAGCGAGCGCAATACGTTGGCGTTGCCCACCAGATAATTGATGTGGAAGGCGATCTGCGGTGTGTTCTAACTTCACAGAAGCTATTGCTTCTAGCGCTTGCTTCGCCCGCTCTACTTTAGGAACCTTACGAGTCCTTAATCCATACTCAACATTCTCTTGAATCGTCATATGTGGAAAGAGTGCATAATCTTGAAAGACAGTGTTGACGTCGCGATCAAATGGTGGAAGGTGCGTTATATCTTCACCATCCAAAGAAATTGAACCTGCATCGGGATCTTCAAATCCGGCAATCATGCGAAGAACTGTTGTTTTACCGGAGCCGGAAGGACCAAGGAGCGTAATAAATTCACCCGAGCCGATATCAAGGGTTACGCCATCGACAGCTTTAACGGTGCCGAAGGCCTTAGCGAGATTTCTAATCTCTATCAAAGCCACCCGAAAACCCTACTCGGGCGCCCGTCATTTGTAAGGGGTTTAAGATAACGAAATGGTTGAGCGCCTTACCCTTTCTGTTGATTGCGGGGGCCTTTATCTAAAAAGTTGTGTCCTAGATGACTCGGGAACAATGCATTCAAAACCAAACCGAATTGAAACCCCATATCCCCTCTCGCCAGAGCGATTTGTCGAAACTATCTCTGAGATCGCCGCTAATCTTCCCGCTAGTTATCGCGCCACAATCGGGATGCCGGGGATGATTCGAAACGGCGTCGTCGTGGCTACTCCGCATTACATAACAACTAAAGGTCCACGTACTCGTATTGATCCAGAGCTACAAGAACTTTGGAGCGGATTTGATGTCCAGAGCGCGCTCGCTGAAAAGCTAGGAGCTCCAACCTTAGTTTTAAATGATGCGGAAGTGCATGGAGCTGGGATCATTACTGGAACTGGATATGAAGTTGTAATAACTCTTGGAACTGGACTTGGATTTGCAATCTTCTATGGTGGAAAACTTGCGCCACATTTCGAACTTTCTCATGCAACAGTCCGTCGCGGAACAACTTACGACAATTGGATTGGTGAGCAAGAACGGCGCCGACTTGGCAACGTTTTCTGGTCGCGTCGAATAAGGCTATTGGTCGAAGAACTCCGCCCAGTTTTCAAATGGGATCGCTTATATATCGGCGGCGGAAATGCCAGATTGATTCGCCCAATTGATTTAGAGCGAATAGGGGATGATGTTGTGATTGTTCCTAATACCGCAGGAGTTGCTGGTGGCGTTAGGGCTTGGAGCCTCGAGCACTATTACCGCGCTTAAGCGCGAAGAGCTTTAGCGAAATCTACGAAGTCGCCAACGATGATGTCGATTTCGCGCTGTCCATGGGCGAGTGAAATCAACCATTGTTCATCAAGTCCTGGCGGGGTCATCACATTTCTATTCTGTGACCAGAAGAATGAGAGTTCCGCTAGATCAAAGTCAGTGGCACGGTAGTCGCGGTAGTTACGGACTGGGGAACTTGACCAGGTAATACAGCCCTTAACTCCAAATCCAACTGTGTGAGCTGGGAGTTCATATTCATTGATGATTTCAGCAACACGGGTGAGCGCTTGGCGATTGAAATCTTCACATCGCTGTAGCGCTTCGGGAGTACAGATTCGATCCACAGCACGAAGCCCAGCCATAGCCAAGTAATGTCCATTGAAAGTTCCAAGATGTGAATGGGTTCCGTTAACCACGGATTGCATATAATCACGCTTACCACCGAAAGCGGCTACCGGAATTCCACCACCAATTGATTTAGCAAGAGAAATCAAATCTGGTTTAACCCCGAGTCTTTGGGCCGCGCCTTGTGGGCCAGCAGTAAGACCAGTCTTTACCTCATCAAATACAAGTAGAACTCCATATTGATCACAGAGCGCGCGCACTCGCTCTAGATATCCCATATCAGGAAGAACAATTCCGATATTTTCAAGAACCGGTTCCATCATCAAGCAAGCGATTGAGTCAGCGTGCGCTTTAAATACTCGCTCAATTGCATCGGCATCGTTGTACGGAACTACATGAACCTCGCCAGGAACGGTTGCTGGAAGTGGGACTGAGTTTGGATCTTCCGGCGAACCAGCTTTATCGAGAGTTGGTTTTGCCGAAACCATTAGCGGGTCATAAGAACCGTGGTAACCACCTTCAATTTTTACAATTCCAAGCTTTCCAGTCGCAGCGCGAGCGGTACGAATCGCATACATCGTCGCTTCAGTTCCAGAGTTTGCAAAGCGGACCATGTCGAGTCCGAAGCGGCGACAGAGAATCTCAGCGCCATCGCGAGTTATCGGTGAAGGAGTAGCGAAGAGCGTTCCGACCTCGAGGGTTTCCTTAGCCTCTTTGACGACTTCATCATTTAGATGGCCAACAAGGAGAGCGCCGAAGCCCATCGAAAGATCAAGCATGTCGCGGCCATCAACATCTTTAAGCCAAGCGCCTTTAGCCGAGACGATCGAGATTGGATATGGATCCCAGTGTTGGAAACTTGAGGCGACGCCAAGCGGGGTTACCTTGCTGGCGCGCGCATTCTCTTCACCTGATTTAGGAGCGCGAGCTACGAACTTATCTTGTTCAATCTTCAATAGCTCTTGGATTCGAGCGGGCGAAACCGGGGTAGCCGAAATCGGTACCTGTCTAAAGGTTTGCGAATGATGGGTTTGATTAAACATGGGAGTTTGGGACTTCCCAAATACGGTTCAGAAGAACCGATTTGTTGGTACCACTCTCCTTATAAAAACTTGGGGCCTTATAAGAACTTGGGGCCTTATAAAACCCGTTGCAACTTTCCCGGAGTTTACTCCTCGGTAATAGGGGTGGTCAAACGGTGTGTCTTATGCGTGAATTTAGCGCATAAATAGATCGCGTAAGCGTCGCGTTGTAAAAAATAGACCTAACACAATCATCACTAAAAAGTAAATCAAATGAGAGAAACTTGAGAAATCGATAACGCCGAACCAGATATCTCTAATCAATTCAATCCCATGCCATGTCGGAAGTAATTTGATTGTGAACTCTAACCAATCAGGATAGACCGAAATTGGATAGAGCGATCCGGAAAACAAAAACATTGGAAGCAAGACAATTTGAATCAAACCCATCTGTTGGTAAGTCTTGAAGTAAGACGTAATCGCCATTCCAAATGAAGCAAATCCAAATGCAATTAGTACCGCAGCTGGAATTGCAAGGAGTGCGCTCCAACTAGGAACTAGTCCAAGTGGCGCAGTAATCAACATAAATGCGATTGAGTAAGAGAGTCCTCTAAAGAGCGCCCAGATAATCTCGCCAAGAGCAACATCTAGTGGGCCAAGCGGAGTTGCGAGCATGCCTTGATAGAGCTTGCTCTCATTAAGTTTGAAAAATACATTCCAAGTTGAGTCATAGATGGCGCCATTCATCGCGCTCGTTGCCAAGAGTCCAGGTGCAATAAAGACTGTGTAATCAATCGAGCCAGCGCTAGTGGAGATATCACCTATCAAAGTGCCCATTCCATAGCCAAAAGCAAGGAGATATAGAACCGGCTCGATAAAGCCAGTAGCGATAGGGACCCAGGTCGATGAACGGAGTGCGATAGAAGCCCGCTCAATGATTGCGCGAGCTCTACCGGCATAAATTTGGTGGCCCGGTTTATTGGCGCGGGCGTCAGCGATTTGGACAGCGCTTCTCATTTGAGCAACCTATTTGCGAAGCGGATATTTGAAATCTTGATTCCTGCAACCAGCATCGCAGTAAGGAATAGGAAATGAACCGAAAGCATGGTGGTCGAGACTTCTGCGCCATAACCAAAGTAGCGACCTAGTTCGGTCGTATGCCATAACGGCGAGATCCAACCGATAGGTTGGAGGTAAATCGGCATATTTGTAAGCGGGAAGAAGGTACCGGAGAAGAGAAATAGTGGCGTGATCACAAGGCGACCCAACACCGTTAAGAAATAATCATCTTTCTTTACTCCCGCCACGACGCCCATCATCAGCGCGCCAAAGGCAGCTCCGCCATACATGGCTACTACCGCGGCCATCCAACTATCTTGGAATGAAAGTACTCCAAAGGCGATTAAAAATAACCAGTATAAGAAAACACTAAAGGCGACCCGAACTAGCGCAGCGATGAAGACTCCAAGTGCAATCTGTGGTCCAGTGATAGGAGTTGAATTTGTTGCATAGAACATCTTCCTCCATTTAAAGCCTTCCATAACTGGAAAGACGGTTTCATCCATTGCACCTAATAGCGCAGTGTTAGCAAGAAGTGCCGGTGCGATAAAGACGATGTATTCAACGCCGCCAGTTCCTGAAGTTCCTGAGTTCTCGGTAACCAGGATTCCAATACCAATCCCGATTGCAACTAAATAAAAGAGTGGATTTCCGACAGCAACTAAAGTGATGATGCCCTTCCACTTAGACATTTGGCGGATTCGAGACTCAGCAACATAAAAAGCGCCATTTCGCCTTATCTTTGCAACGCTAACTCCCTGGTTCACTCGATCAGCGACCTTCCAGTTAAGCGGAGGAAGACATCCTCTAGCGAACTGCGTCGAACGAGCGAAGTATTTGGATGTAGCTTCTTAGCGACAATTTTCTCTAACAACGCCTCGCCATCTTCTACATAGAGCAAGATTCGATCTGGGAGCTCTTCGATTCGATCACACATCTCACGCAGGATCGGCGCTACCTCTTTATTACGGTCGGAGCCAAAGCGGACTTCGAGAACTTCACGAGTTGCATATTGCTTGATCAACTCAGCGGGAGAGCCCTCGGCCATGATCTTTCCTTTATCCATAACGACTAAGCGATCACAGAGCTGTTCGGCTTCATCCATAAAGTGAGTGGTGATAATCAAAGTTACGCCATCTTCTTTCAATCTAAATAAGCGATCCCACAAGATATGGCGGGCTTGTGGATCCAACCCAGTTGTGGGCTCATCGAGCATCAAGATGTCAGGTTCGCTTACCAAAGCACGTGCGATAGTAAGGCGGCGCTTCATGCCACCGCTTAAGGCTTCTACCTTTACATCTTTCTTCTCTTCTAATTGAGCAAAGGCAAGTAGCTCTTCAACTTTCTTATTTACAAATTTCTTACTTAATCCAAAGTATCTTCCATAGATATAGAGGTTCTCAGTGACCGTTAGCTCGGTATCAAGGTTGTCTTGTTGTGGGACAACTCCTAGATGAGCACGGACTTGGGGGCCATGTTCTTCCGGATCTCTACCAAGAATTGAAATCGTTCCGGATGTGCGGCGCGATGTTGCAGCGATGATGCGCATTGTCGTTGATTTACCGGCGCCATTGGGGCCAAGGAGGCCAAAGGATTCGCCCTTAGCGACATCGAAGTCGATTCCATCAACAGCTGTGAAATCGCCGAATTTTTTGGTTAGGCCACGCGCGGATATGAGTGATTCAGGCACTAATTTATCCTACCGAGCAAAAGGGGTCTACACTCCCACTACGTGCGCTTAATACACGAGGCAAGTCACGATCTCACTTACGACGATGTATTTATGATTCCATCGCGCTCTTCTGTGATGAGTCGTATGGATGTGGATTTAAGCACTACCGATAATTCCGGCGCCACTATCCCATTAGTTGTTGCAAATATGACCGCTGTCTCCGGGCGTCGAATGGCTGAGACGGTTGCAAGACGTGGTGGCCTAACTGTTATCCCGCAAGATATTCCAATCCCAGTCGTTGCTGATGTGATTTCGTGGATGAAGCAACGCCATGTTCTATTTGATACTCCAATTACCCTTGAAGCTCATAACACCGTTGCTGATGCCGCATCGCTGATTCATAAGCGGGCTCACGGCGCAATCATCGTTGTGCAAGATAACAAGCCAATTGGAATCGTTACTGAAGCTGATTGGGAAGGCGCTGATCGCTTCACCCAAGTACAACGCGTTATGTCAAAGGATCTGATGGTTATCCCAGATACCGTAGATGCGCGGGCCGCTTTTGATCTACTTCATGAGAAGAACCGAAAACTTGCACCAGTCGTAGATAAGAATGGAAAGCTAGTTGGAATCCTTACCCGCACAAGCGCACTTCGTTCTACGCTCTATCAACCAGCCCTCGATGGAAGTGGAAAGCTAAGAATCGCCGCCGCGGTAGGCGTGAATGGTGATGTGATAGCAAAGGCTGAAGGACTAATCACCGCAGGCGTTGATTTACTTGTAGTCGATACTGCCCATGGCCATCAAGAGAAGATGGTTGAGGTATTGAAACTTATTAGAGGTATCAATCCGAAAGTTCCGCTGGTTGCTGGAAATGTCGTTACCGCTGAAGGTGTTCGAGATTTAGTTGCTGCTGGCGCTGACATCATCAAAGTAGGTGTAGGCCCTGGAGCGATGTGCACTACTCGGATGCAGACCGGAGTTGGAAGACCGCAATTCTCAGCCGTTATGGAGTGTGCAAAAGAAGCGAAGAAGTTAGGAAAACATATCTGGGCCGATGGTGGCGTACGCCATCCGCGCGATGTCGCACTTGCGCTCGCAGCCGGCGCATCCTCAGTCATGATTGGATCTTGGTTTGCTGGAACTTATGAGTCACCAAGTGATCTTCGCGTCGATGCCCAAGGTCGCCTCTATAAGGAATCTTTTGGAATGGCATCTGCGCGCGCTGTGGCAGCGCGAACCTCAAGTGAAGATGCCTTTGATCGGGCAAGAAAAGCGCTCTTTGAAGAGGGAATCTCTTCCTCGCGGATGTATTTAGATCCACAGCGCCCCGGTGTTGAAGATTTGATCGATGACATTATTTCTGGGCTTCGCTCATCTTGTACTTATGCCGGAGCTCGAAACCTGGATGAGTTCTCCGAGAAAGCAGTTATCGGAATTCAATCCGCAGCTGGATATGCCGAAGGAAGGCCGTTACACAGCTCCTGGAATTAGAGTGCTAAGCAGCTTTGGCGTAATGGGCTGCTGGAATCAGAGCGATAGTTAGAACCACAAGTAAGAAGAGCGCCCAACGAAGTTCTACTAACTCCGCTAAGAAACCAATGAGCGGTGGACCAATTACAAAACCAAAGTAGGAAACCCCAGAAACTCGAGCAATTGCTTGGGATGGGGCAATCACACCTTGATATTTAGTACTTGCCAAAGTTCCAGCTGCGCTAAACATAAGTGGAATAACAACTGATAAACCGATACCAAGCAAGAACCACGCCAGCATCAACATCGGTATTCCACCAACGATCAAACCAACAGCAAGTCCGAGCCCTGCGATGCTGCCACCAGATGCGATCACTTTAGAGGCGCCAAATCTATGAGCTAAATAATCACCGGAAAAGCGACCGATGACCATCGCCAAGGTAAAGAAAATAAAAGGAAGGGTTGATACAAATGGGGTTGCCTCAAAAGCATCACGCGCAAGAACTCCACCCCAATCACCGGCCGCGCCTTCACTCAAAGCAGCGAAGAGACCAAAGATTCCGAAGACCCAGAAGATGATGGGCGACTTTGCTTTCTTCTCTTTTGTTATTGGATGTTGATCGATAGTTGCTGGAAGTAGTAGCGACTTGATAACAAAGGCAACGAGTAGATAAAGAAGGGCAAAAGTAATTGCTTGTGTCATTGGTGAGACTTCATATTGCGATAGCGCGCCACCGATGATTCCGCCAATAAATGTTCCAACGGAGAACATCGCATGGAATGTGCTCATTAGTCGTCTTCCAGCGCTTTGCTCAATCACAACCGCATGTGCATTCATTGCAACATCTTGAGTAGCCAACATAAATCCAAAGAGGAAGAATGCAAACCAGGTGAATTGCAGCGACGGAAGTAATCCAACTATTGGTAGCGAGAGCGCAATACCGATAGTTCCCCAGAAAGTTACCGGCGCGCTCCCATAACGGGCGCTATTTCGACCCGCTGGACGAAGGGCAAGAAATACACCAATTGAGATAAATAGAAGTGAGAGACCCAAGGTTCCATCGGAGATGCCAAGAATTTTCTTAAAGTCTGGGATCCGGGCGACAAATGTTCCGGCGGTAAAGCCATTAACAACAAATGCGAGGGTTACCCCGATCCGTGCTCTACGCAGGCTCTCATCCATAAGTTGCGAAGCCTACCCAGCAAAGGTTGAATTGAGATTAAAGAATCTCTCAGGAAAAAGTGAAAGTGTCCACCCCATGAATTCAGTCTCTACATTCACCAAGGTAATGAGTGGTTTTGTCATGGGCGCTGTTGTGGCCGGCGGTGTAGCTGTTGCCGTGACGCCCGATACGCCACCCACAAAAGTCTGCGTTGATAACCGTACTAAAGCCATCTTTGCAAGCACCGATGGAAGTTGTACTAAAACAAGAACGCTAATGGAGATAGTTGGTGCATCACTTGATGTTCAGACAATTGCATCTGCGGTCTCACCTTCTGTTGTTTCGATTGCGGTAACTGGTCTTACCGGCAATGGGACTGGATCTGGAGTTGTTTATCGTTCAACAGGAACCAACTCATTTGTTATCACCAATAACCATGTGATTTCATCCGCGGCCCAAAGTGGCACAGTGCGGGTAGAGCTAAACAACGGCGATTTGGAAGCAGCAACAATTGTTGGTCGCGATACCGCTTATGACATCGCCGTTCTGCGAATCAATCGTGGAAACTTAAGAGCGATTAAAGTTGGTAATTCGAACAAGTTAGTAATCGGTGAACCAGTCGTTGCATTCGGCTCGCCACTTGGATTATCAGGAACTGTCACAAGCGGAATCGTCTCTGCTTTAAATCGCCCAGTAACCACGGGAAGCACTGGCGCTGAATCATTTATCGATGCGATCCAAACTGATGCGGCTATTAACCCCGGAAATTCTGGCGGCCCACTAGTTGATGCAACTGGTGCGCTCGTTGGAATCAACTCTGCGATTGCAACGTTAAGTGGTGGTGCAACTGGATCGATTGGTCTTGGTTTCTCTATTCCAATTAATCAAGCAAAGCGCGTGGTTGATGAGATCATCGAAACTGGAAAATCATCACGCCCATTCCTCGGCATCAACTTCGATCCCTTCTTCACCGGCCAAGGAGCGCGGATCCTTCGAGTAGTTGAGGGTGAAGCCGCGGCAAAAGCTGGTATCCCAGCCGGCGCTGTAATCCGCGAGATCGAAGGTCGCAAGATCAATGATCTTGTTGCCGCGATTGTTCGGATCCGCTCTTTTGCCCCAGGAGATACTGTGAAGATTACGGTTGATATGCCGGGCAATGGTGGCAAGCGCACATTTGATGTCGTGCTCGGCAAAGCTGACTCAGTCTGATTTGGAAGGCTAACCAAGCGGCGGAGTTGCGAGAAATTCGTGACTCCGCACTGCTAGGTTCTGCTTTAAGTTAGCTTAGGTTGGAAATAGAAAGGAAGCGCTTTGGGTAACGAACACAACGATGATGAGACAAATGAAGAGATCATTACTGAAGAGATGTTGTGGGAACGGATACCTGAGACGCAAGGCGTAGATCGCGCAAGCACTTATTACGAATTAAGCGCACGAATCTATGCACGCGGCCAATATGACGAAGCGCTCGCGCTAGCTGAGACCGCTCGAGATATCTATTCTGAATTAGGCAATGCGGCGCCGCGGGAAGGCCTCGCCCAGGCATATAGCGCTATTGGTTACAACTTAAATCAATTGAAGCGTATGGGCGAAGCGGCTTCAGCAATGAGTAAAGCGGTCGAGTTACTCCGCGAAAACAAATCTCCGATGGCGCTCGAACTTGCCTGCACGCTCGGTGAATGGTGGTACTCATCTAAAGAATACTCCAAGACGATTGAGTGTATGGAGGAGTGCGCCCGCGAACATCTCGTTGATGGAAATGAACTTGGCGCTGCTAATGACTTTTATTTGATTGGTTGCGCTTGGCGTGAACTAAAAGTGTACAAATCCGCGATTGAAACTTTTGTAGAAGCCCGCAGCTACTTCAAGCACGCCCATGAAGTAATCCAAGTTGCAAGATGCGACCAGAAACTTGCGCACTGCTACGTTGAGTTAGGTAATGCCGAAGAAGCGCTCCGTTACGCCCAAAAATCTGCGGATGTCTTCGCAACTGCGCATGATCAACGCCGCCTTACTTATGCCTCTTTTGAACTCGGCAGAGCCCAAGTCCTAAATGGTGAGGTAGAAGAAGGTCTATCGACCTTAGAGCGGGTTTTAGATTTGGCGACTGAGAGTGAAACGCGTGATTTCGAATTTATCGTTGCGATTGAAAAGCGGATTGCTGAGATCCTCCATACGATTGGTAGGAGCGAGGAAGCGGTAGAAATCGAGCGTCGGATCGCTTCGGTTTCTGAGATTCTCGAGGATTAGTGGCGCTTCCTGATCTCTCGTTTCTAAAAGGGCGCGAGAACTTAATTATCACCATGGTCTGTTACGGCAATATCTGTCGATCCCCGATGGCCGCAGCCGTTCTACATAACAAAGTGGCGAAGATAAAGAGTCCACATATCTTGGTTGATTCGGCCGGAACTTCTCATTGGCACGTTGGTCAAGGACCTAACCCGCCATCCAAGCGAGTCTGGGAGAACGCGGGTTATAGATTTGAACATATAGCTTCACAATTTAATTATCCGAGGTTAGTTTCAGCCGATCTCGTACTAGTTATGGATAACCATAATCATCAAGAAGTCTCTAAATTTGTCACAAGTGATGAGGAAGAAGCGAAGATTTTTTACCTACGCCAATTCGATCCAACTAATCCAGATTCTCTAGAAGTCCCAGACCCTTACTCACTTCCAGATTCAGCTTTTGAAGAGGTCCTAACAATGGTCGAGCGCGCCACAGATGGATTAATCGAAGCCTTACTTCGATAAGTGCTGCATCGCCCACGCATACATCGCAATTGCGCCCGCGGCCGAAGCATTCATCGATCGAGTTGATCCATATTGGGTAATAGCAAGGACTCTGGAACAAGCGCTTACCGCTTCATCTGACATTCCAGCACCTTCTTGTCCAAAGAGAAGAACGCACTCCTTAGGTAATTTTGCGCTTTCAAGTGAAGTAGAACTTGCGACATTATCAATTCCAATAATTTCAATCCCGCGCTCATCAAACCAGGCCTTGAAGTCTGCGACATCAGGATGGTGAATCACATGTAGATATTTATCAGTAACCATTGCGCCACGGCGATTCCAATCTCGTTTACCGACGATGTGAACGCTTGCAACGTTAAATGCATTTGCGGTCCTAACAATCGAACCGATGTTTAGATCGTGCTGCCAATTCTCAATCGCAATCCGGAGTGGATTTCGCTTCTTATCAAGATCTGCAACGATCGCAGCCACGCTCCAATAACGGTAATGATCTAGGACGTTACGACGATCGCCGCTTTCAAGAAGCTCCGGATCGTATTGCTCACCAGTTGGCCAAGGTTTTGGATGTGGACCAACGCCGACAACGGGATAAAACTCACCCGGTCCGATTTCTGCGGGTGGCAGGGTCATAAGTTCGTTAGCAATTCCCGCGCTTTATCAACGATTGCGCGCTGATGCGGTTGGAGATCTTGTCCGGGATAGCCATTTCCATGCGCAAATGGATCAGATAACTTAGTAACGCCACTTAACTCCTGTAATACAAAGAGCCCGCAGAATGGAGCGTAAGTGGCGCTGTAACCACCTTCATGAGTCATCATCAACTTACCGCCACAGACTTCCTCCGCAACATCCATTAACTTTCGAGTCAGATTCTTGTAACCCTCTGCGGTAATCATCATTCGGCCAAGTGGATCCAAGTAAGCGGAATCAAAACCCGATGCCACCACAACAATGTCCGGCTTAAACTTTCTAATTGCAGGAACTACCACTTCATCAAAGGCGTAGTAATAACCACCAACACCAGTTCCGGCTGGAAGTGGGATATTTATATTTGTACCAACGCCAACGACATCAATATCTCCAGTGTCATGCGGATAAAGGCGATCTTGATGTAGCGAGATAGTCAAAACATCTTTATCGTCAATAAATATCGACTCAGTTCCATTTCCATGATGGACATCCCAATCCACCGCTACAACCCGAAGCGAAGGATTTAATTTCTTAGCAACTCCAATAGCCACAGCAAGATTAGAGAAGATGCAGTAACCCATTCCACGTTCGCGCACTGCATGATGTCCTGGCGGTCGAGTGAGTGCGTAGCCATTC
Source organism: Actinomycetota bacterium (assembly GCA_016870855.1). Taxonomy (GTDB): domain Bacteria; phylum Actinomycetota; class Actinomycetes; order Nanopelagicales; family Nanopelagicaceae; genus MAG-120802. The sequence goes on along the minus strand of VGAF01000003.1, from coordinate 11,961 downwards.
TTTACTTGGCCAGAGAGCACGGCATCAAATAGTTCAATTGCTCCACCCGCAGCCAGAGCCGCAATTTCATAGCCACCACGCGCAAATGGAGTTGTTAGATCGCCACCATCACCACCTAAGCGAGTAGCGCTCTCCTTCTTTATCCGCTCAATGTGCTCTTTAGTATGAACTGTTGCTAATTCATTTTCGGTTGCTTTTCGTGGCGCAATCCGCGTTAGCTCATCAATTAGACCGGAGACAACTACTAACTCATGGATTCTCTTCTTAGTCTCAGCGTGTTCATAGTTTCGATACGGTTGCAAACCAGCACCGGGATCAGATGGCATATCTCCCACATAAGTTCCTGTGTCATGCCAGCCAAATATCTCGTGGTAAACATAACCAGTATTCATACCCGTTGCCATGTGCCGATAGTAATCTTCCCGGGTGCGCCGTCTACTAGCCCTCTTCCTAGCGCTTTTTCTCTCAATTTCATCAGATGGCGCGCTCGCTCTGCACACAGTTGAGAAACGAAGCGCCGCAACAGCGCTTGCATCACCGGGGCTTTTAGTTATGGATCAAAGCGAGAAGAAAGTTCTCTCAGAGAATAAACCAGATTCGCTGCGAATTCCGGCCTCCGTGTTAAAGCTAATGACCGCAGTAGTTGTCATTCAGAATTTGGGGGCAGATACGACTTTTACTACCTCCATTGTGAAGATGGCTAAAGAAGATGAGATTCTCGTTCGTGGTTCTAAAGATCCATTCTTAACCACCAGCCGCGCAATCGCCGATAAATACGGCCATAAGAATCTACTTACTCTCGTAAATAGAGGTAACCCCAATAATCTAAAGCGAATCAAGATTTTCTACGAAGGTCTCTATCCAAAGGATGTCTATAACTTAAGTATTGGTATGAAGAATAAGAAGATAAGAGCAAAGTTCATAGAGGTGAGCAGCGGACAGGCTGATGAGATAGGTAAAGATGAGATTGCTTCACTTACCTCAGCGCCAATTAGCAAAATGATTGAGCATCTGACCCTATGGAGCGATAATCTCGTAGCTGATCGATTAGCTGATGCTGCAGCTCGAAAGGCCGGAAATCCAACGACGGGAAGTGGCTTAACTGCTACCTATAAAGATGTCTTAACTGGACTTGGTATAGCAAGCGAAGGCTTGAAAGTTAGAGATGGCAGCGGTCTATCTAAGAAGAACCAGGTTTCAGCGCGGATGATTGTTGATGTCCTTATGGCTATTAGAAGAGATGCAAAGTTCAATTCAATATACGAGGGTCTTCCAATTGCCGGCGAGACCGGAACACTTGTTAAGCGCTTTGAGAACACACCGGAAGCAAAAGGAAATGTGCGGGCCAAGACTGGTTGGGTTAGTAATAGCGTCACACTTGCTGGTTATGTAAAGAGCGGTGAGAAGGAATACGCCTTTGCGATTCTTGCTGATGGGATAACGCCGAGCCTCAAATATCGAAATCGCGCCCGGGCCGCGATGGATCGGTTATTGGAGGCGATTGTTAAGGGTGATCATTAAATACTTTTATCGCTCCGCCGTAACAAGCCACCCAGACTCGTTTATTAAGCGGTTCATAAGTAACACCGATTGGTTCGCTACATGGGCGAATTCTTTGCATAACTTCAAAAGTGCTTGCATTTAACTTGACCAAAGTATTGCTCTTATAGTTAACAACATAGAGCGCTGTACCATCTTTAGAGATATCAAGGCTTCTAGCTGCGTTACCGGTTTTTGCCGAGCGAACCACCTTTCCCTCATTCAAGTCAAAAGCAACTACTCGACCAGCAGCGTTTAGCGAAACATAGAGAGTTTGGTCATCGGGTGAGAGAACAATCGCGCGCGGATTTGAGCCTACGTTTAAAGTTTCACGTTCCCAAGTTCCTAGCGTGATCTTATGAACTACCGAACCACCCATCTGGGCAACATAAGCGAACTTAGAATCCTTTGAGATTGTTATTCCACGGGGGTAAGCACCGATTGAAATAGTCTTAACAACTTTCTGTTCCGCCAAAGAAATTACTGATAAATCGTAAGAACACCAATTTGATACCAATACATATTTATTATCCGGCGATACATCAACAACTTTGGGAACTACTCCAACTCGATAAGCAGCATCGACTTCCCAAGTGGAGGTTGAGATTCGATATAAGAATGAGCGGTCATATCGATCGGCCGGTTTACAGATATCGGTACCTTCACGGTTAAAACCGGGCCCATACATCGCATAGTTAGTTACATATAGATAAGCGTTATCGGGTGAGAACGCGCCCTCAACTGGTGCGCCCCGGTGGGTTCCGGTGTAACCCTTAAAGCCAAGCGCCTTTAGATCAACGCGATCTGGAATTGTCTTTGTAAGAGTTAAAGCTGATCCGTCATAAACAGTCACAGAGTGGCGATACATCATGTTATGCGCCGAAACCAGGCCATTACTTGAAGCTCGAACTGACTTCGGGGCGATATCACCAGTAATAGTGGTAGCAAGTTTCATCTTTGTATCTGCTGAGAGCATTTCAGCGCTACTTGGTGAGATAGCAATCACCATCAGATACGCGATTAAGAGAACTCGAATCCTCACCCGCTCAATCTACCCGGTAACCTCGTCACATGATTTCGCCCTACATCGCCCTAATGAAATTACGGGTTGTAGAGCTTTTACTTGTTACAACTCTGCCAGCTCTCTTCCTTGCTGCGAATGGAGTTCCACCACTTGATATAACTTTCGCAACTCTTATCGGCGGAACTCTTGCCGCCGGGGCGGCAAATGCATTTAACATGGTGATTGAAAGTGATATCGACAAGATGATGGAGCGAACCTCAAAGCGTCCGATTGTCAATGAACAAGTGACCGAAACCCAAGCACTTACCTTTGCATTTGTAATAAGCGCAATTTCACTTGCGATTTTCTGGGTATTTACTAATCCACTTGCGACTGGTTTGACCGTAAGCGCAATCGCTTTCTATGTCTTTGGATACACCGTTGAGCTAAAGCGCCGTACCTCTCAGAACATAGTTTGGGGCGGAATTGCTGGATGCTTACCCGTTCTTATCGGCTGGGCGGCGGTGACTGAAACACTTTCGTGGACGGCGTTCTGGTTCTTTATGGTTATTTTCTTCTGGACGCCACCTCACTTTTGGGCCCTTGCCATCAAGTACAAAGATGATTATGAAGCCGCCGGAATCCCGATGCTTCCTGTGGTTGCGCCAATAAGAAAAGTAACCCAGCAGATGTGGTTTCACACCATCGCCATGATCATCACTTCATTCTTAACGCTCTACTCCGCCGGACTTTCAAGCTGGACCTACGTAGTAACGGCGATACTTGGAATTGGATTTGCCTACCAATTACGCGACCCAGATAAGAATTCTGGCCCGATCTTCCACGGTTCCATCACTTACCTAAGCCTCTACTCAATCGCGCTAGTTGTTGGAGTATTTCTCTAAATCCCGCTCAACGCTCCGTAGAAGTTCTCAGGAATCACTCACTGAAGACCGCTAGGTTTCTCTAAACGTCCCTTCCTGGCGAAAGGGGCCCCTAGCGGCCCTTACCGAAAGGTTAGCCAGGAAGGTCACATTCCAAATGCAGAGATTTTTGAAACTCTCCCTTTACCCTTTTCACAAGTAACTGACCCCCATTTCCCCAGGGAGCCAATTAGTGAGATTTAGTTCTAAGCGTCGGATAGCGCTCGCAATAGCATCGCTACTTCTATTTTCGACGACGCCTGCGCTGGCAAATCCTAAGAAGCCAACAATTGCCCAGATCGAAGCGGCAAAGAAGTTGGAAGCAGAAGCTAAGAAAGCAGCCGATGCCGCAGCAGCGCGTTTAGCAAAAGCAAACCTCACCCTTCGCCAATTAATTGCTGTCGCAAATACCGCTCGAGTTCGCTATGAAGCAGCGCGCGCTGAGTTAGCTCGCGCAACTAGTGAAGCCGATGCCGCCGCCGCGGCTTATCAAGAAGCTTTGAAACAAGTAAAAGCAGCGCATGATGCAATCGGACGCCTCGCCACCAATGCTTACATAATGGGCGGTGGTTTCACTGACTTTGATTCACTACTTCACTCTGATGGCCCGCAAGATTTAATGGATCGGCTATCTACATTAGATTCACTCGGAGAACAGAACACTCAAGCGCTCTTTAGATTTAAGGCTGCTGAAGATGCTGCGCGCGAAGCAAAGAAGCTCGCCGATGCTGCCGAAGAGCGGCAACGTGTTGCGACCGCAAAAGTAGCTGCAGCAAAAGCCGAAGCCGATGCCGCCCGCGATGCTCAACAGAAAGAAGTTGATCGACTCCAAAAGATTCAAGATCAGGTTCTAAAAGAATTGAATGCTGCACGTGCAAAACGTGTAACTCTTGAGCAACAGCGCCAACTAGCGCTCTTGGAAGAAGCGAATGCAACTATCGCTCAAGGCACCGCTATCTACACGAAAATCTGGCCCGACATTGGTTTCAAAGGTCGCTCCACCTCACGCTCAACTCCGGAAATGAGAGCTGAAGCTGTGGCATTTGCAAAGAAGCAAGTCCTCGCTCGCAAGCCATACATCTGGGGAGATGAGGGCCCAAATGCCTTTGATTGCTCTGGACTTGTTTATGCCGCATACCGCGCCGCCGGTTTAAGTTGGCCGAATTGGGATCGCCTTAACTCTTCGCTCTATTTCTCTTATACAAAACACGTTCCCATCAAGGATCTTGTGCCCGGAGATCTTCTCTTCTATTCATATAAGGGAACTGTGAACACAATCCACCACATCACGATTTATGCCGGAAACGGGATGATGTGGGAGGCGAATTCAAAAGGTAAAGGCCTGCTCTTCTCCAATATCTACAGCATCAAGGGATTGATGCCGTATGGAGGCCGGGTCTAGCAGTAACTACGCTTACGCCTTATGGCAGAAGTAACTCCGCTCTATCAAATCCGCCTTGCGGTACGGGCTGAGTTAAGCGACTTAAACGCTGGCGATACCGTCCTTGTTGCAGTTAGTGGTGGCGCGGACTCTTCGGCCTTAGCAGCAGGATTACTTGCGGAGGTGAAAGATAAGGCGATTCGCCCAATTGCAGTCATCATCGATCACGCGCTACAACCAAATAGCGCAGATGTTGCGATGAATACCAAAGCAGAGTTAGCAAAAGCGGGATATACAAATATCGAAATCAAACGGATCAAAGTTGAAGTAACTGATGGAATTGAAGCATCAGCTCGGCGAGCTCGATATGCCGCTCTAAATGAGATTGCCGAAAGCACAAGCGCTGTCGCCGTCTTCTTAGGCCACACAAAGGATGATCAAGCTGAAACCGTTCTACTTGGACTTGCCCGCGGTTCCGGAACAAGATCACTTTCCGGAATGGCTGAGCGAATTGATAAGTACCGCCGCCCACTTCTCTCTGTTACTAGAAGCCAGACCGAAGCGGCATGTAAAGAAGTTGGAATTAAATATTGGAACGATCCACATAATCAATCGATGGAATATGCTCGAGTAAGAGTGCGCGAGAAAGTACTTCCGTTAATGGAAGCTGAGATTGGCCCCGGAATCGCAGATGCGCTAACTCGCTCCGCAAAAATTCTCCGCGATGATGCTGATGCGCTAGATCAATGGGCCGAGGAAGTGTTAGATGAGATGGATCTTATCGAGATGGATCCAATCGAAATAGATATCGAGACCCTCGCTAGCCTGCCTCGAGCGATCCGCTCAAGGGTGATTCGAAAAGCTATCTATCTCGCTGGCGCCCCATCCGGCTCACTTTCTGCTGAACATCTTGAGCCGGTTGAGGCTCTAGTCACAGCCTGGAAGGGGCAAGGAGCGGTATCGCTACCAGGCAGTGTGACCGTGGCGCGGATTTCGGGCAGACTTTCGCTCTCTTAAAGCCCTGATTTAACGCCTCGAGAAAGGTGCCAAGTGGATCTCGCATCGGTACAGAGCGATATCGAGAAGGTAATCGTTAACGAAGAGCAACTCCAGAATCGCTTGAAGGAGATTGCCCGCCAGATTGAGAACGATTACAAGGATCAAGATCTACTTCTTATCGGCGTACTTAAAGGCGCGGTCATGGTGATGGCTGATTTAACTCGCCACATCAACCGCCATGTTGAGATTGATTGGATGGCGGTCTCTTCTTATGGATCAGGAACAAAATCATCCGGCGTAGTAAGAATCCTTAAAGATTTAGATCGCGACATCACCGGACGCAATGTTGTAATCATCGAAGATATCGTTGATACCGGATTAACTCTTGACTGGTTATCTCAAAACCTTAAGTCCCGCGGCGCTGGCTCTGTTGAAATTATGACGGTCTTGAGAAAACCGGATGCGGCGATGGTAAAGGTTGATATCCGCTATGTTGGCTTTGATATTCCAAAAGATTTCGTTATTGGTTATGGCTTAGATTTCAATGAGAAGTATCGCAACCTTCCCTTTATCGCAGTCCTGGCAAAGCATATGTACGAGTAAATATGGCTAACGAAAAGAAGAACAGTAATTTAAAGATTAAGAAGCCCAAGCTTCCTAATCGCCAATCCAAAAAACCGGGCGCTAAGCCCCCGGTACGGTTAACGCGCCGTCCGCTCTTCTGGATTCTCGTTGCGATTGCTGCAGTCACAATCTTCGGCCAGATCTCTTCAAGTGGAAATCAATTTACAAAGGTAAATACCTCCGAAGCGATGGCCGCAATCACCCGTGGCGATGTTGAAGCCGCAACTATCGTCGATCGCGAGCAAGTCATCCGACTAATCCTTAAGCCCGGCATCGCAGTCGAAGGCGCCACCCAGGTCGAGGCTTCTTATGTAACCGGCCAAGAGCCAATTTTGGTTGATTTACTTAGCGCAAACCCACCTCCAAAGGATTGGGATGTAACAGTCCCACGGACCAATATCTTTGTTTCGATTCTCTTCACACTAGGACCGATCCTTCTTCTCTTCTTCTTATTGCTCTTCTTCCTCAGTCAATCCCAAGGTGGGTCGCGAGTATTTTCCTTCGGTCGCTCGCGCGCCAAACTTCACTCCAATGAAGTTCCACAAGTTACTTTTGCTGATGTTGCTGGAGCCGATGAAGCAATCGAAGAGTTCCGTGAGATTAAAGATTTCCTCGCCTCACCAAAGAAGTACCAAGAAATCGGAGCAAAGATTCCAAAGGGCGTACTGCTCTTTGGCCCTCCAGGAACCGGTAAGACTCTCCTTGCACGAGCTGTTGCCGGTGAAGCAAAAGTTCCTTTCTACTCAATCTCTGGATCGGACTTCGTGGAAATGTTCGTGGGCGTTGGTGCGGCGCGCGTAAGAGATCTCTTTAAACAAGCTAAAGAGAATTCACCCTCAATCATCTTCGTCGATGAGATCGATGCCGTCGGTCGCCATCGTGGCGCCGGACTTGGCGGTGGACATGATGAGCGCGAACAGACCCTCAATCAATTACTTGTTGAGATGGATGGCTTTGAACCACATGACCAAGTAATTCTCATTGCTGCCACAAACCGCCCTGACATTCTTGATCCAGCGCTACTACGTCCCGGTCGCTTCGATCGCCAGATTGGAATTGATCGTCCAGATGTAAAGGGTCGCGAAGCGATAATGAAGGTCCATGCAAAAGGTAAACCGCTTGAGAAAGATATCGACCTTCTTGCAATCGCACGTCGTACCCCAGGATTTACCGGCGCTGATCTCGCCAACGTTCTAAATGAAGCTGCTCTCCTAACCGCTAGAGAGAATCGAAAAGTTATCTCCCGCGATGATGTCGATGAAGCAATTGATCGCGTAATGGCCGGCCCCCAGCGTAAATCAAGGCTTATGAGCGAGGAAGAGCGTCGCGTTACCGCCTATCACGAAGGTGGCCATGCACTTGTTGCGCATGCGCTTCCACATACCGATCCGGTACACAAAATTACGATCATGCCGCGCGGACATGCGCTTGGTTACACCATGGTTCTTCCAGATGAAGATAAATATTCAACTACTCGTAATCAGATGCTTGATCAACTCGCTTACACAATGGGTGGTCGCGCTGCGGAAGAACTCGTCTTCCACGATCCAACCACCGGCGCTTCTAACGATATTGAGAAAGCAACCGCCCTTGCCCGTGCCATGGTTACTCAATATGGAATGACTGAGAAATTAGGTGCAATCAAATTTGGTACAAGTGATTCCGCTCCATTCCTAGGACGCGACTACGGACATCAACGCGATTACTCCGAAGATATTGCAAGCGCCGTAGATCAAGAGATTAGAAATTTGATTGAAGGCGCTCATCAAGAAGCTTATGAAATTCTCGTTGAGAACCGTTCCATCCTTGACTCACTTGTAGAAGAGTTGATGGAGAGAGAGACGCTTCATAAAGAAGAGATTGAAGTAATCTTTAAACGCGTTGCCGCTAGACCAAAGCGACCAGCTTGGACCGGCTCGGCTGATCGCGTCCCTTCAAAGATTCCACCGGTTGAAATTAAGAAGCGTCCGGAAGTATCCGAAGAGAAACCAAAACGTAAGAAGAAATCAGCTCCTAATAATGAGCAGTAATTTTGATGAAGAGCGCGTCGAGCGCGCTATTCGGGAACTATTAATTGGAATCGGTGAGGACCCTGAGCGCGAAGGTTTAAAGGAAACTCCGGGGCGTGTTGCCCGGGCGATGAAGGAGAACTTTCAAGGCCTCTTTCAAGATCCAAAGGAGATCTTCAATAAATCTTTTGATCTCGGCCATGAAGAGCTGGTAATCGTCAAAGATATAGAGGTTTTTTCGCACTGTGAGCACCACCTAACCCCATTTCACGGCGTAGCCCACATCGGCTACATCCCCGGAGCAAGTGGAAAAGTAACTGGGCTTTCAAAATTAGCCAGACTCGTTGATCTCTACGCTCGTCGCCCCCAAGTTCAAGAACGACTTACCACCCAGATCGCAGATGCTCTTGTTAAACATCTTGAACCAGGCGGCGTGATTGTCATTATCGATTGCGAGCATCTATGTATGTCGATGCGCGGGGTCAGGAAGCCACAAGCACGTACTGTCACAAGCGCTGTACGTGGCATGCTCCGTGATCCAGCAACTCGTGCTGAAGCGATGTCACTAATAACTGGAAAGTAGTTATGCGCACTCTGGTGATGGGAATCCTCAACGTCACCCCAGATTCATTTGCTGATGGTGGAAAACATTTCACAACCGAATCGGCCGTAAGTCGTGCCAAAGCAATGATTGAAGAGGGCGTTGACATAATCGATATCGGCGGTGAATCCACTAAACCAGGTTCAGAGCGGATTACCGAAGCGGAAGAAGAGGAACGAGTTCTTCTGGTACTTGAACAAGTAATTCCACTCGGAACTGAAGTTTCGATTGATACAACTAGAAGTTCAATTGCGGCGAATGCAATAAAGCTCGGAGTGAAGTATGTGAATGATGTATCGGGTGGGCTAGCCGATAAAGAAATGTACCCGCTCATCGCAAAACACCCTCAGCTTCAATATGTAATGATGCATTGGCGCGGACATTCCAAAACTATGCAAGAGCTCGCCACCTATAAAGATGTTGTTAAGGAAGTAAAGGAAGAACTAGAGGAGCGAATTAATTACGCTATTGAAGCCGGCGTAGACCCAGACCAGATCATCATCGATCCCGGTATCGGATTCTCCAAGACCGCGGAACATAATTGGGAGCTGCTCAAAAACCTTGATCGGCTTTCATTATTGGGCTATCCCATCCTCATCGGAGCCTCACGGAAGCGCTTCTTAGGCGAATTAACCGGGAGCACAGATCCTGATGAGCGTGAGGCAGCCACGCTTGCGATTACCGCTGCGATGGCAAAGCAGGGAGTGTGGGCTGTCCGTACTCACTCAGTAAAGCCACATCGTGACGTAATCGCCACAATCAACGCCTTAGGTAAAAGATAGACTCCTAAATATGAGCGAGAAGATAAGGATTTCCGGCATTAAGGCCGATGGAACGCATGGAGTTCTTGAGCAAGAGAAGCTAACTCCACAACCATTCATAGTTGATATTGAATTAGAACTTGATTTAGAGAAAGCGGCCGAAGAAGATGACTTGAGCGAAACCGTTGATTATGACGCGGTCGCCAAGTTAGTAGTTGAGGTGATTAAGGGTCCTTCCTTAAATTTAATCGAAGCTCTCGCGGATCGAATTGCAATTCGAGTGCTGCACTCCTTTAATCTGATTGAAGAGGTTAAAGTTACGGTTCATAAACCAAAAGCGCCGATTTCGGTTCCCTTTGATGATGTCTCGGTAACCCTCAAGAAGAAGCGATGAAAGCAGTAATCGCTCTCGGTGCAAATCTTGGTGAGCCCCGCTCCCAAGTAACTAGAGCGATTGATGAAATTAGAAAACTTTTAAATGTAAAAGTAGTTTCATCACTCTATGAAACTGCGCCCTTTGGTGTTCCGGATACCCAACCGAATTACATAAACGCGGTGCTAATCGGCGAAACAGATTACAAACCGCTGGATCTAATGAACTCGCTCCTTGAAGTTGAAAATGTCCTTGGTAGAACTCGCTCCTTCCAAAACGCAGCACGCCTTATTGATATCGACATTATTGATCTTGGTGGACTCTTTATGGAAAGTGGCTCACTCACCTTGCCCCACCCACGGGCCCACGAAAGACGCTTTGTTTTAGAGCCCTGGCTTGAGATTGAGCCATCCGCGCACCTCCCCGGAAGAGGCCCAATAAGCGAACTTTTGGCCGCTCTAACTTAAGAAAGTAGACTTTACGAGCCTGGTACCCCAAGCGGACTGGAGCTAGAAATGAAAGTAGCGCAAAGCCTCAAGGCGCTCGATCGCCCATGCGCATTTGTGCCGACTATGGGCGCGCTTCATGCTGGCCACCAATCCCTTATCAAGATTGCCCGCGAATATTGCGATGAAGTAGTTGTATCGGTCTTTGTAAATTCACTGCAATTCGAAGATAAGGATGATCTCGCTAAATACCCCAAGACTCCAGAAATCGATGAGCGACTTGCACAGGAAGCCGGCGCAACAATTCTTTGGCGACCTGAAGTTGGTGATTTATATCCCGGAACTGAGATGAAATTAAGCGCTGGGGAGTTAGGTAGACGCTTTGAGGGCGCAAGTAGAGCGGGACATTTTGATGGCGTATTGACTGTAGTAAATAGACTCTTTGAATTAGTTAGACCAAAGTATGCAATCTTTGGGGAAAAAGACTTTCAACAACTTTTTCTTATCAAGCGAATGGCTGCGCAACTCCATCCGGAAATTGAAATTATCGCCGCCCCCACTATTCGCGAAGCCTCTGGGCTCGCACTCTCATCTCGAAATGTTCGACTTAGCCAAGAAGGAGTGCTGACCGCGCAATCAATTTCAAAAGCGCTTCGGGCGGCTTCAACAAAAGAGTCAATATCTGATATGAAGTTGGAATTGGCAAGGTTGGAGAATGAACCAAAGTTCAAATTGGATTATGCGGTAATCATCGATGAAGAGAGTTTCGAGTTAGCGACGGAGAGCACGGTAAGACCACGGGCACTCATTGCCGGTTGGGTAGATGGGGTGCGCTTGATAGATAACGCGGCGATGTCGCGGAGCTTGGTGAAGCTATGAGATTACGTGCACCACTACCTGGTTGGAGCGCATCTGCTGATGCTGTTGTAATCGGCTCTGGCGTTGCGGGGCTAACTACTGCGCTGCAAATCCGTTCTCATGACCTCTCAGTAATGCTGATAACTAAGGCCCAAGTCGATGAAGGCTCTACCAAATGGGCCCAAGGTGGAATCGCTGCAGCTCTTGGCCCTGGTGATTCACCAGAAGATCATGAACGTGACACCTTGGTTGCTGGCGCTGGGTTATGTGATTTACCAGCTGTAAAAGTATTGGTAACTGAAGGCCCAGAAGCGGTACGAAAGTTAATCGCTCGTGGCGCAGTCTTTGATAAATCAGAAACCGGTGAGATTGCACTTACTCGCGAAGGTGGCCATTTACGAAATCGAATTCTCCATGCTGGTGGCGATGCAACGGGTGCGGAAG
>VGAF01000002.1 GCA_016870855.1 Actinomycetota bacterium | reverse complement strand
AGGCAGCTCCACACATTGGCCATATTCGAAGCGGAGTTAACTTCGATATCTTGCGGAGATGGCTTGAGGCGAGCGGCTTAGCGGTTACTTTCGTACGGAATGTGACTGATATTGATGACAAGGTCTTACATAAAGCTACTCATGAAGCGATGCCTTGGTGGGCGGTAGCGATGAAGTATGAACGGGCCTTTGCTGATGCTTATCGCGCATTAAATGTTCTGCCTCCTACCTACGAACCGCGTGCAACCGGGCACATAACCCAGATGATTGAGTTGATGGAGACTCTGATTGCAAATGGTTCGGCATATGCGCCAGGAAATGGCGATGTTTATCTAGAGGTTCGTAAATTGAAGCGCTACCTCACGCTCTCAAACCAAAAATTAGATGATCTCCAGAGCGCGGGGGATGCAGAAGATACTTTCAAACGAGATCCAAGAGATTTCGCGTTATGGAAAGCTGCAAAACCAGGTGAACCTGCTTGGCCGACTCCATGGGGAGCCGGGCGTCCTGGTTGGCATCTTGAGTGCTCGGCAATGGCGCGCGCATATCTAGGAGATGAGTTTGATATCCATGGCGGTGGATTAGATCTGATCTTCCCGCACCATGAAAATGAAATTGCCCAATCTGAAGCGGCCGGTCAAAAGTTTGCCCGGCGTTGGATGCATAACGCTTGGGTTACAACGAGCGGTGAGAAGATGAGCAAGTCACTTGGTAATTCGCTCATCGTTACGGAAGTACTAAAGCGGGTGCGCGGAATCGAACTTCGTTGGTATCTCGGCAGCGCTCATTATCGATCGATGTTGGAGTTCTCATTTGAAGCCCTCGATGAATCCGCAACCGCATTTCGCCGGATTGAGAACTTCTTACTCCGGGTTAAAAAGTTGGAAGGCGAGATTGGTAAAGAGATTGCACCGGAGCTAAAGGCTGCTCTTGATGACGATCTTGCTGTGCCACAAGCGCTTGCACAAATTTCCGAATGGTTGCGTGCTGGAAATAGCGCGTTAAGTGAGGCCAAGACCGCGCTTTCATACGCAAAGAAGATCCGTGGAGCGCTAGATATCTTGGGTTGCGATCCCTTTGACCCAGCATTTGGTGAATCTGGCAATAAGAAGTTGGATAAGGCCGTAGATGGCTTGATTGCCTTGCTTCTTGAACAACGAGAAGCGGCCCGAGTCCGTAAGGACTTCTCAGCAGCGGATGCGATTAGAGATCGGATTGTTGCGATGGGAATCTCAATTGAAGATACACCTAATGGACCGAGATGGAGCGTGAACTAAATGGCGAAGCAACCAAAGCGACGCGCTCTTCGCGGCAGAGGGCCAACGCCAAAAGCGGAGAATCGCCCAAACCATAAGAAGTATCGCGGTGGTAAAGATTCTGAACAGAAACGAGGAGATCGCGACCGATCAGAGCGCAGAGATTCAGGCAGAGATTCAGAGCGACGCGGTTCGGGGCGTGGTGATTTTGGAAGAAAGCGCGTTGAACGTAAGCGAATTGATAGTAAGCGCGGTGATAGAAAGCGCGACTTCAGACGTGAGCCACGCGAACACCATGACACGATTGCTGGACGTAACGCGGTAGTTGAAGCGCTTCGCGCTGGAATTCCGGCCAAAGAGTTAGTTGTTGCAACTGGCGTTGATATTGATGAGCGGTTAGAGGAGAGCGTAAAGCTCGCCCAGAAGATGGGACTTGGGATCCGTGAGGTGGAGCGGCGTCAGATCGAAAATATGACTGGTATCGCCAATCACCAAGGAATCGCCCTCGTTGCAAAACCATTCCGATACTCATCCCAGAAAGAAATTTTCGCTCGCGCAAAAGAGCCCGCGCTATTTGTTGCTGTTGATGGCGTAACTGATCCACGGAATATCGGTGCGATTGCTCGAAGCGCTGCGGCATTTGGCGCAGATGGATTATTGATCCCAGAGCGACGCAACGCCCCTTTAACTGCAGCGGCCTGGAAGTCATCCGCGGGAGCTGCTGCACGGTTGCCAATCGCTCAGGTTACAAACCTAGTTCGCTCAATGCAGGACGCAAAGGAATTTGGCTGCTTTATCGTGGGGCTAGATGGGGATGCCGATACTGCGGTTGAGGCTATAGAGATAGCCGACCAGCCGCTTTACATCGTTGTTGGAAGCGAAGGGCGTGGGCTCTCAAGGTTAGTCCGCGAGAATTGCGATTTATTAATCAAGATACCGATGAGCAATACCGTTGAATCACTAAACGCTAGTGTGGCGATGTCGATTGCTCTTTACGCAGTCGACAGGAAACGGCATGCAATATAACCGTTTCATAGCGCTCGGTGACTCGATGACCGAGGGTATGTCTGATGAGGTAATCGGTGGAAGATATCGCGGCTGGGCTGATCGGGTAGCTGAAGTTGCCACTGTAAATTGGGATGGCTTCACATATGCAAATCTTGCGATTAGAGGAAAGTTAGTTGCACAGGTTGTAAATGAACAGATTCCAAAGGCGAAAAAATTAATCGAAGGAAAGTCAACGCTAGTTTCCTTTCATGCCGGCGCAAATGATGTGATCCGCCCGAAATATGACCCGATGAGAACTATTGCGACTTACAACCATGGCGTCGATGAGCTAGTTCGATCTGGTGCAACGTTGATGTTGTTCTGTGTGCTTGAGGATTCTGGTGCGACTACTCGCGCAGCCCAAGTTTGGAAAGAGCGCTTTAAAGTCTTTAATGAGAATGTGCGAAGGAGAGCCGCGGCTGTTGATGCGACTCTCTTCGACCCAAATCATGATGACTTTTGGCGTGATGAACGATTTATCCACGAAGATCGACTTCATCTAAATTCCGAGGGGCACCGTCGCGTGGCCCAAGCCGTCTTATCTCGCCTTGAACTGCCACATGATCCAGATTGGCGTACACCTCTTCCTAATGCTAAACCGATTACGACGCTAGAGAAGATTCAGATTAATCTAAATTGGTTTGGTAAATACGCCCTGCCTTGGATGGGAAGAAGGATCCGCGGAAGGTCATCTGGAGATGGCCGAGATGCGAAATATCCAACCCCGATTACCTTTGAGGCTAGAAGCTAAGTGCAGTCCAGCTCCACTTATAAACGCCGGGCTTAATCCGATACTTATCTAAAGTATCTGGACCACATGATGCTGTTCCCACTCCACGATGCGCTACATCGATCGTCACAACTGTATTTCCACACTTATTGACGAAGACATTATGCGTGGCATCAGCGAGATCAGTTGATCTCATCGGCGTAACCGTGACCATGCGCGGCTTATCTAGTTGGAAATATACGCCGTGGTTATTGCGATTTGAGATTGAGAACCAACGGACTCCAACGTGGCCACCATTTTCTTGTGGCTTCACATATGGAACATATTGGTCATAAACACTTGAAGACCAACGATGAATCTTTCCGATTGCGCGATCTGGCATGGTTTCAAATGGCCCAGTTCCAAAGTAAACAAGTTGATCTAGGTCGCCACTTAACTCAAGGTTAGTTCCAACCCGGGCAACATCATCTAGTTGCTTAGGAAGAGTCACGGTCTCGGTAACTCGGATTCCATCCACGACTGATTCAACTAATTGTTGGTGTTTAAGAGTTATGCCGGCGCTCGTTTTCCAAGTAGTGGTGATGCGAGTTGTTGCGCCCTTATGAGTAACTTGAACGTTTGAGCGACTTAGTTCACGCAAGCCCCACTTATCCCATTTTTCTGCGATGTGGCCGATTAGATCGTTATCGGTCGGCGCGCGCCAAAACGTTAACTTCGGTGCAACCTCACAACTAGGAAGAAGAATAAGACCATCTTGCGAAACAAAGTTTCTACCTTCCTTAGCCGGCTTTGCTTTTGGAAGCGGCTTAGCGGCAAGAGCGAATTGGGACCACGCAACTTCCGTTCCCATATGCGACCAAGGCTTACTTACCGAGCTCTCCAAATTGAAGTTGATGAAGCGCTCGCCAACACCATCTCCTGCCTTTAATAATTTAGCGGGAATAGTGAAAATAGCGCTCTTTCTAGCCTTTACTACCGGCAATTTCACATCTCCAGATAGAGCAACCTTTCCATTTACCGTTATCTCGTAGCGGAGTTTGAATTCACGCAGGTCGTTAAAGAACTGTTTGTTGAAGATTTCAAAGCGACCGGTTTTGAGGTTCTTGGCGCTTATCTTTACTGGAGCTGCGATGTATTTAAACTCTTGGAGAGCTGGCTTCGGCGAGCGATCTGGGAAGAACATTCCATCACAAACGAAATTTCCATCATGCTTAACTTCACCGTAATCACCACCGTAAGCGGCGCGGATGGTTCCATCCTCGAGGCGTTGATCTAATCCGTGATCCCACATCTCCCAGATAAAGCCACCTTGAAGTCCCTTAAGCGAATGCACTGCATCCCAATATTCAGCAATCGTGCCATTGCTATTTCCCATTGCATGCGAGTACTCGCATATGATTAGCGGACGAGTTGCTTTCTTTGACTTTGCATAAGAGATGATTGCGGAGATTTCTGGATACATCGGACAGACAACATCGGTTAAGCCATGGTTGATAGTCCAATTACCACGGATTGCGCCTTCATAGTGAAGTGGGCGAGTTGGATCAAAGAAGCGGGCATATTGGGCGGCCGCACGATGATTTAAACCGGCGCCTGACTCATTACCGAGTGACCATAGAACAACTGATGGGTGATGGATATCGCGTTGAATCATCCGCGCGACCCGGTCGACCCATGCGTTTAGATATTTCTGGTCATTACAAAGCGTATTTTGGAATGCATGTGACTCGATATTTGCTTCACCAACTACATAAAAACCAAGCTCATCACATAGATCTAAGAATGCTGGATCGTTTGGATAGTGAGAGGTGCGGACAGCGTTGAAGTTCCATCGCTTTAACTCCAACAGATCCTGACGCATCAAATCTCTAGTTAGTACTCGCCCGGTCTCTCGATTGAAATCATGGCGATTAATTCCGTAGAAGATGACCGGCTGGCCATTTACCAAGAGCTCATTGCCCTTGATTTCTACCCTTCTAAAGCCGATTTTCTGGGTGGTTATCTCAATTACTTGGCCGGAAGGATCGACTAATTCATACTCAACGTCGTAGAGAGTGGGGGATTCAGCGCTCCAAGGCGCGATATTTGGAACCTTGATAGTGAACTCAAGAGGTCCTGGGATGATGTTTTCAGTAGCAAGAAAGGCTTCAAACTTTGCCTTAGGCATGCTCCCATCCCAATATGTGCCAAGAAAATAGTCAGCGCCAGCCTTTAGTTCTTCTGCGCTCTTTTCGGTCCATTGCGGAGCTTTCTTGCTTATGACCGGCGCAACTTCACTTGCTCCCTTTACGCCCATTACTTTGACACGGAGCTTGTAGTTAGCGATCGAAGCATCATTGATTGAATTGATATGGGCGCGGACGTGAAGTGTGCCGGTCTTGTTATCGGTCAAGAGCCCAGGCGTTGGGTAGAGACGCTCGATAAATACTTCTTCAGTTGCATAGAGTTTTACCGAACGGGTGATTCCACCATGCCACCATTGATCTTGATCTTCAATAAAAGTCGCATCTGACCACTTAATTACTTTGATTTGAATTCGATTAGAGCCGTTATTTAAGAAGTTTGTAATATCGAACTCGGCTGCTAAGCGTGAGTCTTTAGCCACTCCTACTTCATTACCATTTATCGAAAGAATCGCGACAGATTCAAACCCACCAATTGATAGAACTACTCGCTTGTTCTTCCAAGTATTCGGTAGCGAGAACTCGCGCTCATAAATTCCGGTTGGGTTCTCTTCAGGTACAAATGGTGGAAGTTGCTCAAATGGCATTTGGACATTTGTGTAGATGGGCTTATCGCCAAATGATTGCTCGCCATTAATCATCGTCCAAAGACCAGGGACGGGAATTGTTTGCCAACGCTTACTTGGCTCTTGATCGGGGCGGTCTAGTAGCTGAAAGTTCCAATCACCATCAAGCGAGATCGACATCAAGTGACCGATATTGAGCATCGGGAGGCGATTTATTGAGGTGGTCTCGGGGCTAATCCAGACTGGAGTTTTCACGAGGAGAATCTATCGGTCAGAGTTTTGCGTACTGCCTGACATAATTGGTGACTGCATCACGCCTCCCTAGCTCAGTGGTAGAGCATCCGCCTTGTAAGCGGAAGGTCGTCAGTTCAATCCTGACGGGGGGCTCCAGGTACCTTAACCCCATGAGACGCCTTGCGCATCTATTGATTTCCCTGTTTTTACTTACGGGCTGTGCAAGTGGCTCCGAGAATTCAAACGGAGCGCTCAGCTCGCAAGACATCATGTTTGCAGAGATGATGATTCCACATCACGAACAAGCACTTGAGATGTCAGAGCTTGCATTTACAAATACAACTAATCCTGATGTTTTAGCGCTCGCCGAACAGATAAGTAGTGCACAAGAGCCAGAAATCGAGTTGATGAAGAGTTGGCCAGGCGTTGATGCGATGGGCCATGCCGGCCATACGATGGCGGGAATGCTCGATGAAAATGAGATGGAGATGCTCCGCGTCTCAACGGGTGCAGATTTCGATCGACTTTTCTTAGAGGGAATGATTAAGCATCATGAGGGCGCGATCGATATGGCCGAGAAGATCATCGATTCTGCGAATCAAGAAGTCGCAAAGTTAGGTAGTTCGATACTCGCGTCACAGGAAGCTGAGATCCAAGCCATGAAGGCGCTTCTAGGTAAGTGAATAACTGTACGTGAACTCCGAAAAGCTAACTCTTAGTTACGAGGGCTTTGGCCTTGCAATTCGCGAGCTAGCGCAATTAATTGCAGATTCTGGATACAAACCTGATGCCATTCTCTCCATTGCACGTGGTGGTTTTCTTATCGGTGGCGCCCTCGGTTATGCGCTCGGAGTCAAGAACACCCTTGCCATGAGCGTTGAGTTCTATACCGGCGAGAATCAGCGCCTCCCAGTTCCAGTAGTCCTTCCGCCAATCCCTAAAGTCTCCGATTTCCAAGGTTTATCGATACTTATTGCAGATGATGTTGCCGATACTGGGGAGACGTTGAAGCTAGTTCAAGAATTTGTAGCTCCGCATGTGCGGCAAGCGCGTTCCGCAGTTCTTTATGAGAAGCCACATTCGGTTATCAAGCCCGATTACTCGTGGCAGAAGACCGATAAGTGGATCAACTTTCCTTGGTCTACTTTGCCTTCCGTTTCACCAAATTCTTGATGTAATCCGGAATCGGGAGATGCTTCGCATTCTCATTTGTAATCGGCTCGCCATAGCTATTCTCGATTGGGATATACCCCGCCCAAATTGGAAGTGATTTATCCTCCTCATCATCTAAAGCTTCACCACTTCGCTTCTTTGCAGTCACATCATCAAGAGTTAACTCAACCATCATCGTTTGAGCGAATTCCTTCTTTGTCTGTTCGCGCCCTGCATCCCAAAGCCCTGGAATCAAACGCTCAGAAACAGCATATAGCGCCTTCTCTTTAGCCTCGCCCTCAAGGACTTTTGGAATACCGAATGCCATGACTGAGCGATAGTTCATTGAGGAATTAAATGGGGAGCGGGCTGAGACGATTCCATCGAGAAGCGTCACCGTCGCACAGATTTGAACGCCGGACTTCAAAGCCATGAACATCCTTGATCCGGTAGAGCCATGAAAGAGAATGCGATTTCCATCGCGGCCATAGGCAACGGGAATAACTACCGGTTCTTTCGACTCAGGATCAACAAACCCAACATGAGCGACCATTCCTTCATCGAGGATCGAGTAGATCTCATCGAGTTCTTCAACGCTGCGATGTGGCTTTCGCTTTATCTCGCGCTTCTGTTCGCTCATTAGTCGAGAGTAGTAGATTTTGGAGGTGGCCGAAAACCGTGACTTTGACGTGCTGGTTGTTGGCTCTGGTTTTGGCGGTTCGGTAGCGGCGCTGCGATTAACAGAAAAAGGCTATCGAGTAGCTGTCCTTGAAGCGGGGCGAAGATTTACGGAGCGAGATTTTCCGAAGACTTCCTGGAGATTATCTAGATTTTTATTTATGCCACGACTTGGTTTACGTGGAATCCAGAGAATTCACGCCCTTCCTGATGTTCTAGTGCTTGCTGGCGCTGGAGTTGGCGGCGGTTCACTTGTTTACGCAAATACTCTCTATCAACCTCCCGATTCATATTTTGAAGATTCCCAATGGCGCCACATAACGGATTGGAAATCTGAATTACTTCCTTGGTATGACCAAGCCTCAAGAATGTTAGGAGTTGCAAAGAATCCTTACTTCTCACCATCTGATCAAGCGATGAAAGATGTCGCTGAAGAGATGGGAGTTGGCAATACTTTCAAAATGGCGCCACTTGGTGTGCACTTTGGAAAAGGTCCGGGAGTTATAGAAAAAGATCCTTACTTTGGTGGCGTTGGGCCAGATCGCCATGGCTGCCAACAATGTGGCGCTTGTATGACTGGTTGTCGCTTTAATGCAAAGAACACGCTTCCAAAAAATTATTTGGGTCTTGCTGAAAGCGCCGGCGCAAAAGTCTTCCCAGAGCACACCGTTGAATCTATTGAAGAGCTACCAAGTGGTGGTTGGAAGATAACGGCGCGAAAGAGCAGCGCCTGGTTTGGCGGAAAGCGAACTTTTACTGCGGGCGAGGTAGTTGTAGCGGCGGGTACCTATAACACCCAGAAACTTCTTCATAAGATGAAGGGCTCAAAGAAGTTAGCAAAACTATCTCCAGCGCTCGGAAAGTTATCGAGAACTAATTCTGAATCGCTAGTTGGCGCGGTTATGCCTCATGGTGGAGAGATTGATTTCTCACAAGGCGCCGCAATTACTTCCTCATTCTTCCCAGATGAGCACACACATGTTGAGCCGGTTCGGTATGGCAAAGGCTCAAATTTCATGGGGTTATTACAGACCGTAATGACCGATGGTCATTCAGCGAAAGTTCGCCGTCGCCAATGGGCTAAAACCCTAATTACGAAACCTTCGATGGTTGCCAAGATCTTGGATGTTAGAAAATGGAGCGAGCGGACTGTGATTGCCCTTGTTATGCAGAACGTTGATTCATCAATACCAGTTCGAGGTAAGCGAGGAATCTTCGGTTGGCGATTGACTTCTAAGAACGATAGCGAACATCCCAATGCAACGTATATCCCGGCCGCAAATGAAGTAGTGCGAAAAATTGCTAAGAACTATGGCGGAACTCCTGGCGGGCATATTGGAGATTTAGTTAGCGCGCCATTTACGGCTCACTTTGTTGGTGGTTGTGTGATTAGTGATGATCCAAACAAGGGAGTGATTGATCCCTACCACCGAGTTTGGAATTATCCAACGCTTCATGTTGTCGATGGCGCAAGCGTGACCGCAAACCTCGGCGTTAATCCATCACTAACAATTACTGCCCAAGCAGAGCGCGCTTTCTCACTTTGGCCAAATAAAGGCGAGAGCGATCCACGCCCGCCACAAGGAATTGGATATAGAAAAATCGAGTGGGTACGACCTAACTCACCATTTGTTCCAGAACATGCACTCGGTGCGTTAAGAGTTAATTAATGTCCATGATGTGGCGATTGCCGCGATCAAAAGTTAGGTAATTCCAGGTCCAATCCGCCATCGTGCCGATCTTGTTGCGGCCACCCAATAGATAGAAGAGGTGGAGCCATAACCAGGCATACCAAGCGGGAATTCCAGCGAGCTTTAGCGGGCCAACTTCAACGACGGCCTTATGGCGTCCGATGGTGGCCATCGATCCTTTATCGCGATACTTAAAAGGCAGTAGTGGTTTTTTGGTGATTAAGTTTGCGATTTGAAGTTTTAGATGGCGACCTTGTTGCATCGCAACCGGAGCAACCATTGGCAGGAATCGGCCATCTTTACCTTTAGCCCCTGAGATATCGCCGATTGCAAAGATGTGTGGGTAGTTAGTTACTTGAAGAGTTTCATCGACTGCAATTCGACCGTTTTCAATTGGGAGATTAAGTTTCTTCATAACTGGTTCGCCGGTTACACCGGCCGCCCAGATCGTGACTTCAGAAGCTAGCTTGGTTTTATCACCAAGGATAATTTCGTGCGGCTTTACTTCTTTAACTGATGTGTTTACCAAAACTTTTACATCTAACTTCTCGAGGTCTTTCTTAGTCCGACTTGAAAGAAGTGGTGAGAATGAGGGAAGAATTCTTGGCCCAGCTTCCACCAGGTTTACTTGTATGTTCTTAGCAGCAGATGCAAAATCAGATTTAAGTGGACCCTTCTTTAGCTCAGCGATTGCGCCGGCCATTTCAACTCCAGTTGGACCACCGCCAACAACGGTGATTGATAACTTCGTGTCATCTTCAAAGCGACAGAGATCCTCAAAGCGACGCAAAATTGAGGAGCGAATCTCAAGGGCTTCCGAAACGCTCTTCATGCCGAGAGCATTTTCAGCGACGCCTTTAACTCCAAAATCATTTGTGGCAGAACCGAGCGCAACTACTAAGTAATCAAAGTCAAGAACCTCACTCGAATCTAATTTCACTGATTTGTTCTTATGATCGATAGTGATTGGTGAGCCCATGCGGAATTTGATCTTGGTCTTGCGGAGCGCGCCTCGAATCGGGTGAGCAATGTGGTCAGCAGCAAGACCAGCGGTTGAGACTTGGTAGAGAAGTGGCAAAAAGGTCTGGAAGTTGTGGCGATCGACGAGAGTCACATCTGCGATGGAATCGAGGGCTTTAGCCGCTGTTAAACCGCCAAAGCCAGCGCCCAATACAACTACCTTTGGCCGAGACATAGAGGAAAGTCTAGTGTTGAACCATGAATAACTCTCGCCGGATACTCGTAACTGGAGCTTCTGGTTACGTAGGTGGTCGATTAGTGCGTGCGCTATTAAATGAAGGTTTGAAGGTAAGAGTTTCGGTTCGGGATGAGAAGAAGATTTCCGGCCAGATTTGGGTAAATGAAGTTGAAGTCTCCGTAGGAAATGCAACTAATTTCGATGAGATGAAGAGCGCACTTGATGGTGTGCACACAGCTTTCTATCTGCTTCACTCAATTGGCGTTGGAGCAGATTTTGATGAACTCGAAGCAAAGATGGCGCGAAACTTTGCTAAAGCAGCTGAAGCTTCTGGCGTAAAGCAGATTGTTTATCTTGGTGGAATTGCTAACGACCAAAAACAAAGTAAGCATCTAGCTTCGCGTGCCCGAACTGGGGTAGAGCTAAGTTCAACATCGGTACCGGTACTTGAGCTTCGAGCTGGAATCGTGATCGGTTCGGGTTCAGCATCCTTTGAGATGCTCCGTCACTTAACGCATCGTCTTCCGATTATGACAACGCCAAAGTGGGTTTCTAATCGCACGCATCCAATCGCAGTACGTGATGTGCTCTGGTATCTAGCTAACGCGGCAAAATTGGAAAATCCGGTAAGTGGAATCTTTGATATCGGTGGACCAGAGATTCTTTCTTACGCCGACATGATGCAGAAATTCGCTAAGTGTTCAGGCTTGAGAAGACGTTGGATTATCAGAGTCCCAGTCCTTACTCCGAAGTTGTCATCCCTCTGGATTGGTTTTGTTACCCCAGTCCCGACTCGATTGGCTCGGCCGCTAATTGGCTCGCTAATAAATGAAACTGTTGCAGATCCTAAGAAGAGCATCGATGCGATTATTCCTAAGCCCCCCGAAGGGCTCATTGATGTAACTACCGCGATAAACCTCGCCCTTTCGCGTACAACTAGTAACCAAGTTGAGACGCGTTGGTCTGATGCCACCGCAATCACCGCGCCGTGGCAGAAAGCCCAGAGCGATCCGGATTGGGCTGGTGAAATCACTCATCGCGATAAGCGAGATGTATTAACTGATGCGCCAATCGATTGCGTTTGGAAATCCATCGAGCAGATTGGCGGTGAAACCGGTTGGTATGGCGCCGATTTCCTCTGGTGGGCGCGAGGGGTACTCGATCGCATTGTTGGTGGCGTTGGCCTTCGGCGCGGAAGACGCGATCCAAAATTCTTAAGAGTCGGGGATGGATTGGATTTTTGGAGAGTTGAAGCAATCGATAAAGAAAGAGTCTTGAGACTTTATGCCGAGATGATTCTCCCGGGTAAGGCGTGGCTTGAGTTTCGGATTGCACCCGAAGATGGAAAGGTGCGGATAACTCAAGAAGCGACATTCTCACCGCGTGGACTTGGTGGCCAGCTCTATTGGTACTTCGTACTTCCACTACATGCCTTTGTATTTCCAACAATGCTCCGTAACATTGTGAGAAGTTCAAAGCGAAAGGCGCTATTCGGGGATGCATGAGTTTGATGAAGAGATTGATGCTCTAGCGGCAAAGATCCTCGAGTATTCGCTAATCCGATTAAAGAAAGATCCACCCCTTGATGGACCTTGGACCTACGATGAGTTGTACGCAGAAGTCGGCGAGACAATTACTGAAAGCGGTCTTGGTGGCGAGAAGGCGCTTGATTTATTTAAACATGTATTAGCCCAAGCTTGTATCTCAACAGATCATCCACGGAACTTGGCCTTCATTCCTTCAGCTCCTACAGAATCTTCGAACTTGTTTGATTTAGTTGTCGGCGCCTCATCGCTTTATGGCGGATCGTGGATGGAGGGCGCTGGCGCGGTCTTTGCCGAGAATCAAGCGCTTCGATGGTTAAGTGATTTAGCCGGTTTCCCAACAACTTCAGGCGGAGTCTTTGTCCAAGGTGGAACCGTCGGAAATCTATCTGCGCTCGTTGCAGCAAGATATGAAGCCCGAATTAAGCATCCAGAAACTAGTAAATGGGTAATTGCTTGTAGCGACCAAGCCCATTCATCGATAAAGAGCGCCGCAAGCGTTATGGATGTAGAAGTTCTAACCATCAAGTGCGATAGCAACCATAGGCTTCAAGGCGCCACAGTTGCTAGTGAGATTGATGAATTTCATCGAAAGAATACAACTAAACGAGTCTTTGCGGTAGTGGCTACTGCGGGAACTACGAATTTGGGAATCATCGATGATTTAAAGGGGATTGGTAAAGCGGCTAAGGAGCGCGGTGTTTGGTATCACGTTGATGGCGCATATGGGCTAGCAGCGCTTGCTTCACCAAAGACTAAACACTTGTTTGCGGGCGTCGAACTAGCTGATTCATTTATCGTTGATCCACATAAGTGGTTGTTTGCACCATTTGATGCCTGCGCACTCATTTATCGCAATCCGGAGATCGCTCGCGCTGCGCATACCCAACATGCTGGTTATTTAGAGGCTCTTGAAAGTGGTGAGTGGAATCCGTCCGATTATGCAATTCATTTAACGCGACGGGTTCGTGGACTTCCATTTTGGTTCTCACTTGCTGCACATGGCAAGAAGAAATATGCCGAAGCGATGGATAAGACGATGGAAGTTGCGCGCGAAAGCGCTGAGTTAATTAAGGAGCATCCAAATCTTGACCTCTTGATGGAGCCAGAGTTATCAATCGTTGCCTTCACTAGAAAAGGTTGGGAAGCGCCGGACTATAAAAAGTGGAGCGATAAGTTATTAAATGACCAGATCGGATTTGTGACTCCATCGACACATGAAGGAAAACCAATCCTCCGATTTGCAATCGTTAATCCCTGGACATCACTTACCGATATAAAGGTAATTCTCGCTACCCTCTAAATCCCACACTTTTGCCGACTCTCTAGTTGAATTACCCCCCATGGAAGAGCTAAGACTTGAGACTTCGGCTGCCCTGAGCGACCTTGAGGTCCGCATCCTGGATTTTGAACGGCAATGGTGGCGTTATGCCGGGGCAAAAGAGACCGGAATTAAAGAACAATTCAACCTCTCCGCTCGCGAGTACTACGAGCTCCTTAACAACCTGATTGACCGCGAGGATGCCCTCGCCGCATCACCGCTTCTCATCAAGCGCCTTCGCCGCCTGCGTGAAGCAAGGCTCCAAAGACGTACTAGTTAACTAGCGAGAGTTTGCTCCGCCAATTAGCAAGCACTCGTGAACTCTCGGTCTTTAAAACACTCTCTAACATTTCTGCATAGATATCTCGAAAATCAGTTGTGACTGCTAAGTCATCATCTTTCAAATTATTTAGAGATGGTTGTTCTCCATGGAAGCCACCCTTTACCTTTTCGCCGAGTAAAAATACTGGTCCGGAAGTGCCGTGATCGGTTCCTTGTGAAGCATTCGCTCTCACGCGTCGACCAAATTCACTGTAAACCAAGACAGTGACATCTTTACTGCGATTGGTCGAACGCATTTGAGACATGAATTTCGAGAGCGAACTAGAGACTGCTCCTAGTAGAAGAGATTGAGCGGTGTTCTCATCGGCATGAGTGTCAAAGCCGCCAAGAGATACCGACCACACTTTGGTTGGTGAACCCGCAGCAATTAATTTAGCGACGATTTCTAATTGGGCCGAGAGATTCGAATCACCCCCAGCATTACCGCCCACCAATGTTGGCAAATCACTGGCAGGTGGCGCTGGATCTTTCAAAATAGGCGTTACTTCACCGGAAACTTCGAACAAGTTTCGCATACTTCTTGCGGCCATAGCCGTGAGGCGATCATCTTGCGGACTAGTAATCGATAGCTTTGCACAGTCACTCGCAAGTGAGCCGCCAGGGACCTTAAGGCCCCCAAGTGGTAGAACTGAACCCGAACGTCGATTTCCTGCCAATAATGGTGGCAGCACGGAACCAAGGCTTATTGCTAACAACGGATCTTCAGGTTGTGATTCAACCCAACGACCTAACCAACCACTCTTACTTGCATTCAGTTCTGCGCTTTGCCAAATCGCCATGGATGAGAAGTGAGAACGATCCGGATTTGGGTATCCGGTGCCGCGGACAATTGCAAGTTGCCCTTTATCCCAGAGCGATTTAAAACCAGTCATTGCACCATTTAGCGCGAGGCCATCACCAATTGGAATTACCTGATTATCTTTGTAAGCAAGTTGTGGCCTAAGTGTGTGATAAACAGAATCTTGAAATGGAACGACGGTGTTTAGTCCATCGTTTCCACCATAAAGAGTAACGACCACAAGAATTGGTGTGCCTAGAGGAAGCGGACGCGAAATTGCAGCGTTGGCAATCTCTTCAATTGAGAGCGTGTGTGCAGCAGTTGCCACCGCACCGGCGCCTGTCATCTGGATGAATCTGCGACGAGTTATCGTGTCCATTGCTTCCCTCCAATTGTGCGGTTATTCATGCGTTGACCAGATATTCCGGACTACAAACTGCCAGGACTGCTAACCGTTCTGGATCGCGAAGCGCTCCAGAGAAGGCCTGTCTTGTTCGCTCGCTCCAGCTGCTAACACCCAACCAATTTGCCAAACCTTCAATTCGTGAAGCTTGTGGGAGGGCGCTTATTGGGGAGAGATCAGCCCGCTTCATCAAGTACTGTGCCGCAGAAATACGAGTCTGGGTAGATGCAGCTGAAAGCCAGGCTTCATCCGCCGGCCAACCACCTACATTTGGCGGATAGAAAGGTCGTTGCCCAAGGCCATTCAGAAGATTAATCAAGTAGTCAGGGCGTTCGAATTTTGATGGCGTTATCTTGGTGGCACGGAGTATTGCTATGAGCCACTCCAAGGGTGAGCGCACCTGCGAGAAGTTTGGGTTTTGCAATGCAGAATCTCGAACTAACGCTCCCATTGTGCTTGCAATTTCTCGCGCTGTGAAAGCACTTTCAATATTCGAATTCATGGGTAAATCCGTGGCAGAAGTAATAAATCGGTACCAGAGTCGCTCTGGGATAAATCGCTGACAATTTCGCTGAGAAACCAGATAATCGGTTAGCGAGAGCGCATTAAAGTTTCCGCTAGTTCCCAGGAAAGAGATAGAACCAGTGTACGACTGTCTGAGATTACTTGTAACTACGCCAGAACTCTTTTTGACCTTGTAACCGGTAAGTGCTTTTGCAGTTTCTTTTACATCGGCTTCGCTATAGCGATTAACTCCTAAGATAAATAACTCCATCAATTCTCGGGAGAGATTCTCATTTGGGGCAGCAGCAGTATTTTTCTGTCCATCTAGCCAAAAAATTAGCGCTCCATCAAGCACCATTTCTTTAGCCATTGCTCGGAAATTGCCGATTGCATGTTGTCTAAGTTTGTTTACATGTTCAAACATGACGAGTGGCTCATCAACTTTTGCGTACGATGTGGCCCAATGTCCATGCCAGAACCAAGTCATTCGCTCGAGGAGTGGGTTATCAAGTGTGACCATTTGATCTAGCCACCAGAGAGTCATCGTCCGAAGTTGAAATCTTTTCTTATCGACGTAGTCGAGAATTTCTGGCGTGTTCGGTCTCGGCTGTACTCCTAAATCGAAAAGCCCCAGAGACTGAGCTTGGGTTTCAGAATAAGTTGCGGGGGGATTAAGTAATTGTGCGCTCGCTCGGTCAAAACCTAAACTGAGTAATTTCTCAAACTCGCCTGGTTTTGGCCCAAACCCGACCCGATGAATGAGGCGAGAGATTGCGCGTCGTTCCACCAGATTCACTCCACCAAGGTAAGGGCTATGGCTCATGGCTGGGTGAATTCGGCCTAAATGTTTGCTGACTATGGCCCGGCCCGAGGGTGCGTCGGGGTCGCCGACGCGAACCGTCTCGCCTGCGCTCGACAACGTTCGCTTACGGCTCCCCGCTCCGAACCTGATTTGAGGGAGGGATAACGCTGATTTGAGGGCTGGAATAAGTCGCCCTAGGCTTGGCGTTAGCACTCGCCGGGCGAGAGTGATAAGTCGCCCGAACCACCTCTAGTAACAGGGAGTTAAAAGCTATGGCAAAGATGATTGCCTTTAATGAAGAAGCGCGCCGCGGACTTGAGCGCGGAATGAATACCTTGGCTGATGCCGTGAAGGTAACCCTTGGACCAAGGGGCCGAAATGTAGTTCTAGAGAAGAAGTGGGGCGCACCCACAATCACAAACGATGGCGTATCAATCGCTAAGGAAATCGAACTAGATGATCCTTGGGAGAAGATCGGCGCCGAGCTTGTAAAGGAAGTAGCTAAGAAGACCGATGATGTCGCTGGTGATGGAACAACTACCGCGACCGTTCTAGCTCAAGCTCTCGTTCGCGAAGGACTTCGCAACGTAGCCGCTGGTTCAAATCCGATGTCGCTTAAGCGCGGAATTGAAAAGGCAGTCGATGCAATCTCCGCTGAATTGTCCTCGATGGCAAAGCCAGTTGAGACGAAGGAACAGATCTCCGCAACTGCTTCGATCTCTGCAGCTGATTCAACAATCGGCGAGATCATCGCAGAAGCGATGGACAAGGTTGGAAAAGAAGGCGTAATCACCGTTGAAGAGAGCAATACATTCGGACTCGAGCTAGAGCTCACCGAAGGTATGCGCTTTGATAAGGGTTACATCTCTCCATACATGGTTACTGATACCGAGAGAATGGAAGCCGTTCTCGAAGATCCATACATCCTGATTGCGAATTCAAAGATTGCAAATATCAAAGATCTTGTTCCGCTACTTGAGAAGGTAATGCAGGGCGGTAAGCCACTTGCAATCATCGCTGAAGATGTCGAGGGAGAGGCACTTGCAACTCTCGTCGTAAATAAGATCCGCGGAACTTTCCGTTCCGTTGCGGTAAAGGCCCCAGGTTTTGGTGATCGTCGTAAGGCGATGCTTCAAGATATGGCGATTCTTACTGGCGCAACTGTTGTTTCTGAGGAAGTCGGTTTGAAGCTTGATGCCACAACCCTTGATTTATTGGGTAAGGCTCGCAAGGTTGTAGTCACTAAGGATGAGACCACAATCGTGGAGGGCGCTGGCGATGACGAGATGATTAAGGGTCGCGTCAACCAGATCCGCGCTGAAATTGAGAAGAGCGATTCAGATTACGACCGCGAGAAGCTCCAAGAGCGTCTTGCCAAGCTCGCCGGTGGCGTTGCCGTTATCAAGGCAGGCGCTGCGACTGAAGTTGAGTTAAAGGAGCGCAAGCACCGGATTGAAGACGCTGTCCGTAATGCAAAGGCTGCTGTTGAAGAAGGAATCGTTGCCGGTGGTGGCGTTGCACTTCTACAAGCATCAAAGAAGGCCTTCGGTAAGTTGAAGCTAAGTGGCGATGAAGCAACTGGAGCGAAGATTGTTGAATACGCAGTCGAAGCGCCGTTGAAGCAGATCGCTGTTAATGCTGGCCTTGAAGGTGGAGTTGTTGTTGAGAAAGTTCGTCACCTTGAAGCTGGCCATGGATTAAATGCAGCAAGCGGTGAGTACGTCGACATGATCAAGACGGGAATCATCGATCCTGCAAAGGTCACACGTTCTGCTCTTCAGAACGCGGCCTCAATTGCGGCGCTCTTCCTCACAACTGAGGCGGTAATCGCAGATAAGCCAGAACCTAAGCCAGCAATGCCTGCAGCACCTGGCGGCGGAGATATGGACTTCTAGAAAGACAGTTAGAATCGGCTTCATGTCCCGCAAGAAGTCGAAGAATTCTCAAGCAAGTAGCGGCGTCGATAACTTCGGCGCCGCTGAACTTGCTCGTAGCGCGGCGATTGAAGATTCAAAGAACGAAAAATTTGTTGGTTCACTTCTCTCGGTTGATACCGATGATGACCATATTGCCACTTATCTCTTCGAAGCATTTCTCCCAGGTTATGTTGATTGGCGTTGGGCGGTCACGGTCGCAAAGGTCGATGAAGATAGCCCTGCGACTGTCTGTGATGTCGTACTACTTCCAGGACCTGACTCACTTCGCGCTCCAGAATGGATTCCATATAGCGCTCGAGTTACTAAAGAAGATGTCTCCGCCGGAACAATCGTTCCAACTGAAGTTGATGATGCGCGCTTAGTTCCTGCATCTGCCGTACTACCTGGCGATGAAGATTTAGATTTACATGAACTATTTGAATTAGGCGCCGGAAGATTGCGCGTTCTTTCTGTTGAGGGGCGCGATCAAGCAGTAAAGCGTTGGATTGAAGGGGACCGCGGACCAAATACAGATATCGCCCGCTGGGCGCCAAAGAACTGTGGAACTTGTGGTTTCTATCTTCCGATTAGCGGCTCGCTCCGCCAAGCCTTCGGCGCATGCGCCAATGCGATCTCGCCTGAGGATGCGCGTGTGGTCTCTGTAAATCATGGGTGCGGCGCTCACTCCGAGGCGATAAACTAGCCCCCTGTCCGCAAAGCGCGGCGCACACGACACCAAAATAGTTTTTAGTTGAAGGAGGCTCCCCTCATGCCAACCGGTCGCGTCAAGTGGTTTAGCCTCGAAAAAGGTTTTGGTTTCATCTCATCTGATGAAGGTGAAGATGTTTATATCGCCGCCTCAGCGCTTCCTGATGGCGTCACAACTCTAAAACCAGGAACTAAGTTGGAGTTTGGCGTTGCTGAGGGACGTAAAGGTCCACAAGCTCTCTCGGTAAGAGTTGTCGAAGCGCCACCATCCCTTGCTGCATCAAAATCTGGCGCCGAGGATCTCGCGGTAATCATCGAAGAATCTATCAAGATGCTAGATCGCGTTGGAAATGGCCTACGCCATGGCCGTTATCCAAGTGAAACTGAAGCTGCTCGAGTAGCAAAGGTTTTGCGCGGAATCGCACAAGAAATCGAGGGTTAATTTCCTTCGCGCTTAGCGCGCCGTTTTGTGTAAGTGATTCCGATAAATCCAAGGGTGATTCCTAGTACACAAGCAAGAATTACTTTTGCCATTGCATTTGCGATGATTGCAATCACAAGCGCAATCGTCCAAAGAATAATTCCGATGATGATGACTGGAATCGCGCTGCGCATATCGTGAAGCATACTAGACTCGCTTTGTGAGTACGTTGCGATCTTTCCGTCATCGCAACTTCCGAATCCTTTTCGCCGCAAACTTCGTATCAAATATCGGAACCTGGGCACAAGGCGTCGCCCAAGCTTGGTTGATCCTCGAGCTAACTAATAGCGGCTCCTATCTAGGAATCGTAACGGCGCTGCAATTCGCCCCAACCCTTTTCTTTAGTATCTCCGGTGGCAAGATCGCGGATAAATTCAATAAACGAAAAGTCTTACTTCTAACAAACTTAATTGGCGCCACATCAGCGCTCTCGGTTGGAACTTTGGTGCTCCTAGATCAGATTCAAATCTGGCATGTGATGTTCTTTGCCTTTCTCCTTGGAATGGGTAACGCTATCGATGCCCCTACCCGCCAGAGCTTTAATATCGAAGTAGTAGGTAAAGAAGATCTTCCAAATGCGGTTGGGTTGAATTCAACGAATTTCAATATTGGTAGGTTGCTAGGTCCTGGTCTATCCGGAGTTCTGATTGCGGCTTATGGAACGGGATTCTCATTTATTCTCAATGGAATTTCATACCTAGGCGTGATGATTGCGCTACTAAATATAAGAGAGCGCGAGTTATTCATTGAAGTCCATGAACGAAGCTCGACCAAGATTCGCCAGGCATTTAAGTATGTAGCGGCTCGCCCCGACATAATTGCTGTGATGCTCACCGTCTTCTTTGCTACTAGCTTTGGATTGAACTTCAATATATTCAACACGATGATGGCTACGGCCGTTTTTGATAAGAGCGCGGCGGAGTACGGATTATTAGGAAGTATTTTGGCGATTGGCTCACTAAGCGGAGCGATTGTTTCGGCTCGCCTTGAGAAGAAGCGTGATCCAAGGTTCGTCATGCGCGGTGCGATGCTCTTCAGCCTCGTACTGGTTATCTCTTCCTTTGCTCCTAACTACATTACATATGCGATCTTGCTACCGATCATTGGATTTATTGCACTTGTTACATTTATTGCAGCAAATACGATGGTGCAACTTCGAACTGACTCAGCAATCCGTGGCCGTGTTATGGGTATTTACCTAACGGTATTCCTAGGCGGAACTCCGATTGTTTCGCCATTTATAGGTTGGATGACCCAAGAGTTGGGAACGCGGATCACGATAAGTATCTGTGGCGCGATTGCTTTTACCGCTGCTGCAATAACTTATGCAAAATTTAAAGATAGAGGCGATGCCCCAGAAAGCGTTCTAGTTAGCGATGTATTAGAGGCCGCTTACGAGGACAAGAAGGATTAATCCAAAGAGGATCACAAGCGTTACGGTCCTGCGGAACTTGTAGTTCATTTTGCTTCTTTCAAAAGGCTCTTGACGGGAACTGCCAAAACTATAGCGAAGGCGGAAGCCATAAAGATAGGAACAATCAAGAAGGCCTTAACAATTCCGAGTTCATCTGCGATAGCGCCCAAGAGAAATGGCGAGCCTGCGATAGCTATACCGGCGGCAAGAGATGCATATCCCATTGCCAGATCCTCTTTACCGCCGCTGAATCGGAGTAAGCGATTGGTAGAGAGTATGAACTGCATCGAGGTACCAACTCCGGCAATGAGTAGCGATACTAAAGAAAATAGGGGAGCTCTTGAGCTCCAGAGCAGAAGAAATCCAATTAGTTGAAGGATAAGAAATAGCTTTAATCTAAAGTCGACCGTTCTATTTGGTGCAACGTACGCGCCAAACCAACGTCCCAAGAACATCCCTAATGGGAATGCCAACATCAGAGTGGTGGCAAGCGCGGGATCTATTCCTGTTCGCTCTCGAATCAGCGCAGCCGACCAGAAGATGATTGCAAATTCGCTACCGATGGCGAACACAAGACCAACCCAGGCAAACCAGTAGTACTTTGGAAGCGGGCCGCGTTGATGTCCATCTACATCCGGGATGTGCTCGGGAGTATGAGTCTTACCCATAGTGAGATAGAGAATTGCCGCAAATGGAAAGCAGGCTAAGAGTCCTAGTCGCCAGGAAACTGCAGTGGCGGCAAGTAAGCCAATTGTGATGGTTCCGAAAATATTGAAGAGCGAAGTGATTCCATTATTTTGTGAGAGGGCTTGCGGGGATTGATCACCATAGTGACCAGCTAAATAAGTAATCGTGTTTGCAATCGCCATCGACATTCCGATTCCAGCGAAGAAGATCGAGGTGATTGTTTGAACTGGAGTCGAGAGAGTGACAAAGAAAAGTGCACCAAAGAGAAAGATTGAGATACCGAGCCAAGCTGATCTATATCTTCCGAAGCGATGCACGACTCTTGAGTTGAGAGCGCCTGCGACTAAAGAGGCAAGGCCAAGGGCTGTTCCATGCAATCCAGCGATGGCACCCGTTGTCCCTTGATCGGCTTGAAGGAGCGGAATTGCCGGGCCAAAACCGCCCATGAAATATCCATAAATTCCGGTTTGAAGAGAGATCAGCCAGAAAACCCGGTCCCGCTTATAAATAGTCTGCAATTTCTACTTCTTCAGCTCCGCCACTACGTAGTCAATACATTTAGTAAGAGCTTCAATATCCGCAGGATCGATAGCCGGGAACATACCGACTCGAAGTTGGTTCTTTCCTAGCTTTCGATATGGCTCAGTATCGACGATGCCATTTGCGCGCAGTACTTTCGCGATCTCAAGAGCGTCGATTCCATCTTCAAAGTTAATGGTGGCGACGACTTTCGAACGCGCTGCTGGGTCCGTCACAAAAGGCGTTGTATAGGAAGTCTTTTCGGCCCACGAATACATGATCTCGGCGGACTTTGCGCTCCGTCCAGCAGCAAATGACATTCCGCCATTTGAGTTCATCCACTCAATCTGATCTGCGAGCAACATCAAAGTTGCAACTGCAGGAGTGTTATAGGTCTGGTCGAGGCGAGAGTTCTCAATTGCAATTGTGAGGTCGAAGAAAGCTGGGACCCAACGGCCACTTGCCTTTATCTTTTCAACTCGCGCGATTGCAGCCGGGCTCATTAGTGCAATCCATAACCCGCCATCTGACGCAAAGGACTTTTGTGGGGCGAAGTAATAGGTATCGAATTCTTTAGCTGAGACAGCGAGTCCACCAGCAGCGCTAGTTGCATCAACAAGTACAAGCGCACCATCACTACCGGCGGGCCTAAGGATCGGCATAGCAACGCCAGTTGAAGTCTCGTTATGAGTTAGCGCGTAACTATCAATACCAGCTTCAACAACGGGTAACGGATGAGTTCCAGGTTCAGATTTAATGACTGATGGATCATCAAGGAAGGGCGCTTCTTTAGCGGCGCTGGCAAATTTAGAGGAGAACTCACCGAAAGATAGATGTTGTGATTTCTTTTCAATCAAGCAAAAAGTCGCGATATCCCAGAATGCAGTAGATCCGCCATTTCCAAGCACTACCTCGTAACCTTCAGGAAGCTCGAAGAGTGAGCTCAATCCGGTGCGAACTCGACCTACAACGCTCTTTACGGATTTCTGGCGGTGCGAAGTTCCCAAAACAGGAGCACCGCTGGCGGCAAGGTTTGCAAGCGCTTCACTTCTTATCTTGGAAGGGCCGCACCCAAAGCGACCATCGCGTGGCTTTATCGAATCAGGAATCTTTATCTCGGACATAACTTGGTAAGCCTATCTATTAACTAGGGGTAGAAGCGCTCAAGCTTCCATGTAGAAGCATCTCTGGTGTAACGAATCCGGTCATGTAGACGTGAGTAACGTCCTTGCCAGAACTCAATCATGGTAGGAATCACAAGGAAGCCGCCCCAATGTGGCGGACGTGGGACTTGGCTACCTTCTGGATATTTTGTAGCAAATTCTGCCCAATGCTTCTCTAACTCTTCTCTTGAAGATAGCGGAGCTGATTGATCACTTGCCCAAGCTCCGATCTGGCTAGACCAGGGACGCGTTGCGAAATATGCATCTGAGTCTGCACCGCTTATTCGAGAAGCGCTTCCCAATATCTTGACTTGCCGTTCCATGGGATACCAAGGAAAGAGCAGAGATACCTTGGAATTGCCTTCAATCGATTTAGATTTCGCCGAGTTGTAATTTGTAAAGAAGGTAAAGCCCGCCTCGGTTACATCTTTTAAGAGCACTGTTCTTGTTGTGGGTTGATCCTCAGAATTGGTTGCGAGAACCATCGCATTCGCCTCGACGACCATCGGATTATCCGAAGCTTCCTTGAGCCAGAGCTGGAATTGCGAGATTGGATTTGAATTCAATTCGCTCTCCCGGAGGCCGATTTCGCCATAGGAACGGCGCATCTTGGAAATCTCATCACGGTCCATAGCTGCCATAGGTGTATCTAACGTCACTTACCGGCTCGGGTCATCTTGGGTTTCGCACTAGGTGTAATTGTGGGCAGAATACGCGCCATGTCAGATGACTTTAAGCCCGGCCTTGAGGGCGTCATCGCCTTCGAATCACAAATCGCAGAACCAGATAAAGAGGGAAGCGCGCTTCGCTATCGCGGAGTAGATATTGATGATCTAGTCGGTCGCGTCACCTTTGGAAATGTCTGGGGACTTCTAGTTGATGATGAATTCAATCCTGGCCTTCCACCGGCTGAACCATTCCCAATTCCGGTTCACTCTGGCGATGTTCGAGTCGATGTTCAATCTGCAATTGCGATGCTCACACCAGCTTGGGGCTTAAAGCCACTACTTGATATTTCTGATGAAGAGGCGCGTTCAAATCTCGCCCGGGTATCAGTCATGGTTCTTTCTTATGTTGCCCAAGCAGCGCGTGGATCTGCGCCCATGATTCCACAGAGTGAAGTTGATAAAGCTCATACCGTTGTTGAGCGAATGATGATTCGTTGGCGCGGGGAACCAGATCCAAAACATGTCCGGGCAATCGATGCTTATTTTGTCTCGGCCGCAGAACATGGAATGAATGCATCGACATTTACCGCTCGTGTGATTGCATCAACCGGTGCTGATGTTGCGGCATCAATTTCTGGCGCAATTGGCGCAATGAGCGGACCGCTGCATGGCGGCGCACCATCACGCGTACTCCATATGATTCAAGCTGTTGAACAACGCGGAGATGCGAGAGCATATGTAAAAGAATTACTAGATAAGGGTGAGCGCTTGATGGGATTTGGTCATCGCGTTTATCGCGCCCAAGATCCACGTTCGCGCACGCTCCGTCGTACTTGTGAAGAGTTAGGTGCGCCAAGATATGAAGTTGCAAAAGCGCTTGAAGAAGCGGCGCTCGCTGAATTAAGAGAGCGTCGTCCGGATCGCGTCCTTGAAACAAATGTTGAATTCTGGGCTGCTGTGCTTCTTGATTTTGCTGAAGTTCCACCACATATGTTCACTCCGATGTTTACATCGGCGCGTACTGCGGGTTGGTCTGCACATATTTTGGAACAGAAG
The DNA here is from genome assembly GCA_016870855.1 of Actinomycetota bacterium. Lineage (GTDB taxonomy): Bacteria > Actinomycetota > Actinomycetes > Nanopelagicales > Nanopelagicaceae > MAG-120802. Next base: position 15,738 of record VGAF01000002.1, on the reverse strand, counting down.
CGCACTGGTCGATTGATCCGCCCATCAGCTCGTTATGTCGGAAAGGGTCCTCGCAAACCTGAGGCCGTCGATGGCTGGGATTCGACCGTGGGGATGCTTCACTCCTGATTCAGTTCCTAAATGGTTCAACCCCTGCAAGTGCGTAATGAAAAAAAGCGCCCTTTATAACAAATCGATAATTAGCGATTTGAGCCTGATTTCCTTTTGACTGTCCGATTTGGGCGTTATGTAATTCCTCCACTGTAGCCCCTCGCTACAGGATCCCTGCAGGATAAATAGGAGAACCAATGAAGAACAAATTGTTCAAAGGGTTCGTAGTAGCTGCGGCTGTTGGGATATACCGGTTAAGTTAGCCAGAACTTAAGAGGCTCATCAACATAACTAGCCCAGGATCTCTCGTTATGAGTAGTGCGGTGATAGACCTTGCTGCGATATCTATTTCCCCAACTCAACTCGCGCATCAATTCATCGGCGCGATTTTGGTAGGGGAGATATGAGGCATCAAGGCCTTTAGTGCCGCGACTCATCCAAACCCGGTATTTGGGGCGATTCGGTAAATTATTTACTAGGTAATCAACTAACGAGTCGCCTGCAAGTACCCAGTGCGGTGAGAGCGAGAGCGCAGTATGGAAACTATCGCTAAATTTTGAAAGCGCATAAAGAGTTGCAAGTCCGCCCATTGATGATCCAATCATCGCAGTCTTCTCGGCTACAAAATTGGTTTTGGTATGTGCTGCAAGTTCTGGCGTGATCTCTGCGAAAATTGCTTTCAGATAAGAATTTCCACGCAGTTCACTTGCGGCAAATGTTGGGGGATTCATGGTCTTAATGCCATCGCGAAATGGATCTTCTGGAGCTAGATCTTTAGCTCGACCATGTGGATCTTCTTTTGTGGAGCTATGGAAAACTCCAATCACCAGAGGAGGTTTATTGCCACACTCTCTTGCTATTCGAGCTGCAGTCTGGGCTAGTTTCCAGGTGTAGATAAATGTCGCGGTCCTGCGGTCAAAAATGTTCTGGCCATCATGAGCGATAAGTACATGGTCGCTGCCACCCACAGGCGCCCAATAATCAACGATTCGCCCGGAGAAGCTGACCCGATTGACCCATCCGGGAAGTCCTCGAACTTGAAAGCGCTTTATCTGCTCCATAATGGTTGAATCTTGCCATGAGCAAGCGAGCAATCTTCTGGTTCCGAAGAGATTTAAGACTTAGTGATAATCCCGCGTTACTCGCAGCCTTTGATGAAGCCGATGAAGTTGTGCCGCTATTCATAATGGATGATGAGATCGCAGAGCGCGCCGGTGCACATCGCCGCGCATATCTAGCCGCTTCTCTTAAGGCCCTTGATGCTTCAATAAATGGCGCTTTACATGTTGTTTCGGGGGATCCCGTGGAAGTCCTAACGCGCTTAACGAAAAAGTACGGTGCGACTTCGATTCACTGCGCTTTTCCTTTTGCACCATTTGGCAATGAACTTGATGTGAGATTGAAGAAGGTTGGAATTGAATTGACTCAACTTGGTAGCGGCTATGCCGTAGCCCCAGGGCGGGTACTTAAAGATGATGGAACTCCATATCGTGTTTACACGCCCTTCTATAGAGCATGGAGCGCACATGGCTGGCGTAAACCAGTTGCTGCGCCAAAAGATCCAAAGTGGGTAGCGCCGACTAAGGCTGATCACCAACTTCCTAATTGGGATAAGAGTGAAAAAGTTGAGGTTCAAGAGGCCGGCGAAGCCGCGGCGCTAAAGCGCTACACAGATTTCATAAAGCGCGCTTCAGATGATTATGGCGATGCGCGCAATATTCCGGGAATTGAAGGAACAAGTCGAATGAGCCCGCATCTTCGCTGGGGTGAGATTCATCCACGGACCATGCTCAACGTTCTAGGACAGGGTAAGGGCCATGAGGTCTATCGAAAAGAGATTGCTTGGCGTGAGTTTTATGCCGATGTTCTCCATAACAACCCTCATACATCTCGCGATTATTACGATGCAAAGTTTAAGAAGATGCGTTATGACAAGCCGGGCAAGAAGTTCGAAGCATGGTGCGAGGGTCGCACTGGCTATCCATTTGTCGATGCCGCAATGCGCCAACTAGTGAAAGAGGGCTGGATGCATAATCGGACCCGGATGGTCGTTGCTTCATTCTTAGTTAAAGATCTGCATATCGAGTGGCAACATGGCGCTAACTTCTTTATGAAGTATTTGATTGATAATGATGTTGCATCTAATTCCCATGGCTGGCAATGGACCGCAGGTTGCGGCACTGATGCCTCGCCTTATTACCGAGTATTTAATCCAATTGAGCAAGGAAGACGCTTTGATCCAGAAGGCGCTTACATCAAGCGCTATATCCCAGAGCTCGCTCACTTAAGTGGTGATGATATTCATGAGCCATGGACGGTAATCGATGGACTTTCTAAAGGTTATCCAGAACCAATCGTCGACCACGCCAAGGAGCGGTTAGAGTCCTTGGCGCGGCTCGAGGAGATCAAAGCGGCGAAGCCGGTCAATCCAAAACTTTAATTACTGCTTTAGACCAGGAAATTCGAGAACTGCCATGGATCGGCGCGATCAACTTTCTTATCGTTCCAACCCTCAAAGAGATCGCGTCTATTAACAAGCGGATCCCAATCGGCAGCTTCGGAGTGGATTCCTCCCCAGTACTTCTCGGCATAACCAAGTACTTCACGCCAAGGTAGTTCATCTGGGACAAGCAATCCAGAATTTGGATTCTTCATCGTCCAAGCAACTGCGGCATAAACAGCCGAGGAAACTTGGACTGTTGTTGCAGATTGTCCTGGGATTAGCTTGCGCGAGTCTTCGATGTTCAATAGCGAACCGGTCCACCAAGATTTATATGGATGGCCCATTAAGAGAACTCCAAGGCGATCATCACCGGCCGTGATCTCATCATTCATGATCCGTTGATTCTTGTGTAACTCCCAATTGAGCATCTCAAGTTCCTTCATAGAAACGATTGCTTCATTTGAAGGACAGTACGCATAGTGAACAGTTGGCCGGTAAATCGCTTTTCCGTTATCCCACACCGTTAAGTGATCCGAGATCGTGAAGGCTTCGCCGTGGCGAATTACCATTCCCTGAATCTCAAAGTTAGGAACCCAGGAACGGACCCAAGTCGTAGCGCCTGGTTGGGCAATTGCGATTTGATTCTTAGGGCCTGATGGATGCTCATATGCATCTATCGGAAGGCTCTTTTCATGAGTACCCCAACCAAGTTCGGCCGGCGCAACGCCCTCTTCGTAGAAACCCTCAACAGACCAGGTATTAACAAATTCGCCCCATTGCTTTGGCTTATTAGTTACCTGGGTATCACGCTCTGAGATATGAATAACCTTCACATTAAGGGCGTGGGCGAGGCTTTGATAATTCTCATTTACTAGTGCTGTTTCAACATCGCTACTTACTTTTCCTTCTTTAAGGGCGCGAGTTGCGATATCTACTAGTGACTTCTTTACTAAATGGGAAACGAGACCAGGGTTAGCGCCATGCTCAACAATTGCGGTGGCACCCGTCTTAGTCCATCTTGATTTCATATCGCGCATCCGCATATGGCGGTAATAAAGAGTGCGCTCAAGCGGGTGCTTGTTGGATCCTCCTTCATAGGGATCCCATTCTTCGATGGAAGTATTTAGATAAAGAACGCCATGATCATGGCACCATTGCAAAATTGTGTTGGCATCGATATTCCAAGCGAGATCCAAGAGAAAGTCGCCGGCCTTTAAATACTTTGATAGTTGGGCATCGAGATTGCCACGGGTTATCTGGTCTTGGACATATGTAGCGCCTTGATTAAGCGCGCCTTGGACTCGCGAGCGATTATCGCGTTGATCCATGATGGTGATCTGTTTTGCATCTACAAGATGCTCGATAAGAAGAGGTAGGACTGATTGGGAGACTGAACCAGCTCCGAGAATTAAGACCTTATTGGTGAAGCGTGCTGACAATTAGGACCTCCTATTGGAGATGTGAGAATCTCACCCCGTTCGATGTGGATATTTGGACGCCCGAACTTTACGACCAAATTGAAGTAGCACCTAATTTATCCGGCTCGGACAACGCCAACTTTCTCGCGCTTTGCTCGGTACATCGCTTCATCGGCTCGACGCAACAAGTTCTGGCTCTCGCTCTCATTCTCACTCTCATTGAAAGCTTCGCCAATGGAGACGCCTAATTTGATTTCATGGCCAGCAACGCTAAACGGAAACTCCATGGTGGCGCGGAGCGCGACTGCGATCTCCATGCCCTCGTGCCCTGGAATCAGCGCGCCGAATTCATCACCACCGAGTCGAGCGAGGAGCGCACCTTTCGGCACTACTCGCTCAAGGCGCCGCGCGACTTGGGCAAGGAGTTGATCGCCGACATCGTGGCCCAATTGATCATTAACTGGCTTGAAGCCATCTAAGTCGAGGATGAGCAAGGAGCCGGGGGATCTTTGGAACTCTTCAAACTCAGCGATAAAGCGACGGCGATTTGCCAGGCCAGTTAGCTCATCGGTTCGCGCGAGGATCTGTTCTTCGCTCATTTTTCGCGCATCTGCCATGGCGACCGCCATCCGCAAAAAGGCGAGCGCAATCGTTGCAAATGCCGGAATCAATACGAAGCGGGGAAAGTACTCGGGCCGCAAGACTGAGATTGCAAGGATTATTGAACTTAAGACCAGGGCTAGCGTGACGATTGCCGGATTGAAAGTGCGCGGGTGCTCCTCTTCATCAGAGGCAAACCAATAACTATGGGCCATTAGGACAAATCCAATTAACCAGCCCGCATCACTAAGGCTGCCAAAGATGTATAGATCATTCTGGCTCAACCAAAGATAATAGAAATCACTTGCTGTAAAAGTAGTAACTCCTAGTAAGAAGAGAAGACTTCGCGGGCTCAATCTTTGAAGTAAGACAATACCTATAACTGTTAGTAGTAACACTAAATCTCCTACCGGATAGATAATCGTGAGAAAGACTTCATATTGACTACCAGAGATTTCTGAAGACGCAGGTTTAAGAAAGAAAGTTGAAAGTAGCGTTGTGCCACTTAGCGCGATTACTAGTGTGTCTATCAATTCCAGGCGACGACTCTTTGCTTGATTTCGAAGAGATCGGATCGCACCAAAAATCGCTAAGGGATAGAAGAGCGAGTAAGCGGCCTCAGAAAAGATGCTCAACTCGGTATTGAAGAAAGAATCGATGGAAGAAGTTATGGAGCCCACTCCCCAAGCTAGGAGGGCGAGTGCGAAGACTTTCTGGCCTAGATGATCATCGGGAAGCGGGGTAAAGACAATTCCGATAATCGCAGAGATAAGAACTGAGTTATAGACGAGTAGTTCGCTCCACCACGTTGGTTCTGAAAAGTATCTGAGAATCAAGTAGCTAACTAAGGATGCAGTAGCCAGCCATCGTGCCGAGGAGTAGATTCGCATCATTGAAGCGTATTGAAAGGTTGAAGATGGAAAACGAGAATTCTCTATCTAGGCGTTCCCTACTTTGTGGGCTTGCGCTCCTCACGCTTGGTTTTGTGCCTGATAAAGCTATTGCTGCATCGAAGGTAAAGGTGCTAGCGAATGGAAAGGTAGAGCTTCTAATCTCGCAAAATACTGCGCTCCGCAAAGTCGGCGGTGTAGTTCAGTTTGAAGATTCCTCTGGAAGATCACTCGCGTTAGTCCGCACCTCGAAAGCAGTTAATGGCTTTAGGGCGCTAGATCTTTCGTGCACGCATCAAGGAACAACAGTTGGTTTAAGCGGCGGTAAGTGGATCTGCCCAAATCATCGCGCTGAATTTGCAGTCAATGGAAAAGTAGAAGTTGGCCCAGCCCGAAGCGACCTTAGAACTGTTGCAGTTAAGGCAACCAAGACAAAAGTTACTGTCGGTTAGTTCTTACAAGCCCTTTTGGCAAGCCTGATTACGTCCCTTTAGATTGGACTTAATCTCAACTTCAGAAGCGGCAATTGTTTGGGATTGGAGATCTAGACGCTTCTGTTGTGCGGCAACATCTGAACTCTTCTCGCGCCAGTTATCGGCAGCACGCTTGAAACCTGCGATGGCGCGCTCGTAACTCTTCACGGCGTTGTTCCATTGTTCAGTTGCCTTTGCGTAAGTGGTGCCCTTAACTCGATTCTCTTCGTAATTTGCCTTAGCAGCATCTAGTTTTACTTGAGTCGCGGCAATCTTGGCATCGTACTCTTTTGCTTTGGCTTCAGCTGCGGGAATTTCTGCTGTTATTTCTGCAAGTTTCGCTGTGGCGGTTACTAGGCCAGCCTTCAAACCATCAAGGCGCTTAATTGAATCTGTGTAAAGAGTATTTGCTTCGATACAACCAACCCATACCCAGGTACGGCGCTCATTTGGGTAACGAGGATTTTTTGTGCAGACGTAGCGATCGCCACCAATTCTTGTTGTGGAGCCCTCTTTTGTGCAACGCGCTCCAGCTTTATTAGCGGCCTCGGCAGGTATGAAGGAAGTGGTGGTCGTTAGTAACGCCATAGCGGCAACGACAGTGGCTTTCTTACCGAACTTCACAAAAGTGTTTTGCACAATTCCTCCCAGAGATACCGCAGTTATTAGTCGAAATCCTAAAGGTTGGAAGGTCAAAAATTGCTCAACGAACCTCCACAGAAAGTAAGGAATTTGCTGAGAAAGTCCCTTAGCGCTGTCGTTTACGAGCGTTCATGCCAACTTTTCTCACAATCGGACGGGGTATGTAGCGCATTAGGAATGTAAGTAACTTGTATTGGGAGCCCGGGATAGATAGCGCCTTACCTTTTTGGGAGCTCCTCCATGCGGTTGCCACAACCTCACTTGCATCAAGCCAGAGAAATTCCGGAAGTCCACTCATCTTCATACGCCCTCGTTGGTGAAATTCAGTACGAGTAAAACCGGGGCAGAGCGCATGCACCTTCACATTTGTGCCCAGAAGTTCGGTATGTAGCGATTCACTCATCACCGTGAGATATGACTTCGCGGCGCTATAGCTACCCCCAGAAATCCACCCCGCAACGCTTGAGACATTAATGATGGTTCCGCTATCCCGCTCCTTCATGGCCGGCAAAACAGCGTGCATAAAACGAAGCGGCGCGCGGACCAGAACATCAAGTAGATCATTCTCTGATTGCCGGTCGCTAACGGAAAAACTCTTATTTATTCCAAAGCCAGCGTTGTTGATCAAGACTTCAATCGGCCTGCTTATGTTCTCCAAACGGAGCTCAATTGTTCTAATTCCTTCATTTGTTGCAAGATCGGCTTTAATAACTTCCACTTCGATTCCGTGCTTACTTCTAAGCTCAGAAGCGGATTGCTCCAATCGCGCAAGATCGCGCGCGGTAATAACAAGATCATGGCCAAGTTGAGCTAGGTGTTCGGCAAATGCAGCGCCGATACCTGCAGTAGCGCCAGTGATTAGCGCAATTGGTTTCGAAGTTGTCGCGGCCACTACTTCACGATACCGGCAGTGGGCTCCTCACGGATATGCCAGGAAGTACCGTATTCCTCCATAAGCTTCAAAAATGGCTTTGGATCAAACCATTCTGGACCATTTACACCAAGCGGTTTCCAAGTTCCGTTATGAATTAATTCCATCGCGATGACTGGATTTACTGCGGTCTGCCAGACAACTGCTTGATCGCCATATTCCTTCATCGACCACTCATTATCTACAACGTTATAGATGTAAACAGCCTTTGGTTCACCCTTCTTATCAAGTCCGCGCACTAGCGCACCAGCACAGGTCTTACCTTTCATACGAGAACCAAGCGTTGCGGGATCTGGGAGCGATGCGGCGAGCAGGTCGCGTGGCGCAACTGATACTCCTTGTACCTCGACATTCTCTTTACGATCCATGCCAAGCATGTTGATGGTCTTAAGAATCTGGATGAATTCAGCGCCAAGTCCGTATTTAAAGTTAACTTTCTTGGCGTCAATTTTCTGGGGGATTAGAACAACCTCTTCGTGCTCGACATTTACACACTCGACTGGGCCGATACCTTCAGGGAAGTCAAAGGTTTCAATCTCGCTAAATGGCGGGGTGGTGAACCAACCGCGACCATCTTCCCAAACTAACGGTGGATTTAAACACTCTTCAATTGTCGTCCAGATTGAGAAAGATGGAGCAAAGTTCGCGCCCTCGACTCTCAAGTTTGAGCCATCGAGAATAGTTATCGAATCAATTCGGCTGAACAGCTCATTGTCGGCGAACTTAGCGAAGATATCGCTCATGCCTGGTTCAACGCCCATACCCACTAGCGCATAGATTTTTCGCTCTTCCCAATTCCAATCGCGCGCGAATTGCTCATCGCCTAACTTCACGCCAGTTTCGGTATGTGGATAGTGGGGATGTGGGCGAGAGAGAGACATTGCCATGTCGATGTAATTTGTATCTTCGATTTCACAGGCAAGAAAAATAGGCATTACAAAGCGCGGATCAACCGCGTTGATTACAACATCAGGATCAGCCTTGCGAATCAGCTCTCTTAAGTCTTCAAGTTCAGCTGCATTTACTTGGGCAGCCGAAAACCGAGGGTCTTTGACCCTTGAAACAGCCTCTTGGGCACGTGCCAGGGTTCGATCAGCGATGACCAGCGAAGATATAAACGATCTCCGTGATGCGATATTGATAATCGCTCTACCGACGCCACCAGCACCTATTACCAGCGCTTTCATGGTGAAATCAACTCCAAACGAGATTTGAATGGAGTTTAACTCAGAGTAATTTTTAAAGCAATTTACCGCGTGATTACGCTCAATTATTATTAGATAATTCTCAGATAAGTCCTTGTAGCTCAGTGGATAGAGCAACCGCCTCCTAAGCGGTAGGTCGCCGGTTCAACTCCGGCCAAGGACACTTTAAAAATTGATTATTTTGAGAAAACAATGGTTCGATTTCCAACAATAAATATTCGATCTTCAGCATAAAGTTTTACCGCGCTAGAGAGAACGCGCCGTTCAATATCGCGCCCAATTGCAACAAACTCTTCCGGGCTTGCAGCGTGGTTAACCCGCGTTACATCTTGTTCAATGATTGGTCCTTCATCAAGATCGGAAGTAACAAAGTGCGCCGTCGCTCCAATTACCTTTACGCCCTTGTCATGAGCTTGGTGATAGGGGCGAGCGCCTTTGAAGCCAGGAAGAAAAGAGTGATGGATATTGATGATGCGATCTGCGAAGTTTCTACAGAACTCGGGTGAGAGAATCTGCATGTATCGGGCAAGGATGAGGAAATCAATATTGTGTGCCTTGGTTAAGCCTTCAATTTCTCGCTCCACTTCCTCTTTAGCTAACTTCTCGGTATCTAGGTAAACGAAGGGAATTCCATGGGATTCAACCAGCGGCTTTAGGTCTTCATGATTGCCGACTACAACTGGAAAATCGGCTGGCATCTCCTCTAGATCTCGAAGGTACAGAAGATCGCGTAAACAGTGGCTTGCTTTCGTTACAAGAATTAGAGCTCGCTTAGCTTGGTTGGCATCACGGATATTAAGAGTTGGATTGAACCGGGAGAGACGGGCCGAGAGACTAGTTTTCGCATCAGTAAGGCTGCCGCTGAATTCAAAGCGGGTGCGCATCACAAAGGTATTGGTGATCGAATCGGTGAACTGTTGGTTCTCCAAGATGTTGCCATTGATCTCCAGGACAGCAGAGGTCAAGGCATTAACGATGCCGCTTCGATCTTCACATTGAAGGGTGGCGAGGATTTCCACCCACGTAGTCTAAGTGTTACGAGCTAGTGGTTGATCTTGAATCTTTGGAGCGCTTTCGGCGCCCACCAATTCCAATCACCAAAGAGTCGCATCAAGCCAGGAACTAGGAATGCCCGGACCAGGGTCGCATCCAAGAGAATTGCAAAGGCGATTCCAAATCCCATGGTTTTGATGGAGGTAACACCGCTGATGACGAATGCTGCGAAGACGACTGCAAGAATCATCGCGGCCGCGGTAATGATGCGCGCTGATTTTTGAAGTCCTAGCGCGACTGATTCGATATTTGAGCGACCAGCATCATGTTCTTCTTTGATTCGGGAGAGTAGGAATACTTCGTAGTCCATCGAAAGTCCGAATGCGACGACCGCGACTAGAACGAGGGTACTTGTATCGAGAGCTCCAGTATTTATGAAATCACCAGTCAGGAAGTTCAAATTTCCATCGATAAAGACCCAAGTCAAAACTCCCATTGTTGCTGCAAGGGAAAGGAAGTTCAGAACTATCGCTTTGATTGGAAGAAGTACTGAGCCGGTAAACAAGAAGAGGAGAATCAGAACTGTGATGGTAATCCATAGGAGCACCCATGGCAGCATGTCAGCAATCGCATCTTGTGTATCGGCGTAATCCGCTGCAACTCCGCCTACAAGAACTTCTAATGGAGACTCAATCGCTCTAATCTCATTTATGAGCGCTTGAGCTTCGGGAGTGCGAGGAGCCATCGAGTGAATTGCGACTAGTCGAACGGCTTCACCTTTTACTTCCGGTACACCGACGCGGACGATATCGGTGACTTGGCCAACTCGAGTCGCATAAGCACTTATTGCCTCAACATTGCTCGCGCCAGATGGGAAGACAATCTCAATCGGGTTGCTCTCTTCGCCGGGGAACTTCTCTTGAATAAAAGCGGAAGCCTGATAGGCGGGATCACTTGCTGGCAACACGCTGGAATCAACTTGGGAGAACTTCACATTTGTAAGTGGAGCAATCATTAAGCCAAGAAGAAGAAGCGAGAAGGCAACAACTGGAACTGGTCGGCGCATAACAAATCTAGAGAGACGAGCCCAGCCGCCATCCTCTTTAGGTTTTAGTCCCTTCTTTCGAACTACGCCCTTATTTACTCTCTCACCAAGCATCATCAATAGTGCGGGAAGCGGAATTAACGCTCCAACTACAGCGAGAGCAACGACGATTGCACCGGCATAGCCCATCGATTTAAGGAAGTTCATCGGAAAGAAAGTGAGCGAAACTAGAGTAAGTACAACGGTCAAGCCAGAGTAGAACACGGTCTTACCAGCGCTTCTCATCGTGTTAACGATCGCATCTTCACGACTTATGCCGCGACGTAACTCTTCCCTAAATCTATTTACTATTAAGAGGGCGTAATCAATTCCTAAACCAAGACCCAAACCAGTCGTCAAATTCAGCGCAAAGATACTTACATCTGTAATGAGGGTAAGTAGATAGAGGCCAAAGAAGGTGCCCAAGATTGCAGTTACTCCAATGATGAGCGGCATTGCCGAAGCTACTAGCGCGCCAAAGACTAAAACGAGCAAGATAAAGGTGATTGGAATCGAGATTGCTTCAGAGAGCTTTAAATCATCTTGGATTCTTCCGTTAATAGCATTTGCGAATACTGCGCCGCCGGAAACTCGAATTCGTTGGTCTTGATACTCGCCTTCATATTTCTCTTGGTAATAGCCACCGAGTGAATCGATCTCAGTAAAGTCTTCAGATTTAAGATAGATAAAGATGTAAGCGGCCGTTCCATCGGTACTCTTAAAAGCGGGGTTTCTTCCTGCGCTCCAATAAGAAAGTACGTTCTCAGCGCTTGGCTCGGCACGTAACTCACTTTCAAGAGCGGTAGCGGCTGTGACCGTTGCTTCGGCATCAACGGAACCAGCCGAAGACTCAAGTGCGATTACAACGGCTGGGTCTTTAACGCCGAAGGTATCTTCGAGGTACTCCCAAACTTTGGCTGAGTCACTATTCGGGTCTGAGTAGCCACCGGAATCGAACCTTGAGAAGACTTGGGTTCCAAGTGTTCCGAATACAAGCACTGCGGTTATAGCAAGTAGGAAGATCGCCTTGCTCCGTCTAGCTATCGAATGACCAAGTCTTTCAAACATAGAAGTCGTCTTCACACTGTCATACTAGGAGTATGAGTGAAATCTTTCCTTTGGTAACTAGTGATGAGAGAGATGATGAGAGTGACCTTGCTGACAAATCGAAGCGAGAAGAAGAGATAAAGGCGGATAAGCCGCCGCACCACGATTAACTCTCGGATTTACTCTCTGGTTTTGCAGCTGGTTTAGCTGCGGGTTTTGAATCAGTTTTCGTCTCTGATTTTTTCGAATCTGTCTTATAGAAGCCAGATCCTTTAAAAACGACCCCAACATTTGAATAGACCTTACGTGCCTTTGCGCCACACTCGGGGCAGGTATCTATAGCGGCATCTGTGAATGATTGGACTACCTCGAATTCATGCTCAGCTTCACATTGATATTGGTAGGTAGGCACGGCGTAATCTTAGGTACGTGATGGCGATTCTTCTAATCGAGGTGGCTAGTGCTCTTTGATTTATTGAATACTCTCACTGGAGCTTTGGTAATGGGAGCGTTGTTATCTCTCACCTTCCTCTTTCCAGAAGTTGGCGGACGTCTAGCTGATTCCTCATTGAGACTGCGAAAGATTCTTCCTTTTGTTGTCTTGTTGTGGGCAGTTTCAACTTTTGGAAGTCTTCTAGCTACTCTGGCAAATCTCTTTGAGTCCTCAATTGTTTCAATGCTTGATCTCACAACGATTCGCTCATACGTAACTCAGACAGCTTTGGGAAGATTGCAACTCATTCAAGTTCTCACCGCCGTCTTACTTTTATTGATCCTAGGAAGAGTTCGGAGAGTTGGCGGTGCGTTCATTGCTTATTGGATCGCAACGATAGGGGTTGTTGCGCCGCTCTTTCAGAGCCACACAAGCCAAGCAAGTGGCCATGGCCTAGCTATTGGTTCTCTCATAATTCATGTCATCGCATTTTCCTCGTGGATTGGCGCGGTCGCTTCACTTCTCTTCATGGATGAAGTAACTCGAAGATTAGTTATCACAAGAGTTGGAGTGATTGCGACCTGGTCTTTGGTTGCTGTGGTACTTAGCGGGAGTACAAGTTCGATATTGAGACTGGGGTTCTCGCGCGATTGGTTGACTACATATGGAGCGCTAATACTTCTCAAGGTCGGACTTCTTGGTTTCATCGCTCTTACCGCAATAAAGATTCGTAAGAGCCTGGCCGATTCAAGCTTAATTCGATTTGAAGTAGCGCTGCTTCTCTTGGTTACGGCGATCGGATCACTTCTCTCTCGCTTCACCCCGATTGTTGAGAGCGACTATGAATATGACCGAGTAAAGGAGATCACTGGTGTAGGCATGCCGCCAGAACCAACTTGGCAACGACTCTTCTTTGAATATGAAGCAGATGCGCTAATGCTCGGCGCACTTGTATTTGCCACCGCGCTCTACATCCGTGGCGTAGTAGTTCTCGCTCGCCGTGGCGATAAGTGGCCAGTAGGAAGAACTATTGCCTTTGCGATCGGAATCTCACTTTTGGATTACAGCACAAGTGGTGGACTTGGACTTTACGCAATCTTTTCATTTCAGTATCACATGATTGCTCACATGATCTTGAGCATGATCGCACCGATTTTTATTGTGTTAAGCGCGCCGATTACTTTAGCTCTCCGCTCCCTCCCGATTGGAAGGAGAAAAGAAGAGCGCGGTATCCGCGGTTGGTTGATTGAATCGCTCCATTCAAGGCTTACTGGAATCTGGACAAATCCAATTGTGGCCTTGGCAATTTTTGATGGTTCCCTCTTTGCTCTTTACTTCACGCCGCTATTTGGAGATTTGATGTCGAGCCACTTCGGGCATCTTTTAATGAACTTTCATTTCATAGCCGCTGGGCTGCTCTTCTTTCATGTAATTGTCGGCATTGATCCAAATCCAAAAAAGGTTCATCATCTAGTCCGAGTGGTGATTCTTCTCGGAGCAATCAGTATCCACGCCTTCTTCTCGATAGCGCTACAAGCATCGAACACTTTGATTGATGGTGGCTACTACGCTTCGTTAGAACGCCCTTGGGCCACAGACCTACTAGCTGATCAGAAAACCGGAGCAGCAATTGGTTGGGCGATGGGCGAGATTCCAATCATCATCGCTCTAGTTGCAACCTTTATCCAATGGATGCGCTCGGATGCACGTGAAGCAAAACGAGCAGATAAGAATTCAGAGCGTGATTTAGCGGAGTATAACGAGTATCTATCTAAACTCGCCGAGCGCCGAAAGGACTCGTAGTATTCCCACTATGGATCCGCTCTTCTCGCTACCCGAAGAATATGTAGCGCTACGCGAAAGTGTTCGTGCGCTCGCAGATAAGAAGATCCAACCTTTTGCGCATGATGTAGATGCAAATGCTCGATTCCCTCAAGAAGCTCTCGATGCGCTACAAGCCGCAGGGCTTGCAGCACCACATGTCCCTGTCGAATTTGGTGGCGAAGGCGCTGACTCACTTGGCGTTGTTATCGTTATTGAAGAAGTCGCTCGAGTTTGTGCATCGTCTTCCCTGATTCCGGCTGTAAACAAACTTGGTTCCGTACCGTTGATGTTGGGCGGCAATGATTCCCAGAAAGAACGTTGGTTAACCCAACTGGCAAAAGGAAAAGGTTTCTCATATTGCTTATCTGAATCAGAAGCGGGATCTGACGCTGCCGCGATGAAGACCCGAGCAGTAAAAAAGGGTGATGGTTGGGTTCTAAATGGAAGTAAGAAGTGGATCTCTCATGCTGGCGTATCTGAGTTTTACACCGTACTTGCATCTACCGATCCGGAAAAAGGGGCTAAAGGGATCACTGCTTTTGTAGTTGAGAAGAGCGATCCAGGCGTTTCATTTGGCGCCCCGGAAAAGAAGATGGGCTTTAAGGGTTCACCAACTCGAGAGGTCTACTTCGATAACGTTGAAATTGGAGATGATCGAAGAATTAGCGAGATTGGCGGAGGCTTTGGCCTTGCTATGAAGACTCTGGACCACACCCGAATCACAATCGCCGCGCAAGCTCTCGGCATTGCACAAGGCGCTTTTGAAGTTGCTACTAAGTATGCAAAAGAGCGACGCCAATTTGGAAAACCAATCTTTGATTTCCAGGCCGTTCAATTCATGCTCGCTGATATGGCGATGGAGATTGAAGCGGCTCGACAATTAACTTACGCCGCAGCCGTAAAGAGTGAGCGCGGTGAACGCGATCTAACATTCTTCTCGGCCGCCTCAAAGTGTTTCGCGACCGATGTTGCTATGAAAGTAACCACCGATGCCGTACAAGTCCTAGGCGGGTATGGCTATGTAAACGATTATCCAGTCGAGCGGATGATGCGAGATGCAAAGCTAACCCAGATTTATGAAGGCACAAACCAGATTCAGCGCCTAGTAATGGCGCGCAATCTCGGCGTAAATTAAATTCTAAGTAACTTACTCGGCGTTAAGACCATTTTGACTGGCACATCATGAATTTCACTTGGCAAAGTATCTACGAATTCAGCTTCGTTAATTATCCCTAAGGAGATTCCAGAAAAATCTCGCAGCGCGCGATCATATGAACCACCGCCTTGTCCAAGACGATTTCCCTTGGAGTCGATTGCCAACGCAGGCACAATCATCAGATCAATAACACCAAGGAACTTCTCGCCAATTGGCTCCTCCACATTTCCAGAGCGCTTAAGTTTTTCAATGTCGCCATCCCAGTTTCGAAACTCCAATGAGTTATCGGATAAGCGAGTGGGGAGCAATAACTTCTTTCCAGCTCTAAGAATTAGTTGATTGAGTTCTTCAGTATTGGGTTCATCGCCAAAAGAGCGATAGCTAGCGATTACCTTGGAGCTCTGGAATTCCGGAGAGTCAATCAGCAGCGCAAGATTGAAGTGAGATTGGTTATCTCGGCGACGTAATCTGATTGATTCACGCAAATTCGCCTTCGTGTGCTCCACGGG
>VGAF01000001.1 GCA_016870855.1 Actinomycetota bacterium | reverse complement strand
ACCACGGCAGCATCATCGATATCGTAGCTCCGAGCGTTACACGTAATGAATTAGGACTCTTGATGGCCGGCGTGAAGGGTAAGACGGCGTGAAGAGATTAATTAGCGGATCTGCCCTGCTACCAATACTTTCATTTGCACTTGCGATGCTTATCGGAGGTTTGTTAATTGCTTTCTCAGATGCAAAGGTTCTCGCCCTTCGCTCTGAGCCGTGGGAGATGGTTAAAGCTGGCGCTGCTACGGCATGGAATGCATATGTCGCGCTCTTTGAAGGCGCCTTCTACGATCCAAACTTGGCTCGTCAAGGTGGCGGACAAGGTTTCTATCCGATATCTGAGACCTTAGTTGTTGCGGCACCACTAATTCTTGCTGGATTATCGGTTGCACTTGCATTCCGCGCTGGACTCTTCAATATCGGAGCACAGGGCCAATTTATATTTGGCGCAATTGGCGCTTCGTATATCGGATTCACTTATGAATTGCCGCCAATTGTTCACATCACAGTTGCAACTCTCTTTGGCGTATTTATCGCAGGAATCTACGGCGGAATTGTTGGTCTTTTGAAGGCAAAGACTGGTGCACATGAAGTCATCGTCACAATCATGCTTAATTATGTTGCTAGCTATTTGTTGCTCTGGCTGTTAAAGACTGAAGCATTTTTGCGTGAAGGACGAAATGATCCGATTGCCCCAGATATTCTGGAGAGCGCTCAATTGCCGAAGATTTTGGGGAGCGAGTTTCGCATCAGCGTGGCGATATTGATCTCGTTACTGGTGGCGTGGTTGATCGCATTCCTACTAAACAAGACAACTCTTGGCTTTAGGTTCCGTGCTGTCGGCGCAAATGCTGCGGCGGCGCGAACTGCTGGTATGTCGGTCGCTTTCGTCACCACATCGGTAATGATCGTTGCAGGAGCGCTAGCGGGACTAGGTGGCGCGCTCAATGTCCTTGGTGGCGAGTATGCACTTACTGTAGGAATCGCTGGATCATTTGGTTTTGATGCAATTACTGTTGCGCTTCTCGGGCGGGCTAAGCCGCTCGGAGTAGTTCTCTCCGCATTCCTCTTTGCATCGCTTCGAGTCGGCGGTCAGATGATGCAAGCAAAGACTGATACTCCACTTGATTTAGTTCTTGTTATCCAAGCGCTCATAATTCTCTTCATTGCCGCTCCAGCTCTAGTAAAAGCGCTCTTTAGGTTGAAGAACATCAACGCATCTTCAGGTATGGCTGCGAAGGGTTGGAATGGATAATGGCCAAGATTTCTAACCTAACTCCCGCTCAACGGCGAACCCGAAGAGGTATTTATACGCTCGGAATCTTTACTCTCCTTGCGAGCATTCCATTTATCTTTCTTGCTAAAGATCCAGCAAATGTCACTTATGGCTTTGTGCTTCGCGATGAATGGGTATTAATCAATGAATGGATCATCAACTCAAGAACTGCTGCAATAATCTTTATTTCGCTGGCAGCGTTATCCACTATTGCTTCCTATATATTCTTCACAAAGGGCAAGAAAGTCGGAGCTTTCTCCTTTATCGGCGCCTTCTCGCTACTAATGGCATTTCTATCTTGGGCAGCCAAAGGAAGTTTTATCCCGCTAACGGGAGTCTTACAAGGTGCGTTATTGCTTGCGGTTCCGCTCATATTTGGCGCGATGGCGGGCGTTATCTGTGAGCGCTCGGGCGTCATAAACATCGCAATCGAGGGCCAACTTCTAGCTGCGGCCTTTGCGGCGGGCGTTGTAGCAAGCCTTACCCAGAGCACGACCTGGGGGTTAATCGTGGCGCCATTTGCAGGCGCGCTTATCTCATTGATCTTGGCAACCTTCGCCATCAAGTACCAGATTGACCAGGTCATCCTGGGATTCGTTATAAACGTTCTTGTTATCGGACTTACTGGCTTTTTATATAAGAAGTTGTTAATTCCTTATCAAGATACCTGGAATAGTGGACCAATCCTCTCGCCAATTGAGATTCCATTACTATCGAAGTTGCCGATAATCGGCCCAGTTCTCTTCAAGCAGACCATCATCGTCTACTTAATGTATCTAGCTGTTGGGCTCACTCATTACTACCTATTTAAGACTCGTTGGGGACTTCGTACTCGCGCAGTCGGTGAACATCCGACAGCTGCCGATTCGGTCGGTATAAAAGTCAATGCGCTTCGCTTTAGAAATGTGATCATCGCCGGTGCAGTAGCAGGACTTGGTGGCGCTTACTTCACGGTTGGCGCAGTGGGAATGTTCGGTAAAGAAATGACTGCTGGTAAGGGCTTCATTGCCCTTGCTGCGCTTATTTTCGGAAGATGGAGTCCAAAGGGCGCAGTCGCTGCCGCTCTACTTTTTGGATTCGCTGACAACCTACAAGTCGTACTATCTATTATCGGTACAGCTATCCCAAGTGAATTCCTACTTATGGTTCCATACATCGCAACAATAATTGCGGTATCTGGTTTCGTTGGAAAAGTTAGAGCTCCGGCGGCTGATGGAATCCCGTATACGCGCGGAAGTCATTAGCGTAGGCATATCTATGGAGATTGATTGGAAGGCGCTTCAAGTAAAAGCGACTGAAGCGATGAAGAAGTCGTACTCGCCATATTCAAAGTTTCCGGTCGGCGTCGCGGCAAAGGTGAGTGATGGTCGCATCATTAGTGGTTGTAATGTTGAAAATGCAAGCTATGGTCTAACTCTCTGCGCCGAATGCTCCTTAGTTTCTGAGCTGATTATGAGCGGCGGTGGCCGACTTATTGCCGTTGTTTGCGTAGATAAAGATGGAAACTTGCTCTCACCTTGTGGCCGATGCCGCCAACTTCTATATGAGCATGGCGGAGATTCCTTAGAGTTATTGACCCCAGAAGGACCGAAAAATATGACTGTGATTCTTCCCTGGGGTTTTGGTCCTAAAGATCTGAATTGATGATGGCCGAGTTATTCGCAGCCGTTGAAATCATCTCTGCCAAGCGAGATCGGCAAGAGTTAAGCGATCCCCAAATTGATTGGGTAATTGATGCCTATGTCCGCGGGGTTGTAGCCGATGAACAGATGTCTGCGCTTCTCATGGCGATACTTCTAAATGGAATGAACTCCCGCGAGATATCGCGTTGGACCGATGCGATGATTAATAGTGGTGAGCGGATGAATTGGAGCGCGCTTGATAAACCTACAGTCGATAAACATTCAACAGGTGGCGTCGGCGACAAGATAACTCTTCCGTTAGCACCGTTAGTTGCAGCTTGTGGTGCGGCGGTCCCGCAACTCTCTGGAAGAGGGTTGGGTCATACCGGTGGCACATTAGACAAAATTGAATCAATTCCTGGTTGGCGAGCATCATTAACAAATTCGGAAATGTTAAAGGTCCTACAAGATTGTGGGGCAGTTATCTGTGCGGCTGGATCCGGGCTAGCTCCAGCCGATAAGAAGTTATATGCGCTACGTGATGTAACTGGCACTGTCCCAGCAATTCCGCTAATTGCTTCCTCAATCATGAGTAAGAAGATTGCAGAAGGAACTAG
This sequence comes from Actinomycetota bacterium, assembly GCA_016870855.1. Lineage (GTDB taxonomy): Bacteria > Actinomycetota > Actinomycetes > Nanopelagicales > Nanopelagicaceae > MAG-120802. The sequence continues at coordinate 60,739 of VGAF01000001.1, read as the reverse complement.
CGCACTTATCCTTGATGTGAAGACTGGTAATGGCGCATTTATGTCTGAACCGGAGAGAGCGAAAGAGTTAGCTAGCGCTATGGTCGAGTTAGGCAAGCGCGCTGGCGTTACAACTCGAGCGCTCGTGACAGCCATGGATGTTCCACTTGGACTTACGGCTGGAAATGCACTTGAGGTGCGCGAATCAGTTGAAGTTCTTGCTGGCGGTGGACCGGCTGATGTTGTTGAACTTACCCTGCTTCTTGCCCGAGAAATGCTTGATGCTGCAGGAGTAAATGGCAAGGACCCAGAAGCGGCGCTAAAAGACGGAAGCGCTATGGATCATTGGCGCCGGATGGTGAAGTCCCAGGGCGGAGATCCAGATGCTCCACTTCCCATCGCTAGAGAAAAGAAAGTAATAACCGCGCAAAGTGACGGCCTAATCTCAAGTATGAACGCGCTTCAAGTTGGTATCTCAGCTTGGCGTCTTGGCGCAGGTCGAGAGCGACAAGGCGAGAAGGTCCAAGCTGGCGCAGGTATTGAGATTCATGCCAAACCAGGAGCCCTAGTCAAGAAGGGCGATCCGATCTTTACGCTTCACACTGATGAAGCCGCTCGATTTGAAAGAGCTGAAGCAGCATTAGATGGAGCGGTAGTTATCGGTACTTCAGTTGCAGAAAGTTTGCCGCTAGTTATTACAAAGATTGTTTAGATACCGATTGGGTGCCAGACTGTCTTATATTCTGTAAAACTCAAGATGCGCTTTAACGAGGCATCTTTTTCAAAACGATAAATCCGCTTAAGGTTTTCAGTCCCGGCTCTCTTTATCTCTCCATCTAGCTTCTTTTCAGCACCTGAGATATCTAGTCCATCTACTTCCATATGGCTAGCCAACCAAGGAATCAACTCACTCTTGCTTCCAGTAAGAATGTTGACAACACCGGTCGGGAGGTCGCTTGTGGCCATCACTTCAGCAAGAGATATTGCCGATAAGGGGAGTCGCTCGCTTGCAATTAAGACGGCGGTATTTCCACTTGTGATGACTGGCGCGAGGCCTCTTGTTATTCCTAAAAGTGATTCCTTCTCATCGGCAATCACGCCAACGACTCCGAGTGGTTCTGGGATAGTGAAGTTGTAGTACGGACCAGCAATTGGATTTGTGCCACCGGAAGTAGTTGAAATCTTGTCGCTCCATCCGGCGTACCAAACCCATAAATCAATCGAATCTTGAACTTGCTTACGAGCAACCGAATCAGAGACGCCTTCGAGAGCCTTTATCTCAGCAACAAATTGCTCAGTTCTACTTTCAAGCATCTCGGCCATCCGATAAAGGATCTGTCCTCTGTTGTATGCAGTCGCATGTGACCAGCCTGAAAAGGCCGCTTTTGCTGCAACAACTGCATCACGGAGATCCTTACGAGAAGCCAGCGCCGGATTAGCTATGAAATTGCCCTTCTTATCCTTCAGCTCATATGAGCGTCCTGATTCACTTCTAGGGAAAGTCCCTCCGATATAAAGTTTGTAGGTCTTCATCACATCAATTCGCATTACTTTGCCCCCTTGATGTAAGCCGCCAAACCATGGCGACCACCTTCACGGCCCCAGCCCGATTCCTTATAGCCACCAAATGGGCTAGCTGGATCAAATTTATTAAAGGTATTAGCCCAAATAACGCCAGCTTTTAACTGTTGCGCAGCCCAGAGAATCTTGGAGCCTTTCTCAGTCCAGATACCAGCAGATAAACCATATGGAGTGTTATTCGCTTTCTCCATCGCTTCTTGTGGGGTGCGGAATGTTAGAACGGATAAGACTGGACCAAATATCTCTTCACGTGCAATTCGATGGGCTTGAGTGACGCCGGTGAAAATAGTTGGGGGATACCAGAAACCTTTTGCAGGCAGAGAACATGGAGCGCTCCAGATATTTGCTCCCTCCTTTGTTCCTGATTCAGAGAGTTCCTTAATCTTTGATAACTGAGCAGCTGAGTTAATCGCGCCCAGGTCTGTGTTCTTATCGAGCGGATCTCCTACTCGAATCTTTGCCATTCGCGATTGCAACTTAGTTAAGAAGTCATCGACAATACTTTCTTGAAGCAATAAACGTGAACCGGCGCAACAGACATGGCCCTGATTAAAGAAGATTCCGTTGATGATTCCCTCTACCGCCTCATCAATCGGGGCATCATCAAAGACTATGTTTGCGCCCTTGCCACCAAGTTCTAGCGTTGCCGGAATACCTCGATCTGCAATTGATGTGGCAATCGCCTTTCCAACTTCAGTTGATCCAGTAAATGCGACCTTATCGATATCGCCATGGTTCACAAGTGCGGCACCTGTAGCGCCATCGCCGGTAACGATATTTACAACACCAGCTGGAAGCTCAGCCTGCTGGCAAATCTCAGCAAAAAGCAGCGCTGTTAGCGGGGTTGTTTCTGCCGGCTTTAGCACGACGGTGTTTCCGGTTGCGAGTGCAGGAGCGACCTTCCAAGCAAGCATGAGTAATGGGAAGTTCCACGGAATTATCTGGGCGACTACACCATACGGTTTTGGATTATCACCGTAACCAGCGTATTCGAGCTTATCGGCCCAACCAGCGTGATAGAAGAAGTGAGCTGCTGATAACGGGACATCTACATCGCGCGTCTCGCGAATGGGCTTTCCATTATCAAGTGATTCCAAGACTGCAAACTCGCGAGCACGCTCTTGAAGAAGCCGTGCAATTCTAAATAAGTACTTGGCACGCTCCTTTGGTTTGGTTTTTGACCAGACCTTGTTATAGGCCGCTCGAGCTGCTTTAACAGCTTTATCAACATCAGCCTGGTTACCTTGGGAAACTTTGGCCAACACCTCTTCGGTAGCTGGATTTATTGAGGAAAATTTCTTCTTCGATTGTGGCGAGACCCACTTACCATTAATGAAAAGTCCATATTCACTATTTAACTTCACGATGGCCCGGGATTCGGGAGCGGGTGCGTATTCGAAGATATCAGCGCTCATTATTAATCCACCGTAACATAATTGGCGCTTGAATATCGGCCATTACTTAGCTTCATCCGCTGCATTAGAAGATCATTTAGTAGGGCGCTCGCACCAATTCGGAAGAGTTTGGGAGTCAGCCACTCGGGACCGGTCGTCTCATTAACTAGAACGAGTTGCTTGATTGCATCCTTTGTAGTTCTAATACCACCAGCGGGCTTAACGCCGATCTTCTTACCCGTAAGGGCAAAGAAGTCACGGACTGCTTCGAGCATAACCAGCACGACTGGCGGAGTGGCGGCTGGCGAAACTTTTCCAGTACTTGTCTTGATGAAGTCGGCTCCAGCGAGCATCGCCAGATAGGAGGCTTTTCGGACATTGTCATAAGTTGCCAGTTCGCCCGTCTCCAAAATCACCTTTAAATGGGCCTTTTCGCCACATAGAGCTTTGATTTCCCTAATCTCATCAAAGACTGATCCAAACTTTCCAGATAAAAACGCACCTCGATCTATCACCATATCAATCTCAGATGCGCCAGATTCAATCGCATCTTGCGTATCCCGTAACTTAACTTCCATAGAGGCTCTTCCAGATGGGAATGCGGTCGAGACTGCAGCAACTGGGATTGATTGGCCACCAATCGAATCAAGATAATCTCGAGCAACCTTCACCATATCGTTGTAGACGCAGATTGCTCCCACATGGGGCACTTTTAAGTCGCTCGGATCTGGTCGAAGCGCTTTGGCGCATAACGATCTAACTTTTCCTGGAGTATCTGCGCCCTCTAAAGTTGTTAGGTCAACCATGCTAATCGCAAGATCGATTGCTCTCGCTTTACTTGTTGTCTTTATACTTCTTGTGCCCAACATGGCAGCTCGACCTTCAGCGCCGACTTTATCTACACCCGGTAAGTTATCTAGAAAAGCTCTTAGCGAACTTTCTGAGCCATCAATTAGCTTGTTACCTAATTCGCTCATGTGCTTACGCTACCGCCATAAGAGTTCGGAATTCACGCTCGAGCGTATCTAGAATCGGTAAAGATTCCCCATTTGTCTTAGTAACCACTTCGATATAGCACTTCATCTTGGGCTCAGTTCCACTCGGGCGGACTATCACCCGATACTTTCCATCAAGCCAGATTCTTACTCCATTAGTCGGTGGAAGGCCATCGCTTGGTCTCTCTAAATCATCAAAGGATGTGACCTTAAAACCACCAATCTCAACAGGAAGGCTATTTCTTAACTTACCCATTATGGTTTCAATATCTGAAATGCTCTTCGTGCGTACCGAAATCTGTCTGGTCCCATGAAATCCATACTTTTTCCAGATCTCATCTAGGTAATCTGCAATCGTTCTTCCTTGGCGCTTCAAATCCGCCGCGAGTTGGGCAATAACAAGGGCCGCGCTGATTCCATCTTTGTCATTTACCGAGTTGGCATCGACTGCATAACCAAGCGCTTCTTCGTAGCCAAAGCGGAGATTCTCGACTTTAGCGAGGTATTTAAAGCCAGTAAGCGTCTCTGTGAAGGGTAGGTTGTAAGCAGCGGCGATTTTCTTGAGAATTGAAGAGGAGACAATTGAATTGGCAAGGACGTTGTTGCCGCTAGTTGTCTTACTAGCAAGATACTCACCGAGTAGCGCACCAACTTCATCACCACGAAGCATCCGCCAACCACCATCATCAATTGCAGCTGCACAACGATCGGCATCTGGATCATTAGCAATTACTAGGTCTGCGCCTACTTCGCGAGCAAGTTTTAGTGAGAGATCAATTGCGCCTGGTTCTTCTGGATTGGGAAAAGCCACGGTGGGAAAGTCGGGATCTGGTTCGGCTTGTTCGGTAACGAGAGTCGGTTGCTCAAAACCAGCTTCTGCAAAAACTTTAAGGAGCGTTTCTTTACCCACTCCGTGCATGGCGGTATAGACAATCTTCAATTTCTCTGGAGCGCCCGCCAACTTTGAAGTGACCTGGACATATTCATTAACTATTTCTTCGCCCAGGATGGTCCACTCAGTGCCGCGTTTAACGGTATTCAGCTTTGGAGTCTTAGCGATTTCTGCAGAAATCTCACTATCGGTCGGTGAAATGATTTGGGAGCCTTCATATCTAACTCCCTTTACTGTCCCGCCAAGATAAACCTTGTAACCATTATCTTGTGGTGGGTTGTGACTTGCAGTGACCATCACTCCGACATCGCAACCAAGCTTTCGAACTGCATATGCAAGGACTGGAGTTGGTAGTGGGCGAGGAAGTACAAAAACTTCGAAACCAGCGCCACTCATAACTTCAGCGGTATCACGAGTGAAATCTTCTGAGCCATAGCGGGCATCTCGTCCAATAACGATTGACTTAAGTGAATTCATGCGCATGAAGGTTGCGATTCCATAGGCAGTTTTCGATACAACGGCGCGATTCATTCGAGATGGCCCAGGTCCTAGCGGGCCACGTATTCCGGCCGTACCAAACTCAAGAAAACCTTGGAAACAAGCCTGTATATCCGCAACTTCTCCAGATTCCAACCAAGTTTGAAGAAGGGACTTGGTCTTTGGATCTGGATCTTCTGCGATCCAGGCCAAGACTTCGCCCCTCAATTCGTCGCTGAGCTCACTAGCCATGGCTATGAAACCTTCAATAGATTCTCAAGGAGTTTGCCAACTTTTTCAGCAGAAGCTTTTCCAGCAGCAATTACCTCTTCATGACTTAATTTATTCTTTGACAATCCAGCTGCTGGATTAGTTACAAGTGAGATACCAATTACCTCAGCTCCCATTGCATGTGCAGCAATCGCCTCAGGAACCGTAGACATTCCAACGAGATCAGCGCCTAAGATTCCAATCATTCTAATCTCAGCCGGCGTTTCATAAGTGGGTCCAGGCCAATGCGCATAGACACCTTCAGCAAGCGTTGGATCATAGGACTTGAGCTGTGCTCGAAGCCGAGCGCTATAGACATCTGTTAAATCTACAAAATTCGCGCCCTTTATCGGCGAAATTCCAGTAAGTGAGATGTGATCTCTAATCAAGACCGGTTGGCCAACTGAGTAATTTGGATTGATACCACCACAGGCATTGGTAAGCACAACAATCTTTGCGCCTGCGCTAACCGCAGTTCTTGTGCCATGGACGACTGCATCTATTCCCTTACCTTCATAGAGGTGAGTTCGACCAAAAAAGATAAGAATGTTCTTGTTGTTGATCGTATAAGAAGATATATGGCCGCCATGTCCCGCGACGGTAGATGTCGCGAAGCCAGTTAACTTTGACATCTCAATCTTGTGAGTCGGCTCGCCAAAGATGCTTGCTGCATCGCTCCACCCAGAACCGAGGGTAAAAGACATTTCGTGGCTTGCTTTACCGGTTATTTCTGCAATCTCTTTTGCAGCGCTCTGAGCTGCTACGAGCGGTTGCGAGATTTGATCTGACATCTGCCTACCGTATCGCTCGTTCTCTAAGTTCGGCAATGTAATCATCAGGCGCACCAGCTTCGATTGCGGCTGCAATCATGATCTCCAGATAGCGCTGAGATGGCTTTCCACCTTCAAATGAGTTCAATACATAGACATAACAGAGTTGCGCACCCGTCATCGTCTCTACTCTCACCCTGATTTTTCGATAGAGATCAGTAGTGACACCTTCCCATTCATCCAGCGCAGATTCATCTTGTTTTGTTAAGTCGTAGATGGAAACGAAGACTGAAGCATGGCGATCTTCTGCCAGCGTTGCCACCGAACCTTCCCAACCTATTTCTTCACCACCAAAAGTGACGCGCCAGCCGCGAATCCAACCAGTTCCTAAGTGTGGCGAGTGGGGAGCGCGCTGCAACATCTGGCGTGGATCAAGGTTTGATCCATAGGCAGCGTAGATAGTCATTACTTTCTCGTCACGAAATCAAACCAGTTATAGCCAAGTGAGGTAATAGCCCGCTTTAGTAATGGAAGTGATAAACCAATTACATTCGAAGTCTCACCCTCCACTCGGGCAATAAATGGTGCGCTCTTCCCATCGATAGTGAAGCCACCAGCAACATTTAGCGGTTCTCCAGTATCAACATAGGCCTCAATCTCAGCATCGCTCATATCTGCAAAGTGAACTCTCGTTGCAGCAATATCACTTATTTCTACTTCCTTCTCTGTATCTATGATGCAATGACCGGTATACAGAACGCCAGAATTTCCCCGTAATAACTTAGCTCGCTGGATTGCTCGCTCTCTGGTTAGCGGCTTACCGAGTGATTCACCTTCAAATTCAAAAGTAGAGTCACACCCAATAACTAGCGCAGGGTACTTAACTAAATTCTTAACAGTATGCGCCTTGACGATCGCAAGTGCGAGAACGAGTTCACTTGGAGAGAGTGGCTCATATGCTGAATCTTCCTCATCGACCCCGCTTACTAACACCTCAGGGGTTATTCCGCTGCTCTCAAGAAGGCGGCGCCGAGAGGGCGAGGCAGAAGCAAGAACTATTCTGGGCAACATAGAAGGCGCGATTCTATCTTGAGGTATCTTCACATTATGAGCCATCGAATCAAGGTAGATGTGGACTTAGCGGCATTTATCTCTCGTGCTGCCGAGAGCCTTGGTCTAGAAGTCCACTTAGATCCTCAAACCACTTCGATTCCCAGCAATGAACATTTAGCCATCGTCGCTATAAATTCTGCCCGGACTCAACTAGCGACATATCCCGCAATTAGCGTCGCGAAGTTTCGTAACCGAGTTGTCACAAAACCTACTCAAGCTAACCAAGAGCTTCTAAAGAAACTGCAAATCGTAGTCAACGAGAGAGCTAAGAGTTCTAATCAGACTGGAGTTGCTACCTATAGGTTCACACTTAGTGGTGAGTTTATTGAAGTTAGTGATGTCATTTCCTTCGATTCCATCTGGAGTATTGAATACGCACAAACCTCAGTTTTTGAAAATGCTGTCCGCTCGGCTAATGAACTTCCACTAGGTAGAACCGAGCTTGTTACCCAAGAGTTTTTAGTAATGAATTTCGATGTGCCACGAAATCTAGATATGACAGAACCATTTCGTCATCTCTTTGCCCACGAACCTGGATACCGAATAGTTAAAGCAACTAGCCATACCGGTTATGTAGCGCTTCAAGGAGATAGAGATTTATTCGAAGAGGTAAGTCATGCCATTGATTACCTAGAAGGCGTGATTAACGAGTAGCGCGCCCTAAGCCGCGGAAGTGCCAACCAGCGCTCTCCCAAGCGGCTTTATCTAAGGCGTTACGACCATCGATGATATTTGGGCGGGCCACCAAGCTCTTTACCTTTATTGGATCCAAGGCCCGGAACTCTTTCCACTCGGTGAGGTGTAGAACTATCTCCGCTCCACTCAAGCATTCCTCAACTGAGTGGGAGTAGTTCAGCGCTGGAAAACGTAATTTGGCATTTGAGTTGGCCTTTGGATCGAATACATAAACATCCGCGCCAGCAGCTGCTACCTGGGCGGCAATATCTAACGCAGGGGAGTCTCTAACATCATCACTTTCAGGCTTAAATGCCGCACCTAATACTGCAATCCGTTTTCCTTTTAGATCAGCTCCCAAATCCAACCGGACTAAATCGATCATTCGTTGGCGGGCGCGGAGATTAATAGAGTCAATCTCGCGGAGGAATTCCAGTGATTGTTTCGCACCCAGCTCCTCGGAGCGAGCCATAAAGGCGCGGATATCTTTAGGTAGACAACCACCGCCGAATCCAATTCCTGCCTGTAAGAATCTTGAGCCAATTCTAGGGTCATAACCGATTGCTTTAGCAAGCACAGTTACATCTCCACCAGCTGCTTCACAGATTTCTGCCATCGCATTTATAAATGAAATCTTTGTAGCGAGGAAGGAGTTAGCGGCAACTTTAACTAATTCAGCTGTTGGAAGATCCGCCCGGATCCACGGAACATTGTTATCTAGTAAGGGTTTATAAGCGCGCTTTAAGATTTCTTCAGCGCTATCTGATGTAACGCCAACCACTAAGCGATTCGGGCGAAGCGTGTCTTCAACTGCGAAACCCTCACGGAGAAACTCCGGGTTCCATGCCAACTCTGCCTTTGAACCAAGCTCGCGTAATCTTTTGGAGAGTTGCTCTGCTGTTCCTACTGGGACCGTTGACTTTCCAACAATGAGTGAGCCAGTTTTTGCGTGTGGCGCGATCGCATCAAGTGCGGCATCTACATACTTCATATCCGCGGCGAGAGAGCCTTGTTGCTGTGGCGTTCCTACACAGATGAAGTGGACATCGTAATCTTTTGCTTCGGAGAAGTCAGTGGTGAACTTCAACCTTCCGGAGTTAACTTCAGCGATAAGAAGATCCTCTAGATCTGGCTCAAAGAATGGAACCTTGCCAACCTTAAGTAACTCAATTTTCTTTGGGTCTACATCAACACCGACTACATCAAAGCCTAGCGAAGCCATCGCAGCGGCATGGGTGGCGCCTAAATAACCGGTACCAATCACAGATAACTTCATAGCCGAAACCTACTATCCCTTCGATTCATTGCAGGGATTATCAGATGCGGTCTTAGTTCCAAATTTATCTACCAGAGTTGGAGATGCCGAGGGCTCGGGGCGGACTTTATCGATCAACGCATCATCATTTTTGATACGTTCAAATAGTTCAGCAGAGAGCTCGGGATCCCAGAGAACAGCCGCAGATACACCGTTCTTGTTGTAGTTGTAATACTTCAACGGAATAGTGAGTGTTCTGACATTTGAAGCCGAAAGATTTCTCAATTGCTTGCCTAGCGTTAAGAGATCACCTTGAGATAGCCCGCTATCGGTAGTAACGCTCGCGAGTGCGGAGTTTATGAAATCAAGTAGCTTGATTGGATTTAGAAGTACTCCAGCGCTGGTCGCCTTTCTTAGCATCGCGCCAGCAAACTCTTGTTGCCGTTTCATTCTTCCTATGTCGCCTAAACCGTCAAAGGTACGAGTGCGGACATACTTCAACGAGTCGACTCCATCTAAAACATGCGTTCCAGCAGGAAGTGAGAGGTGGCTTTTAGGATCATTTATATCCCGCTTGGTACAAATCTCAACGCCGCCGAGCGCATCTACCATCCGAACAAATCCAACGAAGCTAATCTCTACATAGTGATCAATATGTAGTCCAGACATATCTTCAAAGGTCTCAATTAATAATGAAGCGCCACCCCAGTTATATGCGGAATTAATTTTGGAGTAGGTAGCAGGAATTATCTTGTCCGAGGTAAGTGATTTGTGTTCCGGGATTAGCGCAAATGAATCACGCGGAATAGAGATAATCGCAGCCTTATCGCGTTTCTTGGAAATATGAACTAAGAGCATCGTGTCGGAGCGTTTTCCTGCCGCCACAGCAGTGCTACCGACTCTCAGTCTTCTCGTTTCTTCTCGCGTTAAACCCTCTCGTGTATCGGAGCCGACAATTAAATAATTGATTGCAGAGGATTCTTTCTTGGGGCGATCCTCTAAGCCGGCAAAGACATCAAGCTTGGGAATAGCCGCGGTTATTCGTCCCAATCCCAACCAGGTGATTCCCGATAGCGCGACGATTGATATCGAAAGTATGGTGAAGAATCGAATCGCGCGGGGTGAAGTCACTCGGCAAGAGTAATGAAGCGATAGCGTTTATCCGTTATGAGAGATGAGAAATTCCTGGGTGATAATTCCCACGGCGCAACTGAGCCACCCGTATCGGTAATCCTCACCGTCGTCAACGAAGCTGCTCATCTTGAAGAATCAATTACCGCCGTGCTCAATTCGCAATATTCCGGGGCGATAGAGATTGCAATCTCCGTAGGGCCATCTCGAGATAAAACGAGAGAGATTGCGGATTCACTTGCTCAACGTGATTCCCGAATCAAGGTGATTGATAACACCAGCGGAAGAACTCCTGATGGATTGAATTCGGCAATCACGGCAACGAGCCACGAAATTGTTGTGAGAGTCGATGGCCACTCCTCGATCAGACCAGATTACATTCGCGAGGCAGTACTCACATTAAAAGAGACTGGTGCAGTCAATGTTGGTGGAGTTATGGCCGCTGAAGGAATTACGCCATTTCAAAGAGCGGTTGCACGAGCAATGCGTTCACCAATAGGTGTGGGAGCATCTAGATTTCACACCGGCGGAAGTGCCGGAAGTGTCGATACTGTTTATCTGGGAGTATTCAAACGTTCGGCGTTAATTGGTGTTGGTGGTTACGACGCTAGGTTTACCAGAGCACAGGATTGGGAATTGAATTATCGCCTCCGCCAAAAAGGAGGAGTGATCTGGTTCAATCCAAAATTGACGGTTACTTATAGACCTCGTTCCACCTTTAGATCACTGGCAAGACAATATTTTGAGTATGGAAGATGGCGCGCAGCGGTATCGCGCCACCATAAAGGCACCGCTAATTTCCGATACCTCGCTCCGCCAATAAATATATTTCTCCAAACCTTCTCACTCCTATTAGGAACGCTCTTAGCGCCAATATTTTTTATCCCAGCAATTATTTATTTGGGAGCCATCTTGATTGCTGCGTTGATAATTGGAAAGAGCTGGGTAGAAAGAATTAGGCTGCCATTTGTTTTGATAATCATGCATTTTTCCTGGGGAATTGGTTTCATCACATCACCACGCACCTTGATTTCCAATTCTTAAACCACTAGCTCCGGTACCCTAATAAGCATGAAGTGGCGCACGCTATTGGTGGCAATCCTGCTAATCTCAACTATCCAGCCACTTTCTCGCGCAACCACAACTATCCCTGCGGAATTCTTATTTGTGGGTTCAGGTTATGGACATGGCGTCGGAATGAGTCAGATTGGCGCGCGCGGACAAGCGCTAGAGGGCAAGACCGCTAGAGAGATCTTGAGCCATTACTACCCGGGCACTGAAGTGACTCCATTCCTAGATAACCATCTCATCAGAGTAAATATCGCAAACCAAGCAACTTCAGCATCGATAAGCATCGAAAAATCCAGCGGTGCTTTTAGCCTCTACCAAGGAGATATTCCATCCACTGAAAACCCTGAGCCATATGGAAAGTACGATGGAACTGTAACTGCAACCTTTACAAATTTTTCTGGCCAAATCGTGCCATTCCTAACTTCACCGACAGCAAAGTTTGCCCCGCTACCCCCTAATCAATCTTGGACTATCAGGTGGGAACCTAACTCAGTTATTGCTTTCAAGAGCGGTGATAAGAGCGGTAGATACAAATACGGCCAAATGACTTTTAAGAGCGTCACAACAAAGCTGACTTCATATCTTGCCGTCACAACCACATTGCGGTTACATGATGAATATCTATATGGAATTGGTGAGGTTCCGTCATCATGGCCACCAGCATCACTCGAGGCCCAGGTCATTTCAGCTCGTACCTATGCTCTAGGGAAGATAGGTCGAATTCGAAGTGAGTGTGATTGCAATATCTATAGCACTACCGTTGATCAGAATTTTGTCGGCTATTCCAAGGAAGATGAAAAGGTAAATCGGATTGATTATGGAATTCTCTGGCGCGAAGCTGTAAATCGAACTTATGTGGATTCCGAGAGCGCTCTGGTGATAACGCAAGGCGGCCTTCCAATAAATGCTTTCTACTTTTCCTCTAGTGGTGGCAAGACCCAGAACATCAAGGACGTCTGGGGATCTGAATTCGCTTATCTTCTTGGCGTCCCAGATCCGTGGAGCTTAGATCCAAAGATAAATCCACGTTATTACATGTGGACCCGCAGCGTTCCGCAAACCATGATGGCCCAGGCATTTAGCCTTCCTGATGTCATCGCTTTTACGATTGATTCCATAAGCCAGACAAATAGCGTTATGGCAATCTCAGCATATTCATCTGAAGGTAAGCGGAGCACTCTTACTGGCGAGGTCTTCCGCTCCAGAACAAAACTTCCCTCAACTTGGCTAAAAAGCAATCTCCAAGAAATTATTTATCCAGTCTTCGTACCAGAATGTAAGCCGAACCCAGTTTACGAAGGGGTTTTCTGTAACGCTTAAGTTTAGTTTGAGTGCAGAACGCTATTTAATCCGCCCCAGCTTCCGCTTCGGGATAATGCTTCAATAGAACCAGTCTTGGAATTTCTTCGGAATAACAAACCATTTGCTCCTGATAATTCACGCGCCTTAACTTCCTTGCCATCAGGCAGTAGCACAATCGAGCCTGCGGTCAAATAAAGTCCAGCTTCAACAACGCACTCATCTCCAAGAGAAATTCCTACTCCTGAATTTGCACCGAGTAACGTCTTCTTACCAATCGAGATTACTTCTTTACCGCCGCCACTTAGCGTGCCCATAATTGAAGCGCCACCACCAATATCGCTTCCATCTCCTATAACAACGCCAGCTGAGATTCGCCCCTCGACCATAGATGCGCCAAGCGTGCCAGCATTGAAGTTAACGAATCCTTCATGCATAACGGTTGTGCCAGCTGCTAAATGTGCTCCAAGTCGTACTCGATCCGCATCTGCGATTCGCACACCTTCTGGGATTACATAATCGACCATACGTGGGAATTTATCGACTGAGTAAATCGTGAATGAACCATATTTATTCTTAAGAAGTTCTCTTACGCTCTCAAAGCCGGCTAATTCACATGGCCCAACCGAGGTCCAGACAACGTTGTTAAGTATTCCGAAGATTCCATCTAGAACTGCTCCATGTGGCTTGATGGTTCGATGTGAGAGAAGATGAAGCCTTAGATAAGCATCTGGAACGTCTTTTGGGGCAGCTCCTAAGTCGATTTCTATCGCGATTGGTTCGCGTCGAACGCCCCGAATCTCATCGACGGAGGCAAGGTTCGCAAGATCTGGAGCGGATGAACTACTTAGTTTTCCCAACCCGAGAACTTTGAAATCGGCATCGAGGATCGCGCCACTCTTTGATTTCGAAACCAAGCCGTGGCCGTAAGCGATGGACATGTGCCAAAGGTACCAACGCTCTAGAGTTCGCGGGTGAAGATTGCCGTCTACTGCGCATCATCTACTGCTGTTTCATCGAGCGCGCTAAAGATTGGTTTCACCCTTGGCGAGGAGATCGCAAAAGCCGGCCATCAACTCGTTTGGGGCGGTGGCGCCATTTCTGTAATGGGCGAGGTGGCTAAAGGTGTGCGATCCCTAGGTGGCTACACAATTGGAGTTATTCCGGAGAAGCTAACCAATGTCGAATTTATTGATGGCGATGCCCACGAGATGCATGTTGTTGAAGATATGCGGGCGCGGAAGGGATTGATTGAAAAACTTTCTGATGGTTTCATCGCTCTTCCAGGAGGACTCGGAACTCTAGAAGAGCTCTTTGAAATCTGGGTGGGAAGATATCTAGGATTTCACGGCAAGCCAATTTCTGTGCTTGATCAAGATGGAACTTATGACTCGCTTAGAAGTGCGCTCGCAGACTTGACCGAGAAGAATCTTTTAAAGCCCGGTCAACATGAATTAGTTAAGTGGTGCACTAATCCGCTTGAATCAATTAGCCATCTTGAGAGCGAGCATCGTGCTTAAAGATTTCTATGCAGAAGTCACGATCAATGCTCCAGTCAATCAGGTTTGGCGCGCACTAGTGCAATGGGAGAAGCAGGGCGATTGGATGGCGTTGACTCATGTGAGCGCATCGGATCAAGGAGCTGATGACTCTGGAATTGGAACCACAATCGAAGCCTTCACTGGGATTGGACCTTTTGGAGTACTAGATAAGATGAAGGTGACCTCTTGGGAACCACCACACTTTTGCCGAGTTGATCATTACGGAAGAGTGATAAAGGGGATTGGCGAATTTCGATTAGTTGATCTAGGAGATAAAACTCGATTTGATTGGTATGAAGAGATAAAGGCTCCATCCTTAATCCTCGTGCTGATTAAGCCCTTCATTCTCCTCACAGTTAACTTCTCGCTTAGGAAATTCGCACGAACCTTTAATTAGCGCCCTGCGGTGAGTATTCGGTGTGCGTAAGGTGAGCCTTGTAGCCTTAGCGCGTGGCGGAGCAGAAGAGACAAACTGTTATAGAGCTCATTGCCTCTTTACCAGTTGAAGAGCGGATCATCTTGCTCCTTTACTTTGGACAGAATCTCTCCACTAGCGAAATCGCCATCAAAATCGGGGTCCCGGAGCGCTCCGTATCCGCCGTCCTTGCCTCAGGTCGCGCCCGCCTGCGCGAGAGCTTCGATTTCCCCTCAACTGACTGAATGCGCGATAATTCGCTCCCTGCATTGCTAGCTAACCGCAATGCGAGCTGATCACGAAAGAGGTCGAAATGGCAGCCATGAAACCCCGCACTGGCGACGGACCTATGGAAGTAACGAAGGAAGCTCGTAGCTTGGTCATGCGGATACCGCTGGAGGGTGGCGGCCGACTCGTTGTGGAACTCAATCAAGAGGAAGCACGCAATCTCGCGGATGTCTTGAACACAGCGGTCTCGCTAATCAAGAAGTGAATCGACCCATCCCGAAACTGGGATCGCGCAAGATCCAAAATCCATCGGGAGAGTCGCTAAAAGGAATAACCCATCTCGCACTCCCAGTTAATTTAACGGGCGAGATAGCCATAAATCAGAAATGGCGAAAATTTATCGAAAGTGAATTTGATCTAAATCTTCAAGAAGAGATCGACAAAGCCGGTAAGTCATTCTCGGCAAAGCTCGGTGAGTTAATCGAGATTCCGCTAAATGAAAGTAAGAAAAAGCTAGCCCGAATTTATCTAATTGGAGTTGGTGAGGCTAGCTCAAATGATTTACGTAAGGTGGGAACGATTCTTGGTCGAAAAGTTAAAGCTACTACGTCTCACCTCTTATCGCTCTGCGCTGAGAATTCAAATCAAGCACTAGTTCATCTAAACGCGTTAGCGCTTTCTACTTATTCATGGAGCACAAAGGGCGCTGCCGATAAAGAGAAGAAGGTTGAGACTCCATCATTCACTCTTGCTGGTGACTTTGCTGCGGTAGTAAAGCGGAGTGAGGTTCTTGTTGCTTCGACATGGAAAGCGCGCGACCTGATCCACACACCTTCAAATATCAAATCTCCAGAATGGATTGCTTCCCAAGCACGCGCTATTTGTAAGTGCCCCGATCTAAAAATCAAGGAGCGCTCTGGTAGGGAACTCGCTGAGTTTGGTGGATTAAGGGCGGTTGGAAATTCGAGCCGAAAGAACCCACCTAGATTCGTTGAAGTCTCCTATGCGCCGAAAGGTGGAAAGAAATCACCTCACGTGGTGTTAGTTGGAAAAGGAATCACATTTGATACCGGTGGAGTTTCATTAAAACGACCATACGATCTGATGGCGCCAATGAAGAGCGATATGGCTGGCGCTGCTGCGGTTTTGATGACGGTTGCTGCCGCCGCGGATTTGAAACTAAAAGTTAAAGTTACGGGGCTATTGATGTTGGCAGAAAACGCTCTTTCTGCCACCTCTCAACGTCCAAGTGACGTGATTAAGCATTACGGCGGAACCACCGTTGAAGTATTAAATACCGATGCAGAAGGGCGATTAGTTCTTGCCGATGGCCTCGCTTATGCCGATAAGAATCTAAATCCAGATTACCTAGTCGATATTGCCACACTGACCGGAGCTGCCACCTTGGGACTTGGTCGCCAATATGGAGCTATGTATACGCGTAATGTAAAAGTTGCGAGCGCTTTAAATGAGATTGGTGAATACATAGGCGATCGAATCTGGCATATGCCTCTAATCGATGATTATGGAATTGCCCTAGAGAGCGATATCGCTGATCTAAATCATTTAGGAAACAAGTTTAAATTCCAAGCTGGTTCGGTAACTGCTGCGCTCTTCCTGGAGCGATTTGCTGGAAAGCGCAATTGGATTCATTTGGATATCGCAGGACCCGCTAGATCCGAAAGCGATGCGGGGGAGAATCCAAAGGGCGGAACTGGTTTTGGCGTTCGCCTCTTAACAGAATGGTTATCGACCCTTTGATATCTGCATTCTCCGAACGCGGCGATATGAGGGCATTCGCCAACAACTACATTCCCGAAACTGAAATCATGCAGCGCGCCCGCCAACGTGGCGTTGAAATCGGCAGCTATGAGACAACGCCTGCGGTCGGCTCACTACTTCGTTATCTGACTCATCTTGTTGGGGCATCATCTATTGTCGAAGTAGGAACTGGTTCTGGCGTTAGTGGACTTTGGATTATCCCCGCAATGATTGATAAAGGACTCTTTACCTCAATAGATGATGAGGTTGAAAATGCTCGCCTTGCCAAACAGGCATTTGATGAAGCAAGTATCTCGACTTCCCGTTATCGCTTGATAACTGGAAATAGCACTGAAATTGTGGGCAAGCTCGCCGATAGCCTTTATGACATATTTATTCTTAGAAAAAGTCGGGATATCTTTGAAAATGTCGAGAACGCACATCGTTCGCTCCGTCCGGGCGGCGTACTTGTCATCGATCGGGCTCTAATGGGCGGAAAAGTCGCCGATCCAACCCAACGGGATGAAGCCACGGTTGCGTTTCGCGATGCGATAAAGGTCATTAGAGAAGCAAGAGAACTTTGGATGCCAATGCTCCTTCCAGTCGGCGATGGCGTTCTGGTTGCCACGAAGATATAGACACTTAGGATTACATCATGTTTGGCGTCGGGATGGGCGAGTTCCTTGGATTAATAGTCCTAGGTTTATTTCTAGTTGGCCCCGATAAGTTGCCAGCTGCTGCTAAAGATTTCGCGCGCATGATTCATAAGGTAAGAAATTTCACCTCCGATGCCTCGAAGGAGTTAAAGAAAAATCTCGGACCTGGCTTTGAGGATTTAGATGTTAAAGATCTGACTCCGAAGAATTTGGCTAAGAAAGTGCTCGGTGATGCCCTCGAAGAGACTAAGCCAGTCATAAACGAAGCGCGGGCACGGAGTAAAGAGCTGAAAGATATCGCCAAGATAGATCCAGATTTGCTATGAGCGAAGCAATCAAGTCAGCAATCGAGAGTGAGTTAGCAAAAGTTTCTGATCCCGAATTACACCGCCCCATAACTGAGTTAGGCATGGTCGAGCGAATTGAGTTCAACGATGGTCTTGCTGAAGTTTCTATCCTGCTCACAATCACCGGATGTCCGATGCGCGATCGGTTACAGAAAGATGTCTCCGAAGCGACGTTAAAGGTCGCTGAAGTGAAGAACGTTAAAGTCAATTTCGGTGTGATGAACGATGAACAGCGCGATCGAGTTAAGAAATTGCTTAGGGGTGGACGAGAGAGATTCATTCCATTTGCCCAACCTGAATCACTCACTCGAGTTATCGGAGTCTCATCAGGTAAAGGTGGCGTCGGCAAGAGCAGCGTGACGGTAAATCTTGCGGTAGCGCTAGCGCAGCGAGGATTTAAAGTCGGCTTACTAGATGCTGATGTGTATGGTCATTCAATCCCACGTGCCTTGGGTATAGAGGGCAAACGACCTACTGCAATCGATCAGACCTTTATTCCACTTGAGGCTTATGGAGTTAAGACGGTCTCAATTGAAATGTTCAAGCCAGATCGAGCTGATCCGGTTGCATATCGCGGCCCGCTACTGCATCGCGTACTAGAACAGCTCTTAAGCGATGCTTATTGGGGCGATTTAGATTTCCTTCTTCTAGATCTTCCACCGGGTACTGGTGATATCGCAATCTCGCTAGGGCAACTAATCCCAGGCTCGGAAATCTTGGTCGTAACAACGCCACAAATCGCAGCCGCAGAAGTTGCCGAGCGCGCTGGCCGAATTGCTCATCAACTAAAGCAACAGATAATTGGCGTAATCGAGAACATGTCGCCTTATATTCAAGAAAGTAGCAATACAAAGGTCGCCCTCTTCGGTGAGGGTGGCGGTGAAGAAACTGCAAAGCGGTTATCTAATTTAGTCGGCGCTGATGTGCCACTTCTTGGAAAGATTCCATTCGATATTGCACTTAGAGAAGGTGGCGATAGCGGTCAACCAGTCGTAACTGCAAAACCAGATTCACCAGCGGCGCTTGAGTTTGAGAGCGTCATCGATCAGCTCACGGTTCGAAAGAAGTCGCTACTTGGAGTTCGACTCGGGCTTAGTAACTGAGTTATCAACTATTTATTTGAACTGATAGTACGGTTGAGGCGTGCGCGACCGAGATCACTCCAAACTCCCAACAGGAAGAGAGATTGGTCTTCTTACATTGGTGATTATCGGTATTGGTACATCAGGTCCGGTGATTGCACTTAGCACGATGCCGATATTGGCTCTTATTTTCTGGAGAAATCTTGGTGGATTCTTCTTAGTTCTACCGTGGGCATTCCGTGACTTAGATTTGAAACGACCTGAAGTGAGAATTGGAATTAAGTTCTCATTTCTCTCCGGGATAGCGCTCGCCCTTCATTTCATCGGATTCTTCATTGCGATGCGTTACACATCAGTAGCGGTGGGAACTGCACTTACTGCGCTACAACCGATATTCGCAGCCTATTTTGTGAAACGTCTAGGTGGAACGATTCCCAAGCGCGCTTGGACCGGGATGTCGATTGCCTTTATTGGGGTAGTCATCATTACCGGGGTGGATCTAACTATTTCAAGGCGAGCATTTTTGGGCGATCTTGCAGCGATTGCCTGCGCTGCCCTTGCGGCTATGTATGTAGTTCTCGGCGCCCGCGCTAGAGAATCAGTCTCTACAGCTACCTATACATCGATCGCGTATCTAACTTGTTCGCTGGTCTCACTTGGTTTTGCACTAGCGGTTGGTACCGAGTTAGTTGACTTTGAAGCGAGAGAGTGGTTACTTTTGATTGCGTTAATTGCTGGTGCGCAAATTCTCGGACATACTATTTTGAATTTCACTTTAAAGAGCCTCTCACCTGCAATTGCATCACTCGTTGTCTTCTTTGAAGTTCCAGTTAGCGCGATTCTTGCTTTTTGGTGGTTAAATCAACTTCCACCATTAGGTACAGTTCCTGGTTTGATTCTCATTCTTTTTGGGTGTCGCGTCTTTCTCCGGTAATCTTCTCTGGTGTTAATTGATCTACATACCCACTCCAATGCAAGCGATGGGACCGATTCACCTAGTGAATTGATCGATAAGGCCATCTCTAAGGGCCTTGATGTCATCGCACTGACAGATCACGACACTGTAGGTGGTTGGGATGAGGCAACAGCGGCGCTGAAGAACCATGAGTCAAACTCGAAGTTAGAGCTAGTGCTTGGTTCAGAAGTTTCATGCCAAGGCGAGGATGGCACGAGCATTCACATGCTTGGACTTCTCTTCGATCCAAACTACGCCCCGCTGATATCTGAGTTTGAGAAGACCCGCGAGAATCGAGTTACCCGGATGTCTCGCATAATTTCAAGGCTGAACGAAGCTGGCATAGAGATAACAATTGAAGAGGTAAATGCCCAAAAGCGCGGCGATGCAACTTTGGGTCGACCACATCTAGCTGATGCTCTTGTTGCGCGAGGACATGTCGCTAGCCGAGAAGAGGCTTTCAATATATTTCTACATAATGGTTCAAAGTTCTACATCAACCACTATTCACCTTCACCTGAAGTCGCAATACGTCTCATCAAAGAAGCGGGCGGGGTTGCGGTTATTGCCCATCCGCTTGCTTCGCGTAGCGGACGAAAGATTGACCTAGGGACCTTGAACCAATTGATTCAAGCTGGTCTGGATGGCATCGAGGTTGATCACAGAGATCACAATGATGTGGAGCGATCTGAGTTGATGCGCCTGGCGATTGAGCATAATTTGGTGGTTACTGGATCGAGCGACTATCACGGCACAGGAAGGATGAATCAACTAGCCGAGTTCACCACTCATCCAGAACAATGGGAGCGCTTAGAAGCAAGAGCCAAAGTTAGGAGGGTGGTCTCAAGATGAATGAGTTAACTGCGCTCACCTTTGGGCTACAAGCTTTTGTAACGCTTCTTGTGATTCTTGATCCACCTGGCGCTGCGCCACTTTTCCTATCTTTAGTTGGTGGACGTGATCGCCGGGAACAAGTTCGAATGGCCTGGCTTGCTGCTGCTACCTCACTTTTAATAATTACCATCTTCGCGATTTTCGGACAGTTCATCGTTGATTACCTTGAGATTTCAATCTCGGCCCTACAAGGCGCCGGTGGACTCCTATTGCTATTGATCTCACTTGATCTTCTAAAGGGAATCGAGAATGACCCAACAAAGAGCGGTGAGAAGAATGTTGCGCTAGTTCCACTAGGTACTCCGCTCCTTGCCGGACCGGGCGCAATTGTGACGATTATGCTCTTCGCTTCTAGAGTCGAAGGCACTGATACTGGGATTGGATTAGCTGGAGCGGTAATCGGTGCTCATATTGTTATCGGCTTAACTCTCATGTTCGCGACGCGAATCATCTCGGTCATTAAAGAGACTGGTGTTGCGCTCCTTGCAAAGGTCGCAGGATTGTTAACTGCTGCAATCGCTTTTGAGATGGTTATGACTGGAATAAAAGGCCTTCTCTGATGGATGGATTCTTCTCCCCAAATAGCGTGACTTGGAAAATCCACTCTGATCCATCGATGCTAATTGGTGGCATTCGGGCGCTCTTGGAACAGGCGCTCCATCCCGGAGCGATGTCGGGGGTAGCTGCACACTCCAACTTCCGTGAAGATGCTTGGGGAAGACTCCAGCGCACTGGTGATTATGTAGGAACGCTCACCTTTGGCACAAAGGAAGAAGCGGAAAAGTTGGCTACTCGGGTTAGAGCAATCCATACAAAGTTGAAGTTAGATGACCCACATCTTCTTTTATGGGTTCATATGGCGATGGTCGATGCTTTTTTAGATACTGCACTTCGCTCCGGATTGAAGTTAAGCGAAATCGAGATTGATCAATATGTTGCGGAGATGGTTAAGTTTGCCGAGCTGGTAGGAATCGATGCCACAAGTACTCCAAAAAGTAAGAGCGAACTCGACAATTACTTTAATGAAATTCAACCAGAACTTTTTGCAAGCGATGATGCTAAACGTGCAGCTCTCTTTATCGCACTTCCACCTTTGCCACCACTACTTCGATTTGGCACTCCAATCGCTCCACTCTGGGGCGGAATTGCATCACTTGCAGCCGCCTCGCTACCTAAATGGGCGCGCCGGCTCTATGGCTGGCCAACTCTTCCCGGCCAAACTATCGCTACCGATATTGCGCTGCGTACTACTAGAACGGCTTTATCTGCGCTACCAAGTTGGTTCCGCGAGAGTCCACAGCTAAGAAGTGCAAAAGAGCGGATCAATAAAGCATCATGAAGATTGCGCTGATTGCAAATCTGGCCGGCGGAGTGGGAAGAACTTCAATAACTCATTCCTTAGCTACCGCGATAGCAGAATATGGAAAGCGGGCTCTAGCAATAGATTGCGATCCTTCTGCATCCCTCACATATCTTTGTGGAGTTGAGAATCCTCGCTTTTCAACTCGTGAGTTATTCGATGGGGAACAGAAGCTTGAGAACATCGCAGTGAAGAGTGAAGAGCGATTTTCACTAATCCCGGGCGCAAGTCGATTGCTCTACACAGAATTTAGCCACCTTAAGAACATCAAGACCGAGTTAAGTGAGTTTGATTTTGTGTTGATTGATTCACCCGGCGGTCCAAGCTCGCTCATCGCACCCTTAATCGAATTGGCCGATGAAGTCATCATCCCGGTAGACGGAAGCATTCATTCGGTTCGAGGCGCGTTAAACCTCCTGGACTTCATAAGAAGGAGCCCCAAGAAGCCACAAGTGCGCGCGCTAGAGAATCGAGCGCTAACTTGGGATCTTGAGTTAAAAGCTAATTTTGCCGCGGACTTCAAACTCTTTGATATTTCTATTTGCGATGACAAGGCATTAAATGAGGCGCAACTATCGACTCGATCGGTACTTTCGCACTCGCCGCACTCCCAGATATCATCAGATTTCCGGGAGTTGGCCTACTTACTTCTTGAAGAAGTGGGAGCGCTGTAAATCTTTATAGACCGGCAAAACCAACGCGACGTTCTGCGCTATCGCCGACTTCAACCGAACTAATTTTTGCAGAGGGAATCAAGAAATTCCGGCCACGCACATCAGATAAAACCAGCGGTTCATTTGAAGAGAGCGCTTTCTTAACAAGCGCGAGTACTTCTTCGCGATCTAGGGCTACCTCGATTGTTAACTCACGGGCCTGATCTGAGACTGAGACTCTTACTTCGCTCTTGGCGCTATCGCTCTTGCTGCTCTTCTTAGTTGTCATGGCGCAATTTTATTGAAAGAGCCTTACCTGTCATTTTCTAGCTATTTTGTGAGCGGGAAGCCAGAAATCCCGCGCCACATCAAACTTGTTACTAGAGCGCTCGCCCCGGAACGGTCTATCTTTCCGCCCTTTTCTAACCAATGACGGGCTGAGATCTGGGCGCAACCAATCAATCCAATAGCAAGAATCATCGATTCATCTTTAGGAAGGCCGGTATCTGCAGAAATGACCGCACTTACTGCGACCGCACAGTCATATGTCATCCGTTCAAGTCGCTCTCGAACTTGGGGTTCAACGCTCATATCGCTCTCAAAGAGCAATCGAAAAGCTTCGCCTTCCCCTTCTATAAAGCCAAAGTAAGCATCAATCGTTGCCTTTACGCGGCTTCGATTATCACGCGTTGAGGCAATCGCTTTCTGGATTGCAAAGACTAATGAATCAATATGAAGGTCTAGAACTGCGAGATATAGATCTAATTTAGAAGGAAAATGTTGATACAGGACGGGCTTACTCACACTTGCGCGTTCAGCGATTTCATCCATTGAAGCAGCGTGATAACCAGAAGAAGTGAAGATCTCTAGAGCTGCAACTAAAAGTTGTGCCCGGCGTTCATCACGGGGAAGGCGAGACTTCGGTTCGCCCTTAATTTCTGTGCCACTCATCACGCCCATAGTAGAGCCTCGCTACCAATATCACTAGCGGTACGCTTATCCGTAGATTATGAATAATTTAGCCAAGCCACGCTTACTTCTCGTTCACGCTCATCCAGATGATGAGTCGATAAACAATGGCGCAACGATGGCTGCGTACGTTGCTCGTGGCGCGCATGTAACGCTGGTTACCTGTACAAGAGGTGAAGAGGGTGAGATTCTCGTTCCAGAGTTAGCCCACCTAGCTAGTGATAAAGAAGATGGACTTGGCTCTCATCGAGAGATAGAACTTGCCGATGCGATGAGAGAGTTGGGGGTTAGCGATTTTCGATTTCTAGGAGCTCCCACAAAACTTTATCGCGATAGCGGAATGATGGGTACGCCCCAAAATGAAAGAAGCGATGTCTTTTGGCGGGCCGACCTAGACCAAGCTGCAAAAGATCTTGAGAAGATAATCCTGGAAGTAAAGCCTCATGTGCTTATTACTTATGATGAAAATGGCGGTTATGGCCACCCAGATCACATCCAAGCTCATCGAGTAGCGATGCGAGCTGCGCAATTCGCAACCAAGAGCGGTTGGGAGATACAAAAAATCTACTGGAACACAATTCCGGTATCTGTAATCGAAGAGGGAATTAAGGCGATGCAAGGTACCGGGGTCGATTTCTTCGGCGTTGAAAAAGCTGAAGATTTTCCCTTTGCCGCCCCTGATCACTTAGTCACCAGTGTTTTTAATGGTGATGAATTTGTAGCTAAGAAGATGGCGGCTATGAAAGCCCACCCCACCCAAATTGAAGTAGATGGCCCATTCTTTGCCCTTTCAGATAATCTCGGATTTAAAGTCTGGGGAAGAGAGTTCTACCGTTTAGTTCATGGTTCAAAGAGCGCGCCATTTGATGAAGCGGGTAGAGAGCTAGATCTATTTGCTGGGGTTGAACTTCGATGATCCGCTCAATAATTTCAATTCTATTTGGCGCCGGGGTAGGTGTATCTGGAGTTTTTCTCCATAACAGCTATCGACCATTTGGACTTATAGTTTCACTGATTGCGCTTTTGCTAGGTGCTTATCTAGTTCGAGAGATGTATCGCTCCCGATTGAATTCCTGGCTCTATCTAGCGGGCTGGGTTCTTGTGATCATTCGCGCTTCATCTATCGGCAATGGCGGCGAAATTCTTATTGAAGCTGATCTCTTCGGAAATCTCTTAGTGCTACTTGGAGCCGCGCTATTAATAGGGTTTACGCTCCGCTCCAGAAAAGTCAATTAATTTTCCAACTCCACTCTTGACCTTCGGAGGTATCCCGAACCTCGATCCCAAGGAGTGATAATTCATCTCTAACTTGATCACTTAACTTGAAATCCCGATTCGCTCTTGCGGCTTTGCGTTTCTCAAGTAGCGCTTCTGCTTCTTTTGTAAGGCGCTTCGCCTCCCGCTGCTTTAGAAGATCTAATCCAAATAGCGGATTGAGCGCCTCAAAGAGCGCACGTTTCTCGCCACCTTCAAAATCACCACGCTCAATCCCACGCAAAGAAATCATGGCCCGCGGCGTATCGAGGTCATTGTTAAATGCCGATGCGATCTCCGCTATCAATTGGTTAACTCTCTCACTCAAATTTGCGGGGCTCTTAAACCAGCTTTGATAAGCCTTACGCCAACGCTCTAACGTTAAGTGAGCTGCTTGGATTGAACTCCAAGAGAGATCCATCTGGCTTCGATATCGGTTCTCCATAAAGCAGAATCGAATTGCGAGTGGATCGATTCCGCGTGCAATCACATCACTTAATAAAACTACATTCCCGGAACTCTTAGACATCTTCCTTCCCTCAAAGAGAAGGTGTTCTCCATGTAGCCAGAGCGTGACTGCTTCACCGCCCCCCGGAATTAGGGAGTTTGATTGAGCGCGCTCATCCTCGTGGTGCGGAAAGCGGAGATCTATCCCGCCGATATGCAGGTCAACTTTTCCAGCCAGATATTTAAGCGACATCGCCGAACATTCAATGTGCCAGCCGGGAAATCCTCGACCCCATGGCGTATCCCAGATCATCTCGCTACGTGAGCCCGCAGCTTTCCAAAGCGCCCAATCAGCATGAAAGCGTTTGGCGCCTCCCTCGGTGAATTCATAACGATGTCCGGGCTTTAGCGCATCGAGTCGGTTTCCACTCAACGCTCCATAACTTGGAAATCGAGTGGCATCGAAATAAACCGAGCCATCTTCTCCTTGATAGGCAAGCCCGTCAGCGATCAATTTGGTTATTAAATCAATCATCAAGTCGATACATTCACTTGCTCTTGGATATGAATCAGCAGCTCTGATATTTAATGCACGACAATCCTGATGAAATCGGGCTTCATATTCTCGCGCTACCGAATATGGATCCTTCTTCTCCAATTTGGATTGGGCGATGATTTTGTCCTCTTCAAAGTCCTCACTCATATGTCCGACATCAGTGATGTTCTGAACTAACTGTGATTTAACTCCTGCAAAAGCCAGGGTTCGTTGGACTAGGTCGGCCAGGAGAAAGGTTCGGAGATTTCCAACATGTGCGTCTCGATAGACGGTCGGGCCACAGCAATAGATTCGGACGAACTCGCCATTGCTTGCCGAAACCGCGCTTATCTCTCGAGAGAGGGTGTCGTAAATCTTGAACCCCTCTGACTTGTGTTCGGCGGGCTTTAGAACTGCCGCATCACTCCCAGCGCGCTTCATATCTCTCAATTATGTACGATTACCCGCCTAAGTAGGTTCTTTTCTCCTTTAAAAGAACTTTAAAAGAAGTGGTGAGGAGTCTCTCGTGACATATGTGATCGCGCTTCCTTGTGTGGATGTTAAAGATAAGTCCTGTATCGAAGAGTGCCCAGTCGATTGCATCTACGAGGGCGATCGGATGCTCTACATCCAACCTGATGAGTGCGTTGATTGCGGCGCCTGCGAACCGGTCTGCCCTGTCGAAGCGATCTACTACGAAGATGATGTCCCATCCCAATGGAATGAATTTAAAGAAGTTAACTCTGAGTTCTTCGATGAACTTGGCTCCCCAGGTGGCGCCAGCAAAGTAGGAGCTACCGGTAAGGATCACTCAAAGTTGCTGCAAATCGAGAAGAAACCCGCAGAATAAGGACTTCTTGAAACTCCCGGATTTTCCTTGGGATGCCCTTGCTCCATATGGGCAAAAGGCTCGCGCTCACCCACAAGGTGGAATCGATCTCTCCCAAGGTACCCCAGTTGATCCAACTCCGGATTTCATCCAAGAAGTATTAAGAGCAAGCGCCAACTCGCCTAGTTACCCCGTAACAACCGGAAGTAAAGAGCTCCGCGAATCTATGGAGCGCTATGGACGAGAGAAATTGGGAGCATCGGGAGACTTTGATGTACTTCCCACAATTGGCTCAAAAGAGATGGTTGCACTACTTCCATTCCTGTTAGAGGCAAAGCGAATCTTGATTCCAAAGATCGCTTATCCCACCTACAAAGTCGGTGGCCTGCTAAATCACGCCGAAGTCATCGAAGTTGATATAGATCCAAGTAGTTGGCCCACAGAAGGCGTCGATCTAGTCTGGCTAAATTCGCCCTCGAATCCGACTGGGCGGGTACATAGCGATAGTGAAATTGAATCAGTTCTCGCTTGGTCTAGAGATAACTCAATTCCAGTTGCAAGCGATGAGTGCTATCTGCCTTTCCCAGATTCCAAGAAAGCCAGATCAATTCTCGATTTTGCGGATGGTGAAAACACTGGACTTATTGCGCTTCACTCACTCTCTAAACGGAGCAATCTCGCTGGTTATCGCGCTGCCTTTGCGATTGGCGATAGCTTGCTAATCAAGAAGCTACTAGAAATTCGAAAGCACATGGGCATGATGGTTCCGCTACCTGTTCAACGAGCCATGGCGGTCGCCCTCGGTGACGAGCAACATGTCGCGCAACAAGCGGAGCGCTATCGCTCTCGAAGGAGGAAGCTGGCTAGCGCTCTAACTGAGATCGGCTATCAAATTGACCATTCGGAAGCGGGCCTTTATATCTGGTGCACGAATGGCAGAAACGATTGGGATTGCGTTGCCTGGTTTGCCGATCGGGGAGTAATAGTCACTCCGGGAAGCTTTTATGGCGATTCTGGAAACCAACATATTCGAATTGCGCTAACAGCAACAGATGAAAATATCGAGGCGGCAGCGATAAGGATTAAGAGCTAATGATCCCGATAAATAAGGCGATTCTCCTGGTTGGCGGCAAAGGCACTCGCTTAATGCCACTTACTACTAAAACTCCAAAGCCGATGTTGAAGATTGCGGGCGCACCAGTCACGGAGCATCAGATCATTAAGGCGCGCGAAGCTGGGATAAGTGAGATCGTCCTTGCTACTTCTTATCTTGCTGATGTCTTCGAACCATATTTTGGCGATGGTTCACGTTTTGGAATAAAGATCAAATACGCCTATGAAACTGAGCCCCTTGGAACAGGTGGCGCTATCGCAAATGCGGCTCAACAACTAGAGCTAGGTGAAAATGAAGCGCTCTTTATCTTCAACGGCGATGTCTTAAGTGCGCATGACTTAGCCGCTCAAGCTAAATTACATATAGATTCCAACGCTGCGGTGACGTTGCATTTAGTCGAAGTCTCAGATGCAAGGGCATATGGATGCGTTCCAATTAGCGCTGACTCCAAAGTCCTACAGTTCCTCGAGAAAATGGATAACCCAATCGCCAAGACAATCAATGCTGGTTGCTACATTTTCTCTAACCGAGCGCTCAAAGAGATTCCAAAGGGCTCTGTAGTAAGCGTTGAACGTGAGACCTTTCCAGCCTTGCTTAGCTCAGGTCAGAATATCTATGGCTATGTTGATGGTGGATATTGGATCGATATGGGAACTCCTGAATCGATGATCCGCGCGTCACGAGATCTCATCTCAAATCCTGCGCTCTCAAAGGCAACCCCGGAAGTTATAAATCACACGCTAGTTATGAGAGAGGTTCAACTTCACTCGAGCTCGAAGGTGGGCGAAGGCTCCTATCTAGAATCAGGAGTTGTAATTGAGGCAAATTCAATAGTAAATGGCTCGATAGTCGGCGAAAAAGCGCACATAGAGAGCGATGTATTGATTGAAAATAGCTACATTGCACCGGGTTCTCGAGTCACAAGTGGTTCAAAAATACGTGGAGAAATCTTCGGATTTTGAGTTCTTTTTGCCCTTCCTAACTTGACTCGGGCGACTTACAAGCGTGTAATTCTCCTTATTGAGCCGGCCTAGGGGTCGGCCACCGTCGTAGGAGTTCAGCTGATGACTGATGCTCGTCGTATAGAGCAGAACTACAACCCCGGTCCATCTATCCAATTAGGCAATGGCGAAGTCGTCGAGCTTTCTTGGCAGGAGCGCGCCCTCTGCGCTCAGACCGATCCAGAAGCATTCTTTCCTGAGAAGGGTGGCTCAACCCGAGAGGCAAAGCGGGTCTGCTTATCCTGCGAAGTGCGCCAAGAATGTCTGGAATACGCTCTCGCCCATGATGAAAGATTTGGAATCTGGGGCGGACTCTCAGAGCGTGAACGCCGTCGCTTGAAGCGCCGACCTGCGTAATCTCTTTCCTTATCTTCTAACTTAATCAAGGCGGTGAGATGCCGACTTCTATCTCAAACTCCTTACGGTCACGCCATCATGTGACTGCAATTCTCGTTGCCCACAATGGTGCAACTTGGTTACCAGAAGTTGTTGCATCGCTGACAAAACAGCGCCATGAGATAGATCAAGTAATTGCAGTTGATACCGGTTCAAGTGATGACTCAGCGCGGTTACTAAAGAACGCTGGAATCACAACGCTAAGTGCGCCACGCGAGACGGGCTTTGGCTTGGCAGTTGAGATTGCCCTTGCCAGCACAAAACTTAAACGTGCTACCGATGGTGTAACTGAGTGGATCTGGTTGATTCATGATGATTGCGCACCACAAGCAGAAGCGCTCCGGGAATTGTTATTGGCAATTGATGAGAAACCAAATGTCGCCCTCGTCGGCCCCAAATTACGCGGCTGGTATGACCGAAACCATTTGTTGGAAGTGGGAGTGAGTATCGCGGGAAATGGCGCCCGGTGGACTGGCTTGGAATACCGGGAACAGGATCAAGGACAACATGGCGGAATCGCCGAAGTCTTATCGGTAAGTACTGCTGGCGCGCTAATCCGTCGCGATGTATTTGAAGAGATCGGCGGCTTCGATAAAGAGCTATCACTCTTCCGAGACGATGTAGATCTCGGTTGGCGAATTCATACTGCAGGACATTCGGCGCTAGTCGTCCCTGCTGCGATTGCATTCCATGCTGAAGCGGCCGCTAATGAACGGCGCGAGATTGATGTGACCGATGCATTTCTTCATCGCCCACTTCTTCTTGATCGTCGCCATGCTGCATACGTACTTCTAGCTAATTCAACTTTTTGGCTATTACCAATCATCGCGCTACAACTTTTAAGTTCGGCCATATTGCGTTCAATTGGATATTTGTTAGCGAAACTTCCCGGTTATGCCCTAGATGAATTAGCAGCCGTCGCGCTCGTGATTCTCCAACCGCAAGATCTAATTCGCGCACGACGAGCCCGAAAGGCAACGCGACTTGTTTCATCTCGAGTTGTTGCGCGCTTCGTGCCGCCAAGAGGAACCCAAATTGCGCTAACTATTGAAAAGACTAGAGATGCGCTCCTTCGGACTTGGCGCGCCACCTCGCTCACCAAGAGAGAAGAGAGCGTTCAAACTTCATCGATTGACTTTAACGATGAGGCGGCCGAAAACGCTGATATCGAACTCGTTAAGGGGCCCTCTATCTTTACTGCGATTAAGTCACGCCCGATCCTTAACTCATTTATGGCCGTCTTCTTAATCTCTCTGATTGCATTTAGAGGGAGATATGCGGACTTAGTGGGTGGTGCAATGCCGCTTACTCCTGCTAGTGGATTGGACCTACTCCGCCAATATGTGGACTCGTGGCACATAGTGGGCCTTGGTTCGAGTGTAAATATGCCGCCCTGGATCGCAATTCTTGGGACAGCAACGCTGGTCACTGGATTTAAAGCCAAACTCTTTATCTCGATTCTCTTTGTCTTAGCTGTGCCGCTCGCATTTATTGGCGCTTATTTGCTGGCCAAGAAATTCACCGATCTGCCCTACCTTGCTCTCGGAGCTGCGCTGCTTTACTCATTTGCTCCATTTGGATTGACTGCAATTAATGCCGGAAGGCTAGCTACCGTCGTTCTATTTGTCCTTGGCCCGTGGTTGGTGCGAGCCCTTCTAGATCTTGAGATTCTTGAGTCGCTAAGTTGGCGAAAAGTCTGGTGGTTAACGATTCTATTAACTATCGTCTTTGCATTTTCACCACTAACTTTCGGAGCAATCGTAATCTGGCAGTTCCTATTAGTAGTACTTGATGTCTTTGCTTTTAATGCTGAACCAAGTCGATTAAGTAAAGAGGATTTCGATTCGAGAAACATCCGACGTATTGCAATCGTCGCTACCCCAATTATTGTCACAGCGCCCTGGTCACTTGAACTCATGCTCCATCCATCAAGAATTCTCCTTGATCCCGGTTTACCGCTTCCTGGCGGTGATGTGCTATCGATAATTCTCACCAATCCTGGCGGCGTTGGCGCGCCACCAATCTGGCTTGTCCCATCAGTTCTATTCATCTCAGTAATTGCGCTCTTTGTAAGTCAGACCGCTCGCTTAGGCGAGGTCGCGCTCGTCTTCATTGGCCTGGCGGCAATCTTTGGGTCTCGCCAAGTAGCTGGACATGGCCAATACATCCCAGAACCGTTATGGGTTGGAAGTCTTTTGGTAATCCCAATCTTGGCCGCAGTTCTTGCGGGCGTGGTGATGGTTGATCAATATGTACCAAAGATCTCAGAGAGCGCGATTGATTACCGACACCTGCTCTTGGGAAGCACATCGCTACTTTCGATTCTTTCGTTACTTGCTTCGGTGGCCTGGTGGGTAGGAGGCGCTGCCTCAGCGCCGTTACAAACCAAAGAGAGATCCGCGCTGCCGGCTTTCTTAAGCGTAGAAGCCCAGACAGATGAACGATTTAAGACTCTAGTCATAAATAGCAGCCCAACTGAAACTAAATTCTTCGTCGCGCGCGAGCGAGATCTTCAATTAGGTGAACCTGACATAACCACGGGGCTATCACCTGTGGTGAACAAGGCGATTATCAATCTCGTTACCGGATCTGGAATTGACTCGAGCCAGATCATGGCGGAGTTCGGAATCAAATATGTATTTCTCGCTCGGCCATTTAATAAAGACTTAGTGCGAACCATTGATGGCGTAGGTGGATTCACTCGGGCATCTAGAACTACCGAAGGTATTACTTGGAAAGTCGCCGGCGCTCTTGCACACATTTCATTCTTATCAATTGATGGAACATATCTTGCGCTACCTAGCGGTCCAGTCGGAGCAAGTGGAACACTTCCTTCTTCTGGAACTGTGATTATTACTGAAAAGTTTGATTCAAGGTGGAAGTTACTTCTAAATGGCCGGGCTATTGATGCGCAAGAAACAGATAGTGGAGTACTTCGCTTCGTAATTCCTGAAGCTGGCGAGTTCATCATTTATCACGATGGAACAACGCGTCGTGGTTGGGTATCGCTGCAATTCATAGCCATGACCACTTTGATTGTCTTGGCGTTACCAGCTCGCCGTAGACGAAGTGAGATGAAAGAAGAGGAGCTCGCGTGAAAGAGACAAGAGCCTCCTTTGCCTTACTTTTCTTCATAATCGCTGCGCATATCGCATATTTCCTCCCACAAGTGAGTATTGAAAGTGAAGTGAGCCAGAGTTACTCGGTTACGACTTGCCCCGGTGCGGTTAACGACTCTCGTTCCACGGCGCTTTTGCCTTCCAGGCAGGTCGGCATAAGAGAGTTAGTTCGTGCCAATGCAAGCTTTACCAAGGCGACAACTAGCACGCCGGCTTTAGCGAGAGGCGCGATTATCGTCCAAGGTGATCCGAGAAATTCTTGGGTAATACAGACCAAAGCAAGTCGTTGGACTAGCGCTGCAACATGTATCTCTGGAGCTACCACATCATGGTTTGTTGGCGGGACTGCAAATGTCACGAGCCAAGGCAAGTTAATACTTATAAATAGTGGTCTGAGTGACGCGGTCGCCGAGGTAGCAACCTATTCCGAAGATGGACCGAGCGAGCCTCGAAGTATCACCGTTAAAGCGCTAACTGAGCGTGAGATTCGAATTGACTCATTGTTACCTGGCGCCGATCGCTTAGTAGTAAAAGTTAAAGTGATAAGCGGTCGCGTAACTAGCTTCTTGGTTGATGAGCGTGTGCGGGGATTAAATAACATTGGTGGCGATTTCGTTGCGCCTATATCTACACCAAGTACAGAGTTAGTCATCGCTGGATTACCGGCCACATTTGGAAGCTCAAGTACTATCACTAGGACATTGCGCTTGATGAGTACAGATGATGTTGACACCAATGTCTCGGTAGAAGTTCTCTCCAGAGAAGGCGTTTATGTCCCAGTCGAACTGGGAAATATCGAGATTAACGCTGGGGAAGTAGTAGACATCCCGCTAGCGAATCTAGATTTAGGTAAAGGAAACTTCGGATTGAAGATCACAGCTACTACATCAATTGTCGCATCGCTTTTTAGTGAAGTTAAGAGTGGTTCAATCTCAGATTTCATGTGGAGCGCTCCCTCGCCCGCTTTCGAAAACGCTAGCTTTAACATCTACGGGCTAGAGCCAAGCATTACTTTCGTAGGTGATGTGATTCGCGCCCGAATTCAATGGCGGAGCCGCGATGGAGAGAGCTTTACGGAGAATCTATCGGGGGAGGAAATCCTGAATTGGCGAGTTCCCGCAAACACCCGCTTGATCACAATCTCAAATCTCTCTAGCGCCAGAGCAGGTATGTCCTGGCTCACCTCGGATGGAGTCACTCATCTTCCTATTGAGAGCGCAGCGACCCTTGAGAGCGCAGCTAGACCGCGCGCTGATATCTCGGTTATTCAACCTCGAACCAAGTAATCACATCCCACATTTCCCTAGTTGAGCCGACTAATCTCGCGCCATGTCATCGCCGCGATCAAAACCAAGCACCACAGGTCGGCGTTGCTCCAAAACTAGTTGTCGCGAGAGCGCCACTAAAACTCTGATTTATATCTACCCAGATTCAACGGCTGTTCTTGGTCCGCTTTCAACATATGCCGAGCCACATTCATTTGATTTCTGTGATTCCCATAGCCAGCGATTGACTGTTCCAAGAGGCTGGACCGTTATTCGACATGAAGAGGATGGCGTTCGAGAAGAACCCAGCGCTGAGGATCTAATGTCAATTGCTGATGCAGTCCGGGAAGTTGCAAAGAGTGATCCGGTTCCACGTAACTCGCAACCTGAGGTCGGCCGGCGTGGACATCTGCGAGTACTTCCAAGACAAAACTAGTAGTCAATGAATAACGAAGCTGTAGAGCGAATCATCAAGGCTTATGACATTCGCGGTTTAGTTGATGGTGAATTAACTGAAGACTTTGCATTTTCTGCCGGAGTTGCCTTTGCTCGCTTTCTAGAACTTCAGCGCGAGCCAGCTACCGTTGTGATTGGTGAAGATATGCGCCCCTCATCGCCAGATTTAGCGACTGCTTTTTCCGACGGAGTTACCTCCCAGAGCTTTGATGTGATGCGAATCGGTCTTGCTTCTACCGATCAACTTTATTTTGCATCTGGTTCATTAAATCTTCCCGGAGCGATGTTTACAGCAAGCCATAACCCAGCCGAATACAACGGAATCAAGCTCTGCTTGAGCGGTGCCCGCCCAATAAGCCAAGAAACAGGTCTAACTTGGATCAAGAACGAGATCTTAAACGGCGCCCCGCTTGGACTTCGTAGCGTTGGAAAGGTTCGGGAATCTGACCTATTAACCAGTTATGTTGATTTTCTATTCTCACTTTTTACCAAAGGCGCTTTTAATCGCAGCTATCAAGGTCGAGAGTTGATAGTTGCTATAGATGCGGGAAATGGCATGGGTGGCCATACCGTCCCACCAGTAATGTCAAGAATTAGCGCTGAACTCCATCCAATCTTCTTTGAACTTGATGGAACTTTTCCGAATCACGAAGCCAATCCCATTGAGCCAGAAAATCTGAAAGCTCTTCAGAAATTAGTCTTGGAGAAGAAAGCAGATATTGGCCTTGCTTTTGACGGCGATGCTGATAGATGTTTCTTGGTTGATGAAAGAGGTGAGTTAGTTTCACCTTCTGCACTTACGGCGCTCATCGCAGAACGTGAGTTGAAGAAAAACCCTGGAGCCGCAGTCATCTATAACTTAATCTGTTCCAGGACGGTACCGAATGTGATTGAAGAGAATGGCGGCAAGGCGATTCGAAGTCGCGTTGGCCATTCTTTTATAAAGAAGTTGATGGCCGAACATAAGGCTGTCTTCGGCGGCGAACATTCTGGCCATCTCTACTTCAAAGATTTTTGGCGGGCGGACTCTGGGATGCTGGCAGCGCTACATGCTATTGCAGCCCTTCTAGATTCCAATCTCAAACTCTCAGAGCTCTTAGCGAAGTACAACCGCTACTTCTTATCAGGAGAGATCAATACAAGAGTCGTTGATCAGCAAAGTGCTATCAAGCGAATCAAAGAGCATTATCAAGCTTCAACCGAACCACTCAAATTTGATGAGTTAGATGGATTAACGGTGGCGGCCTCTGATTGGTGGTTTAACGTAAGGCCATCCAATACCGAGCCGCTGCTGCGCTTGAATGCAGAGGCCAATACTCGAGAAGTGATGGAGCGGATTAAGGCTTCGGTTCTCGAGTTGATGAATCTCCAGTAAACTCGCGCTCTACATCGCTCAAGCAAATCAAGGAGATATTCAAGTGGCCCTACCTGCACATGACATCGCAGATGTTTCGCTAGCTGCCGAAGGAAAGAAGCGGATTGAATGGGCCGACCGTAATATGCCGGTGCTCGCCCAGATTCGGGAACGACTAGCTAAGGAAAAACCATTTGTCGGAGTCCGCTTCTCTGCTTGTATGCATGTCACTACCGAGACTGCGAACTTGATTCGCGCCCTTAAAGCCGGTGGCGCTGAACTTTCGCTCTGTGCCTCTAATCCACTTTCAACCCAAGATGATGTAGTCGCCTCACTTGTTCATGATTTCGGAATTAGCGTATTTGCTAAAAAAGGTATTGATCGCGATGGTTACTACCGCCACATCAACGCCTGCCTTGATATTGGCCCGCACCAAGTCTTTGATGATGGTTGCGATTTAGTGAACACGCTACATACAACTCGTACTGAGTTACTCCCAAATGTCACCGCTGGTTGCGAAGAGACCACAACTGGAGTTATTCGCCTCTCCCAGATGGCTAAAGATGGCGCTTTGAGGTTCCCGATGATCGCGGTTAATGACACCGATACCAAGCATATGTTTGATAATCGTTATGGAACCGGCCAATCCACCATGGATGCAATCTTCCGGGCCACAAACCAGCTCATTGCTGGAAAAGTCTTTGTCGTCGCCGGTTTTGGTTATTGCGGCAAAGGCGTCGCAGATCGCGCACGCGGACTTGGCGCAGATGTAGTTATCACTGAAGTAGATCCAACAAAGGCCCTTGATGCTTTGATGCAGGGCTTTCGCGTTATGCCGATGAAAGAAGCGGCAAAGATCGGTGACATATTTATTACCGTTACTGGAAATCGGACCATCTTGTCTAAAGAGCACTTTGAGTTGATGAAGGATGGCGCCATCATGGCTAACGCGGGCCACTTCAACATTGAAATTGATGTGGAATGGCTAGAGGCAAACACCAAGAAAAGCTCTCGAATTCGCCATGCGACCGATGAATACCAGATCGCAAATGGAAATCGAATTCTCTTGATTGCTGAAGGCCGACTTGTAAATCTTGGCGCTGCTGAAGGTAGTCCCGCCGCAGTCCTTGATATGTCTTTCGCAAACCAGGCGCTAGCGGCTGAGTGGCTTCTTAAGGAAGCTGCAAAGTTGGCTCCAGGAGTTTATGAAGTGCCGAGAGCAATCGATAAAGAGATCGCTAGCCTTAAGTTGAAGAGCATGGGTGCCAAGATCGATACTTTGACTCCATTGCAAGAGGATTACTTGAACTCCTGGGAGCACGGTAGCTAATGACTTCAATCATGGTCGTTGATGACGATCAAGACCTCGCAGAAATGCTTGGGATCGTCCTCAATGGCGTTGGCATGGAAGTCGATCTTGTAAGTCGTGGCGATGAAGCGGTAGAAGTATTTAAGAACTCCCAACCTGATTTAGTTCTCTTAGACATCATGTTGCCAGGTACAGATGGAATTGAAGTTTGTCGCGAGATAAGAAAACAATCCACTCGAGTCCCAATCGTGATGCTTACCGCAAAGAGCGATACCCACGACATCGTTAAAGGCCTGGAAGCAGGCGCTGATGATTACATGGTCAAACCCTTCAAGCCCTCCGAATTAGTAGCTCGTATCCGTACTCGCCTTCGTAGGGTAAGTGGCGACACAAATGGAACTCTTACCATCGGTGATTTAGCGATTGATATCGTCGAACATACTGTCGCTCGTGGTGGAAAAGAGATTCCACTTACTCGCCTGGAGTTTGATCTCTTAGTTGCACTTGCTAAAGAACCTGGTCGAGTCTTTACCCGCGAAGCCTTACTCGGCGAAGTCTGGGGCTATCGCCACTCCACTGATACTCGCTTGGTAAATGTTCATATCCAAAGATTGCGCGCCAAGATCGAACATGATCCAGAAAACCCAACCATCATCTCTACAGTCCGCGGAGTCGGTTATAAAGCGGGCGGTTCTGGCACGCGCTCCTAATGCGTCGTGTACTAAATCTCTTTCGTCGTTCGCTCTTTCTTAAGGTCTTCTCACTCACCGCCGTTATCTCAATGGCCTTGATTTACTTAGTTGGATCTAATCTTTATGGACGAATAACCGGTGGAATCTTTGACGAGAAAATCGCTTCTGCAATCTCTGAGGGTAGAGCTGCAATTCAATATGCTGAGTATCGATTCACCATTGCTGGTCTAAACCCAAAGGCTGACTACCGCGCTCTAACCGAAGAGGTTGTGAAATCTGCGAATGTGAGCGTTCAAGAGTCAGGTCGTGAAGTAATACTTTTAAATGCGCGAGGTGTGAAAGCTCAATCAATCCCTTCGGTTAGCACCTCAAACTTCCTAGAACCCGAATCAGTCCCCGAAGCGCTACGCAAGAAGATTCGCGAATCCTCAGATTTAGATTGGCAACGTGGGGAATTGAGATATGTAAATGGAAAAGTAATCCCGGGCATTTTCGTGGGAAGAACTTTTGAGATACCTAGGGCTGGAAAGTACGAGATGTATGTTGCTTACGACTTTCTAGCGCAACAGCGAAATATAGATCTCATCGGGCGCTCCCTATGGGTAACTGGCTTTCTTCTCCTTGCCTTAATCCTCCTAACCGCCTCGGTCGTGCTCCGTATGGTTATTAGGCCGGTCCAAGTCGCAGCTGAAATCGCTGAATCTCTCACGACCGGGGATTTGAAGAATCGAATGAATGTAAAAGGTGAGGATGAAATTGCACGATTAGGTGTGGCGTTCAACCAGATGGCCACTACCTTGGCCGAGCAGATTGCTCGATTAGAGAATTTATCGAGAGTGCAACAGCGATTCGTCTCCGATGTCTCGCACGAACTTAGAACTCCTTTAACAACTATCCGGATGGCATCTGACGTTATTCACGCCGCGCGCTCTAATTTTGATCCGACGGTTGCTCGAAGCGCCGAATTACTTCTCTCCCAGATTGATAAATTTGAGCTCTTGCTTCAAGACCTACTAGAGGTAAGTCGTTTTGATGCTGAAGCAGCAGTTCTCTCATTGGATCGAATTGATATTGCTAACCTAGTTAGAAGAAGTGCTGAAGATCTTTCTATACTTGCCGAAGAGAAAGGTACGACCCTCAGGCTTAATGGCTTTCAGGCTCCAGTGTTTGTAGAAGCTGACCCAAGGAGAATTGAACGAATAATTCGTAATTTGATAACTAATGCGATTGATCACTCAGAATCACGCCCGGTCGATGTAACTATCGCTGAGAATGAGAGCGCTATCTCTGTTGGGGTACGTGATTACGGAGTTGGGTTATCTAGCCAGTACTGGAGTCGAGTATTCGATCGGTTCTGGCGTGCTGATCCATCCCGCTCTCGCATACGAGGTGGGACCGGTCTTGGGCTTTCGATTGCAAAGGAAGATGCAAACCTCCATGGTGGCGAAATCCGAGTTTGGGGCGAGCTAGGAAAAGGCGCTCACTTTGTTCTCACGCTTCCCAAGAAATCGGGGCACCGGATTGAGTCATCAACGATAGTTGAGATTCCCACAGAAGTTAACCTTTAAAACCTTTCGAACTTAGGATTCCTAGAGAATCTTTGGGTGCTTCTTAAATATCTAGACTCAATCCGCGCTGGTCTTGAATCGCTCGCCTTCGATAGTTCCTGCATCATCTGTGGCTCTATTGAGTCTGAGTTCTGCACGCGTTGTCGAGCGGATTGGCGAAGTAACCCACGGCTGATAGGCGGTGAGAGGTTTCCGGTCTGTGCGAGTGTTCCTTATAGCGAAACTGCAAGAACGATTGTCTTATCAGCGAAAGAGAATGGCGTGAAGTTCACTCGTGACTTAGTCGTTACAGAATTATGCGGCGCAATAAGAGTTCTAACTAGAGAATCTAAATGGATAAGCAAAATAAACCTAGTTCCTATTCCTTCATCTCGAAAGGCCCGTGCTAGACGCGGCTTTGATTTCATCTCCCAAGTTACCAACATCGCAGCTAAGGAATTAAATGCGGATAACGAATCGATTAGGTTTTTTGCTCGCCCGATACTTTCCATCACTAAACGAGTCGTAGATCAATCCGGCTTAACGGAACTTCAGCGCCACGAGAATCTCCTTGGCGCATTTCAAGTAGTTAAGCGTCTTAACTCCACTGCTCCGATAATCATCATCGATGATGTAATCACCACCGGAAGCACCTTACGAGAGGCGGTTCGGGCGCTGAAAGAGAGGAATCTGACAGTCTTGGGGGCGGCCACCGCGTGTGCCTCACAGCGAAGACTCCTAATACGATAGCCCTCTATTCGACGCCTTTAGATTCTCTAAACTGGGGAAGGTTGGTCCGTGGCAAAGATTCTCGACAAGATCCTGCGCGCCGGCGAAGGAAGAGCGTTAAAGCAACTAGAGAAATTAGTTGTATTGGTAAACGCTCAAGAATCTCGATTTGCCAGCATGTCCGATCAAGAACTGCGCGGCATGACCGAAGAGTTTAAGAAGCGCTATGCCGATGGCGAGTACTTGGATGACTTACTTCCTGAAGCTTTCGCTGTTGTTAGAGAGGCATCTAAGCGAACTCTTGGACAACGCCATTACGACGTCCAGCTAATGGGTGGCGCTGCGCTGCACCGCGGAAATATCGCGGAAATGAGAACTGGTGAAGGAAAGACTCTTGTTGCAACCCTTCCTTCATATTTGAATGCGCTAACCGGCTTGGGCGTTCATATCGTTACCACAAATGATTATCTAGCAGAGCGCGATAGCGAGTGGATGGGTCGTATCCATAGATTCCTAGGACTAAAAGTCGGCGTCATTCTTGCATCGATGACCCCACAAGAGCGCCGCGAAAACTATTTAGCAGACATTACCTATGGAACAAATAATGAATTTGGTTTTGATTATCTCCGCGACAACATGGCATGGTCGCTAAATGATTGCGTACAACGTGGTCATAACTTTGCCATTGTCGATGAAGTGGACTCGATCCTCATCGATGAAGCACGTACCCCGCTGATTATTAGTGGTCCGGCCGATAAGGCTACGAAGTGGTATGTCGAATTTGCCAACGTTGCCACAAGGCTAAACCGCGGTGAGCATTATGAAGTAGATGAGAAGAAGCGGACCGTGGGAATCGTTGATGCTGGCGTTGCAAAAGTTGAAGAGCTCTTAAAGATCGAAAACCTTTATGAATCGGTTAATACCCCGCTTATTGGCTATCTAAATAATGCTTTGAAGGCGAAGGAGCTTTTCAAGCGCGATAAAGATTATGTGATTATGAGTGGTGAGCTGTTGATCGTTGATGAACATACTGGAAGAGTTTTGGCTGGCCGTCGCTATAGCGAAGGCCTTCACCAGGCTCTCGAAGCAAAAGAGCGCGTTGAGATAAAAGATGAGAACCAGACTCTCGCCACAATTACTCTCCAGAACTACTTCCGCATGTACGACAAGCTCTCCGGCATGACCGGTACCGCCATGACTGAGGCCGCTGAATTCATGCAGATCTATAAGCTCGGCGTAATCCCAATTCCGACCAATAAGTCAATGCAACGTATCGATCAATCCGACCTTATTTATAAGACTGAAGTAGCCAAGTACGAAGCGGTCGCTAATGACATCACCGAGCGCCATCGCAAGGGCCAACCAGTTCTTGTGGGAACGGTAAGCGTTGAGAAATCAGAATATCTCTCCCAAGTCTTGCGTCGACGCGGTGTTGCGCATGAAGTTTTGAATGCTAAGCAACATGAACGTGAGGCCGCAATCATTGCTCGCGCCGGAACAATTGGCGCAGTCACAGTTGCAACAAATATGGCAGGTCGCGGTACCGACATCATGCTCGGCGGTAACCCAGAATTTATGGCTGATTTCGAACTACAACGCGATGGCATCTCGCCAGTTGAAAATGGCGAAGAGTACGAGCGTCGTTGGCCGGAACAATTGAAGAAAGAGAAAGAAGCTGTCGCTCAGGAACATGAAAAAGTCGTGGCGCTGGGTGGACTTTTTGTACTCGGAACCGAACGCCATGAATCACGGCGCATTGATAACCAGCTTCGTGGCCGCTCCGGTCGCCAAGGCGATCCCGGAGAATCGCGCTTCTATTTATCCCTTCAAGATGACCTTATGCGCCGGTTTAATTCCGGGTTAGTTGAGCGATTCTTAACCGCTGCGGGAATCCCAGAAGATACGCCGATTGAATCAAAGATGGTCACAAATGCCATTAAGTCCGCCCAAACCCAAGTTGAATCCCAGAACTTTGAGATGCGTAAGAATGTCTTGAAGTATGACGATGTTATGAACCGTCAACGCGAAGTGATTTACGCAGAACGTCGAGAAGTACTAGAGGGTGCAGACATTAAGGAACAGGTTGCTAAGTTCACCGAGGACACCATTCGTGGCTATGTAATGGCTGCAACCGCAGAGGGATATCCAGAAGAGTGGGATCTAGAGAAACTCTGGACCGTT
Source organism: Actinomycetota bacterium (assembly GCA_016870855.1). Lineage (GTDB taxonomy): Bacteria > Actinomycetota > Actinomycetes > Nanopelagicales > Nanopelagicaceae > MAG-120802. The sequence continues at coordinate 18,748 of VGAF01000001.1, read as the reverse complement.
CTTAAAGCGATTTATCCAATCTCATTCACAGTTCAAGAGCTAGAGAATGAAGTCGGTGGTAGAACTGGACTTGATCAAGAGTTCCTTGCCTTCAAGATAACCGAAGACATTTTCAAGGCTTATGATGCTCGAGAAGAGAAGTTAGGAAGCGAAGTTCTTCGCGAACTTGAACGAAAGATTCTTCTCTCTGTTCTTGATCGTAAGTGGCGTGAACATCTCTACGAGATGGATTACCTCCAAGAAGGCATTGGCCTGCGCGCTATGGCGCAACGCGATCCACTAGTTGAATACCAAAAAGAAGGTTACGACCTCTTCTCGGCCATGATTGAAGCGATGAAGGAAGAGGTAGTTGGCTTCCTATTTAATGTCGAAGTAAAGGTGGAAGATTCAAAAGTTGAGGCTAAGGGTGTGGCTGAATCAAAGCGCCAAGAAAATCTTAGCTATAGCGCTCCTTCTGAGACTGGAGCTACCGAGAAGGCAACTACAAACTCTGGCGTTTCTCGAAACGCACCATGTCCTTGTGGCTCAGGTAAGAAATACAAACGTTGCCACGGCGAATCAGATTAATTCAAACTCAGTACAGAGCCACTTTCCATCTACTCCCTCAAACCTTGCAATCAGGGCTCTTACTCGAGCTCTAAAAGCGAGCGTTGCAGTTACTTCAATAACGCCCTCTATCGGTTGATTGCGATGGATCTTTCTTATCTTGGGAAGCTCGCTAAGGGAGCCGGCGCGTTTAACTAGATTGTTGTAGATAAAGCGATGGGTATTTCTTGAAATTTGTACTGCCGGACGATGGCCGGCGAGAATCTCTATCGCGCTAATTATGTAAGCCCGGGTCCATCTATCGCCATCGGGTAACTCTGAAATCTTTGTAGGTACGGGTGAGAAATCTGGATCAAAATTCTCACCATGTGTTGTGGGGACTAGATAGAGCTTGGAGGAGCTAGTTATTTCTGTCTGAAACGGTCCATCGTAGAAATCAAAGCCAACTGAAATCGCTACCGGTTTCTCTCTCATCCGGCGCAGGATTCCGCTTCGCTAAGGGCAATTCCTCCACCGAAAGGATGAGATTGAGGCGCTGCCCTTAATGAGTTGTGGATAAGAAATTTCGATTGCATCGCAATCCACTATCCAAGGCCAGTGAATTCAAAGCGAAATGAAATCTCTCTCTATCTAACGCCTCGATACATTCTTGGGCTGATCTTGATTCTGGCCTCTTTTACTTCTGCTTATCTGATTAGTAAAGCAAGTGATAAAACCATCATGGTCTGGGCAGCAACTGTCGATCTTGCCCCGGGTGAAGTACTCACCGACACAGATCTCACCAAAGTTCGGGTCCGCCTGTTAGATAACCCGGAGCAATACCTAAGTTCTAACAACTCAATTACGGGGGCTGCTGTTTTACGCTCTATTGGCGCAGCTGAATTAATTCCAAGTTTTGCAATCTCAAGTGAGGCGAGTCCTAACCTTCAAATAGTCCCGATCTCAATACCAAGAGAGTGGGCACCTCTCGAGCTTCGAAGCGGAGCAATCGTGGATGTTTATGGAATCCCCAATCGAAGTATGGAGATTATGGGAGATTCTCGAAATCAAAGTCGATTGATTTTAAGCGCGGTGGCCATAGATAGTATCGATGCTGCTTCACGAGATCTTGGCGGGCGAATTGGAATTTCACTCCTTGTTCCAGATATCGAAGTACCAGACTTGATTGAAGCGATAAATAGCGCTGAGTTTCTCTTAGTTCGAAGGGCGCTAGCTAACTAGCAAAAAACTTATGAAAATTGGAATCATCACTTGGCTGGAGAGCGCAGAGTTTGAAGATGTAGTCCTACAAGCTCTACTCACCGAAGGAATTAGTAGCGTCGAGCTGGAGTATCGGGCGCTTTCCATAGATTCATTAGTTGAATTCCTCGCAAATAAACCGGACACAGACTCTAGATTCATACTCATTCACGATGTAGACGAAATAACTTCAGCTTTAGAGCGAGAGTTGAGACGCTTTGCTGGCGCTATTGGAATGGCTATTGAGCCAGTAATTGGTGATGTAACTGTAGAGATTGAGCGAATTGTTAATCGAGCGCTTCGAGAATTTGAAACTATTCCAGCTCCTAGAAAATCCGTACAACGCCAGAAAAATCTCATCGTGGTGACCGGAAGTACCGGCGCTCCAGGCGCCACAACCATGACTCTAAATCTTGGAAATGAACTCGCCCGCTCAAAGTCGGTGGAGTTGATTGACCTTCATCCAAACCGAAAGGATCTCGCTTTTCTGTTGGGCGCAAAGCGAAGTAGCGAGAGCGTCCGGCTCTCAGATCAACTTTCGATTTGTGGTGAACTAGCTGAAGTAAGTAGCGCGATTCAACTAGTTGATGCCGGTCCGATTCCGAACTTAGAGAGCGCGTTCTCAGATAGGCGAGCGCCGGCGCGTGACTATGTGGATCTCTTGGAACGGGCCGAGACCATCATTTTTCTTATGACCCCCGATAACAATCACATGTTCGAACTCGAATCGATCCTTGCCTCCCTTGATGCTGGGCGAATTAAGGCGCGAGCCATTTTTATCCTCAATCAGATGGGCAATACGCGAAGAGAGCGTTCTATCCAGAAGCGCTTTAGCGCTCGAGTTGGTAAGTACGAGTCAAAACTTCTGCCATTTGATAGAGATTCACTAGATCGCGCTAAGAGCGCCTACTCCGCGCTATTGGATGTGGCGCCACGTTCAAAGTTGCGGAAATCTATTGGGGAAGTCGCAGGCCTGCTCCTTGAGTAACCTTCACTCATGCCATTTAGGAATCTACCGGGCGCATCCACGCTCGCAAGCGAGGAGTTTGGCCGCCTCTCAGATTTAATCGCAGAATGGCAACTATTAGCCGATCTCTCCTTCGCCGATTTAGTTCTCTGGATTTCTAAACATGGCGAGCAAGGTTTTATCGCAGTCGCACAGATAAGACCGATGACCGCCGCAACTGTCTTTGCTACCGACATAGTAGGAACGAGTATTGCAATTGGAGAACAACCAAATATCGATAGCGCATTCAAATCTGGAAACATCATTCGCGACTTAGAACCGACAAATATCGGTGAGTTCACAGTTAAGGAAGAGATCATTCCAGTTCAATTCGGTGGAAAGTCGATTGCGGTAATTACGCGCCATAGAAATATTGAGACGATGCGAACTCCATCAAGGCTGGAGCTAAATTACCGCGAGATTGCAAACCATATCTATCGAATGGTTGCTGAAGGTAACTTTCCAATTCAAGGAAGTGTCTATCGCTCCGAGACAGCGCCGAGAGCCGGTGATGGCCTAGTTAGATTGGATGTTGATGGCCGGATAACTTTCGCAAGTCCCAATGCGCGAAGCGCCTTCGGTCGAATTGGTTGGGTTAAGGATATGGATGGCCAACACTTTGGTGAGATTCTCGATCAACTCGCCGTCCCAATTCGAGGCCGAGAGCCACGTGAAGAGAGTTGGCGGGTTGTCATGAGTGGCCGCTCGCTAAGGCGCGATGAGTTTGAGAATTCCGATGGTGTAATCGATCTCCTCGCTATTCCACTTACCGAATCTGAGATTCGAATTGGCGCGGTCGTACTCGTTCATAATGTGACCGAGCTAAGGCGGCGCGATCGCGCTCTAGTAAGTAAAGATGCGACCATTCGAGAGATTCATCATCGGGTAAAGAACAACCTCCAAGCCGTTTCTTCCTTGCTTCGGCTGCAATCCCGGCGGACCGAGGATGGCCTTGCCCGCTCTGCTATCGAAGAGGCGATAAGGCGAATCGCATCAATCGCCCACGTTCATGAAACTCTATCCTCCAGCTCGCAAGATAGCGTCCAGTTCGATGAAGTAGTGGTCAAGTTACTAAATAGCGCCTTGGAGCTAAGCCCTAGACCAGCCGAGATAAAGATCAATAAAAGCGGTGACTTTGGCTTAGTTCCCTCACTCATCGCAACGCCGCTTGCCTTAGTCCTTACCGAGTTAATCCAGAACGCGCTCGAACATGGTTTAAATGAACGGGGAAGCAAATTAGAAGTTCAAGTAATAAGAAGAGATAACCGTTTCAAAATATCGGTTGTAGATGATGGCGCTGGCTTGAGTCCTGTTTTTGATCCAACTAAGAGTTCTAGCCTTGGCCTTGAAATAGTTAGGACTTTGACGGATAACGAACTCTCAGGTGAATTGCGCTTTAATAGATTAAGCCCTGGTACTGAAGCTCAAATTGAGTTTGAGCTCCACTAGATTTTAAGAAATCTGGTTCTGGTTCTCTAGCATTCTTGCGCGATGACGTGCAGCGCGACGTTTCATGGCGCGACGCTCATCTTCAGATAACCCACCCCAAACTCCAGAATCTTGTCCAGATTCAAGTGCCCATTGCAGACATGCTTCGCGGACATCACATTTCACGCAGACTCTTTTAGCCTCTTCGATTTGAGCAATGGCTGGTCCAGTATTTCCAACTGGAAAGAAGAGTTCTGGGTCGACGTGGCGACAGGCGGCGCGATGGCGCCAATCCATATTCATATCCGCCGACATTTAACGACCTCTCTTCTAATGATGACCGCGCAGGAATAAGCCAGAACGTAATCGAGCTGTTCTTCCCGAGTGGGTGAGAAGAGAATTCTCTCGCGTTATGCCTCGATACTCAATAGTCTCGAAAGGTGAGTTATCGCTCAGATGCGCCCCCGACAGGATTCGAACCTGTGCACCTGCCTCCGGAGGGCAGTGCTCTATCCCCTGAGCTACGGGGGCTTTCGATAAGGCTATCAGTCAAATCTCATGCCAAGATGTGGGGATGAGCGAGATTTCTATTCCGAAAGCATATTTTGCAACTGGTTGCTTCTGGGGCGCAGAACGGCGCTTCTGGAATCTCGATGGCGTTGTATCAACTTCCGTTGGTTACATGGGTGGAACTAGACCAAATCCTTCTTACGAGCAAGTTTGCACTGGAACCACAAATCATGCCGAGACGGTCGAAGTAATTTTCGATCCCACCAAGATTACATACGAACGCTTACTAGAAGAGTTTTGGACCATGCACGATCCAACTTCATTAAACCGTCAAGGTGGCGATATTGGAACTCAATATCGAAGTGCCATATTTGTAACTAGTGACGAACAGATGATTAGCGCTGTTAATACGCGCGAGCTGTATAACGATGTTCTTAAGGCCCAAGGTTTTGGCGAAATCGTCACCGAGATTCAAGAAGCGGCGCCACACACTTATTGGCCAGCGGAGGAGTATCACCAACGTTATCTCGAGAAGAACCCAAATGGTTACGACTGCCACTCATCGACTGGAATCCCATTCCCGAAAGTCAAGAGCTGAGATGGAACCTGGCTCAATTCTTCCCAAGATTAATCCGCTTACCGGAAAGCCTTTTGAAGTTCAGATTGATGATTCGAAACTAGAAAACCAACTAGATCCACTTTCATTCGATGTACTTCGTAAGGCAGGAACCGAAGTCGCATTCACTGGAAAGTATTACGAGACTGAAACTATCGGAGTCTATGAATGTAAGGCATGTGGAGCTAAGCTCTTTAGAAGTGAGGAGAAGTTTCATTCCGGTTGTGGTTGGCCGTCTTTTTATGCACCAAAAGAGGGCGATGCTGTGATACTTCTTGAAGATCGATCGCTTGCGCCGCGTATTCGCACGGAAGTGCGATGCGCAAAATGCGGTTCGCACCTAGGACATGTCTTTGAAGGAGAAGGTTATGCCGTGCCAACCGATCAACGTTGGTGCATCAACTCAGTCGCGCTAGAACTAAGGCCAAAGCCCTAATTCGCACTGGCTCACTCGTAGATTGAGTGGGCGCGCCAGCAATACCAAGCAAGATGGCTGCGATACGGCGCGAACTTTTCACCCAAAACCGCTAACCGTTCAGGTGAAATTTCACTTCGCATCCCGAAAATCTTCTCCCAGCCACGGCGAACCCCAAGGTCGCCGACCGGCCAGATATCAACTCGACCTAGTTGGAAGATTAGAAACATCTCGACGGTCCACTTCCCGATGCCATGTAGCGGCAGCAGCAGAGCCTCAATCTCAGCATCGCTCTTCCGGTGAAGTGAACGGATCGGTAACTCACCGCTCGCGCTCTTCTGAGCCAACTCAAGAAGCGCGCGCGCTTTCGTAGCCGAGCAGCCGAGGCTACGAAGTTCAGTTATCCGAGACTTCGCGATTTGTTTCGGATCGAGGCGCCCACCTGCCATCAATCGAACTCGATCGGTAATTGTCGCAGCTGCCTTGACAGAGAGTTGTTGCGAAAGAATTGAACTTGCTAGCGCCGCAAAGTTGCTCTCGCGAGATTTAGTTACGCCAATCGGGCAGGGCGCGAACTCAGCTATAACTTCGGCAAAGCGCGGCTCAATCCGTGATATTTCTCGCCCGATTGCCCGGGATTTATTTGAAGTAATGTGCATCTAACGTGAGGTGTCCATACTCCAAAATTCAGACCAGACCGCCATACCTGCTTTGAAAGTGAGCGTTTCGGGCACCTCATAGACCAATGTCTCTCGATGCCAAGGAATCTCCGTAACGTACCAACTCACGCCACCGCAATGATGATCCAAGGCGCCAGAACGGATCACGGGCTTACGGCTAGCAAAGTCCCAGACTTCGCTCCATATCGTGTTGGGTGAGTTTGATTCCATTTCAACAACGTCACCAATTACATCAAACTTAAACAGTTCTCCAGTTGCGAGTTTGCTTGGGCGAAACTCAATAAGCCAACGCGTATATGCCAGTTGAATTATCTGATCTTGTGAGGACTCATTCACTTGAATAAACTCAAGTCTCGTCTAGTTTTATTGATAACTCGATCTGAGTCCGTACCCAGAATCTTCTCAAGTACCTCTCCATAGATATCTCTAAAGTCCGTGGTTACGGAAAGATCATCTCTGCCTTTGGAGTCGAGTGAAGGGTTTTCGCCATGGAACCCTCCTTGAACTCTTTCACCAATTAGGAAGACTGGATTTGAGGTTCCATGATCAGTCCCATCCGTTTCATTTGCTCGAACGCGTCGGCCGAACTCACTGTAAACCAAGATAGTCACGTTCTTACTCCGGCCAATCTCTTTGAGTTTTGCCATAAAGTCTGCGATTGCATCTGACACCTGGCCCAGCAGTTTTGACTGTGTTTCCTTCGCATCAGAGTGGGTATCAAATCCACCGAGTGACACCGACCAAACCCGAGTGGGCGCATCTGCTGCGATTAGTTGCGCAACAGTCTGCAGTTGCTGCGCTAACTTTGAGGACCCTAAATTAGTATTCGCCTGAGCCATCGGAAGAACTGAGCCAGATAGTTTGTTGCCTACCAACAAGGGCGGGAGAATTGATCCCAGATTTATTGCCAGAAATTCATCGTGCTGTTGTGTGTCAATCCAGCGTCCAACCCAGCCCGAGTTAACGGCACTCAGGTTTGCGCTCTGCCAGATAGCCATTGAAGAAAAGTGCGAATGCTCAGTTCTTGGATAGCCAACCCCTCGTACTATCCCCAAGGTTCCGTCATCCCAGAGCTCTTTAAACCCAACCATAGAAGCATTTAGTGCGAGATCCTCATCTAACGGAATCACTTCGTCTTCTTGGAATGAGAGTGTAGGTCTTAGCGAAAAGTAATTTGGGTCTCGAAAAGGAATCAATGTGCTCAATCCATCATTACCACCATACAAAGTGACAATCACCAAGATTGAACTATTAGCGTCAAAGGGCTTCGACTTGCCCTGTTTAACTATTTCATCAAACGAGAGAGTCTTTGCAGCACGAGCTTTGTCTCCAGCACCAGTCAATTCAATGAACCTTCGCCTGTTTACTGTGTCCAAGGTCGGTCTCTCGATTCGCAGTTCCGAAACAGTTTTATAGGGGTTATGATATCAAGGCGCACGCCCCTAGCGGCCCACCCTCTTTCAGACTAGTTTTAGCGCTTACAGAGATTTACAGGTTTCGGAGGTAGATTTCCAGGAAAGGTCGTAATGACTGTCGGTATAAAAGATGTTGCAGCAGCTGCTGGCGTATCGATAGCGACAGTTTCGCGGGCGCTGCGCGGTATGAGCCATGTAAATGCGCAAACTCGCGAGCGAATTCTTGCTGCCGCTGAAGCGCTCGACTACCCACTTCCACAGCGCCAAGCGCAACGCATCTTTTCGCGAACGAATTCAGTAGGCGTTGTTGCTCCTTATATTTCACGTTGGTACTTCGCCCAAGTATTGAGCGGCGCCGAACAGGCCCTCCGGGAGGCAGGTTTGGATCTGCTGCTCTACAACTTCTCACAACTCAAGAGTCGTGAGCGCCTCTTTCAGCATCAACTCTTGAAGGGGCGCGTTGATGGTTTAATCGTCATAAGCCTGCCGCCAACTGAGGGTGAGTTTGAATCGATGCTCAACTTGGGTATCCCGATTGCGCTCGTTGGCATGCACCATGAAGGCTGTGCCAGCGTTGCCATTGATGATGTCGCCGGCGCACGAACGGCAACACAACATCTAGTAAACCTTGGACATATGAAGATTGGTCTGATCTCGGGCCGCCCTGATGATCCGCTCGGTTTCAATGTGCCCCAAGATCGCCGGACTGGATTTATGCAAGTACTTGCCGAGAGCGGATTGGAGTGGGTGCCCTCTCGCGAAGCGCATGGCGACTTCACCATGCATGGTGCGAGCCGCGCAATGGATGATCTCCTTGCCCGACCGAATCGACCAACGGCAATCTTTGCACTCTCGGATGAGATGGCATTTGGCGCGCTTCAAGCAATTCGACGTAATGGATTAAGAGTTCCTGAGGACATCTCAATTATTGGTTTTGATGGCCACGAAATGGCGGAATTCTCTGATCTCACAACGATTGAACAGCCAGTTCCGCTTATGGGCGAGATGGCTGCCTGGTCAATCATGGAGCGGTTGAAGTCACCTCGTAGCGAACCGCACTCACTCACGATGCCAACCACCCTGGTTGTCCGTAACTCCACCAGACGAATAAACCCTGACGAGCAGCAATGAGAGTGAAGTCTTGGTGGCCCAACAGCGCCATCTACCAGGTATATCCGCGCTCATTTCAAGATAGCAATGGCGATGGTGAGGGTGACCTCAAGGGCGTATCAACACGTATCGATTACCTGAAATCTCTCGGTGTAGATGCGATTTGGTTGAGTCCGTTCTATAAGTCTCCAAATAAGGATGGTGGTTATGACGTCGCCGATCCGCGCGATGTTGATCCTAGATTTGGAGATTTAGGTGATGCCAAAGCGCTCATTGACGGCGCTCATAAAGTTGGCTTGAAGATCATCGTTGACATTGTTCCAAATCATTTCTCCACCGAACATCACTGGTTTAAAGCCGCCTTGAATTCTCCTAAAAGATCGCGCGAACGAGCGCGGTTTCATTTTTACGATGGTCGTGGTGCAACTGGTGAGAGCCCGCCAAACAATTGGAATTCGATTTTCGGAGGACCAGCATGGAGTCGCATCACCGAAAAGGATGGAACTGCGGGCCAGTGGTATCTACATCTATTTGATTCAACCCAGGCAGATTTAAATTGGGATAACCAAGAAGTGCGGGAGGATTTCGAAGCCACGCTTCGATTCTGGCTTGATCTGGGCGCTGATGGTTTTCGAATCGATGTGGCACATGGTTTAGCCAAAGATGAGATTTTGAAAGATCATCATGACCCAGAAGCTTTAACTAGAGCGCTCCGACTTGATGTAACTGATATGCCAGATAATGAACGCGCAGAACTACTAAGTGATGTTCCTTTCTTCGATCGTGAAGGCGTCCATCAGATCTATCGAGGCTGGCGAAAGATTTTCGATTCATATCCGGGGGAGCGGATTTCGGTTGCGGAAGCGTGGGTCCATCCCAGTTCGCGTGCAGCGCGTTATGTGAGAAGTGATGAACTACATCAGATCTTTAACTTTGATTTTCTAGTTGCGCCTTGGAGCGCTATCACTTTGATTCCGGCAATTAAGCGAACTCTCTCTGAAGTTGCCGCTGTAGCTGCTCCGCCAACTTGGGTACTCTCAAATCATGACTCCCCGCGATTAGTAACAAGACTTGGCGGCGGCGAAATAGGAGAGTGGCGCGCTAGAGCCTTTGCACTGCTCACTCATGCACTTCCAGGCGGTATCTACATATTCCAAGGAGAAGAGCTGGGGCTAGCCGATGGCGAGCTCTCAGATGAAGTTAGACAAGATCCAATCTTCTTCCGCACTAATGGAAAAGATAAGGGGCGCGATGGAGCACGGATTCCGTTGCCGTGGGATACCGCAAATGAAGCCACAAACAAGTTTGGATTTACAACTGGAGAGCCTTGGCTACCAATCCCGGCACATTGGAGCTCTAAGAGCGTTGCCTCGCAAGATAAAGAGAACAGCAGCTCGCTAAATTTCTATCGAGAGAGTTTGCGAATCCGAAGCGAGCATCCAGCGCTAAAGAGTTCTAGCAATTATGAAATCAATTGGTTAGCGGCGCCAGATGGGGTGATCGCTTTTCAGCGACACCCAGGCTTTGCGCTCTTTGCCAACACAACGGCGCAAACTATGGATCTTGAAGTACCCGCCGAATTTGAACTTCTCTTCAGTTCAAGGCCCGGGGTCGCCATTGATGGCGGGCGGCTCACCCTGCCGGGGGATGCGACCTGCTGGCTTACCGCTTTCAAATAACAGAACCGTTAGCCGTTTTCAGCCTTTTTTCATGGCTCGACGGGTTGCACTTGCCGGCCCAAGGGAGAAAACTTCGGTCAAACTTCCTGGGAAAACCTAGGGAGTTCCTTTCGAAAGGGGAAGTTACATGACCGCATTTTTGCGGCGTCGTCTAATTCTGGCGACCAGCTTGTTCGCAGCGCTCTCCCTTGTCATCTCTGGATGTGGAAGTTCAGATGATTCGGCAAGCGGTGGAAATTGCGATGCGTATGAGTCATATGGAAATTATGAAGGCGTCGAAGTCGAAATCTATTCTTCGATTCGTAGCCCAGAAGCTGAGATCTATCAGGAATCCTTCACAGAGTTCGAAGAGTGCACCGGTATCACAATCAATTGGAATGGAACTGCTGAATTCGAAGCACAGCTTCCAGTTCGTGTAGAGGGTGGCACTGCTCCTGATCTCGCCGTCTTCCCTCAGCCAGGTCTTCTAAAGGCAATGGTTGCAACGGGCAAGATGTTCCCAGCTACAGATGATGTATCTGCAGCTGCTGATGAGTATTACGGCGCAGATTGGAAGGCATATGGAACCGTTGATGGAACCTTCTATGCCGCTCCACTTGGTGCAAACGTAAAATCATTCGTCTGGTACTCACCAAAGACATTCGCAGATAACGGTTGGAGCATTCCAACTACTTGGGCTGAATTACTAGCTCTCTCTGACACCGTTGCAGCTGGCGGCAAAGTACAACCTTGGTGCGTTGGCTTTGGTTCTGGAGATGCAACTGGTTGGGTCGGAACTGACTGGATGGAAGATTTGATGCTCCGTGTAAACGATGCATCCACCTACGATGCGTGGGTAAATCACACCATTCCGTTTAACGATGCCAAGGTTGCTGCAGTTCTAAAGGAAGCAGGCAAGATCCTTAAGAATCCTAAGTACGTTGGAAACGTCCCAGCTATTGCCACAACCACCTTCCAAGAAGGCGGTAAGGGACTTGTTGATGGATCCTGCGCAATGCATCGCCAGGCTTCATTCATCGGTGGAATTTTGGCCGCTGATTACGGCGCAACCATCGTTACACCAGATGACACAACAACTGAAGGTGGAATCACAACTTTCTACTTCCCAGGTGTGACTGCTGATCAGCGTCCCGCACTTGGTGGCGGCGAGTTCGTAGGCTCATTCTCGGATCGTCCAGAAGTAGCATCTGTTCAGCTCTACCTCACATCCCCAGAGTGGAATAACAAGAAGGCTGCACTTGGTGGCTGGTTCTCAGCTAACAAGGGCCTCGATGTTGCAAATGTCGCAGATCCAGTAAATAAGAATGCGGTTGAAATCCTTAAGAATGCAACCACATTCCGCTTCGATGGTTCTGATGCGATGCCAGCAGCAGTTGGTGCTGGTTCGTTCTGGAAGGAAATGACTGCTTGGGTTGCTGAGAACAAGTCCGATAAGGCTGTTCTCGATTCAATCGAGAAGTCCTGGCCTAAGTCCTAAAAGGACTAAATAAGTAAGTAGTAACAGAGGTGTGGTGGCGGTAAAGTCACCACACCTCTTCTTATCTTGATTCTTATCTTGATGAGTTGTTAAAAACAGGAGACCTAAATGATTGAGATTGCTGCTCGCCAGTCTCAGTTAGAGCAAGCAGTCTCAAAGTTAACTGGCCTCACGCTCACAATCCTGATATTTGGCGCGTTAGTTGCAATCGCATTTGCGCTCTCTGAGCGCACTGGCGAGCGGGTCCAAAGGTTTCTCAAGTATGTAATCTTCTTAGCCCCAGCCTTGATCTTCCTCTTTATTGGTTTAGTTGCTCCAGCATTTAGAACCCTCTACCTCTCATTCCGTGATGCGCGTGGCAACGAGAGCGTTGGTTGGGAGAACTACCAATGGGCCTTCACCCAACCGGAAATTCTCGATGTACTCCGTAACACCGGCGTCTGGATGATTGTTGCTCCAATAGCCTCGACTGGTTTTGGTTTATTGATAGCTGTCCTTACCGATCGGATGCGCCGCCCGGGTCTTGTTAAGTCATTGATTTTTATGCCGATGGCAATCTCATTTGTGGGCGCTGGAATCATCTGGAAATTTGTCTATCAATTCGAACCTAATGAACGCGCTCCCGAGATAGGTCTACTGAGCCAGGTCGCGGAATGGTTTGGCTTTGTACCTACTAATTGGTTGCTGGTAAATCCACTCAATACTTTCCTTTTGATTGTTGTCTTTGTCTGGATCCAAACTGGATTTGCGATGGTGGTGCTATCGGCGGCAATCAAAGCCATCCCAGATGAGATCCTGGAAGCATCGATGCTCGATGGCGCAAGTGGCTGGAAGCGATTCTCACGCGTTACCGTTCCAATGATTAGAGGCACAATCATCGTAGTCTTAAGCACGATAACTATCGGAGCGCTAAAAGTATTCGACATCATCCGCACAATGACTGGTGGAAATTTCAAGACCAGCGTTATTGCAAATGAGATGTATAACCAATCTTTCCGCGCCCTGAATTACGGCACTGGAAGCGCCCTAGCGATAATCCTTTTCCTCGGCGTTCTTCCATTAGTGGCCTACAACGTTGTAAATCTTCGCCGCGAACGGAGTGAGCGCTAATGGCCCGAAAACTCCGCAAACGAGATGTCGAAGTGGTCAAGACCCACCTAAGTTCACCCTGGGCCAGCTTTACCGCCATCGTGATAGCTACGCTCTGGACGATTCCAACATTCGGTCTTTTTGTCACATCATTTAGGCCGAGCACCGGAATTAATAGCTCCGGTTGGTGGACCGTTTTCACCAACCCAGAATTCACCTTTACCAATTACACAAGAGTTCTATTTGAAGGAAGAGGCGCGACTCCACCGCTAAGCCAATACTTCCTAAATACCTTTGCGATTGTGATCCCTTCAACAATAATCCCAATCACTATTGCAATCTTTGCCGCTTATGCGATCGCTTGGTTTAATTTCAAGGGAAGAAATTTCCTCTTCTTCACTATATTCGCCCTACAAGTAATTCCACTCCAGATGTCATTGATTCCACTACTTCAGCTCTTCTCCGGTGGTCTACATATTGGAAGCTTTACGGTGATTCCAAGCTTCGGTATTACTGGAACATTTATCCCGATCTGGCTTGCGCATACGATGTTTGGATTGCCACTTGCGATCTTCCTCCTTCATAACTTTATTGCGCAACTACCGCGCGAATTAATTGAAGCAGCGCGCGTCGATGGTGCAGATCACTTCAAACTTTTCCGCCAAATCATCTTGCCACTTAGCGTTCCAGCCATCGCTTCCTTTGCCATCTTCCAGTTCTTATGGACATGGAATGATCTATTGGTCGCACTTACATTTGGTGGTGGAAAGCGGGAAATCGCACCGCTTATGGTGCGACTCGCCGAGATGACTGGAACACGAGGTGGGGATTGGGAGTTACTAACTGCTGGCGCATTCGTGTCAATACTTGTGCCGGTCGCAGTCTTCTTCGCACTTCAACGATATTTTGTGCGTGGCCTTCTTGCCGGCTCTGTTAAAGGCTAGTTTCTTTCACAACTTCTAAGTTCAGTGGCATACTGCCGTCTATGGCCGATGAAATTCGCGCATTTCCATTATCTGAATTAAGAAAACGTAAGAGCGTTAAGTGGCGACAATTCCCAAGCGATGTTCTTCCGCTCCCAGTTGCCGAAATGGATTTTCCAATCGCTGAAGAGATCAAAGTTGCGCTGCGCGACATGATTGATCGCTCTGATACCGGCTACCTCGGGCCATTCCCAGAAATGTTCGATGCATTTAAGAACTTCTCAAGCGCTCGTTGGGGATGGAGCCCGGATGTCTCCCAAATGCGTATCGCAACCGATGTTGGCGTGGGAACTGTTGAAGTTATTCGAACACTTATTAACCCTGGCGATCGAGTAGTCCTTAACTCACCGGTCTACGACAGCATGTGGCGCTGGGTTGCGGAGGTAAAAGCAGAATTAGTTGATGTGCCGCTGATTGAAAAGGGTATGGAGTATTCCCTTGACTTTGAGGGCATTGAGCGCGCCTATAAAGCTGGCGCAAAAGTTCACATTCTCTGTAGCCCGCATAATCCAGTCGGAATCATCTTCACTAAAAGCGAATTAGCTCGGATTGCTGATTTAGCTAAGCAATATGGCGTAATTGTTATTAGCGATGAAATTCACGCTCCGCTCACTTACCCTGGAAATACCTTTGTTCCATTCCTATCGGTCTCAGATGCAGCCCGAGAAGTTGGAATTTGCGTAACTAGCGCTAGCAAAGCCTTTAATCTTGCCGGTCTTAAATGCGCGATGATCATCACCGAGATTGAAGCATTGAAGAATCGCATTAACTCCATGCCAATCTCTGTGGCATTCCGAGCATCCCTATTTGGCGCTGTGGCGGCGACTGCTGCATTTGATAAATCAAGAAGCTGGCTCGATGGAGCGCTCAAGACCCTGGATGAGAATCGGAAGTTAATTAGAGCGCTGATTGATTCAAAGATTCCTGCGATTGGTTATCGCATCCCAGACTTTGGGTATTTGGCCTGGCTAGACCTCTCCAATCTTGGCCTTGGTGAAGATCCAACCAAGGCAATCCTTGAGAAAGGTAAGTTGGCGATTAATTCAGGTTCTTTCTACAGCCCGAAGCATGCCCAATTCGCGAGGTTGAACTTTGGAACCAGCGCTGAAAATATCGAAGAGGCCTTTAACCGGATCCTACGCACGCTGTAAATGAGCCACGATTTCGAAGTTGCCATAGTCGGCGGTGGGCATAACGCACTTGTCGCTGCCTGTTACTTAGCTAAGGCGGGAAAGAAAGTAGTTGTTCTTGAGAAGAACCAAGAATTCGGTGGTGCCACAAAGAGCGTTTACGCATTTGAAGGCGTTGGCGCAAAACTCTCTCGATATTCATATCTAGTCGCTCTCTTTCCCGACCAGATAAAGCAGGATTTAGATCTTAAGTTCGAAACTTTAAGTAGGACCGTCTCTTCCTACACCCCTTCCGGTAACACGGGAATATTGATCAACCGTAGCTTCGATGCTGAATCAAGAGAGTCAATCACCGCTTTTGCCTCAAATATTGAAGAGAGCGATGCCTGGGAGCGCTTTTATAAACGAATCGGGGTATTCGCTGAAGTTCTGGCCCCAACGATGTTGGAACCTTTAAAGGATGAAACTGAAGTCAAGGCGCTTATCGGTGAAGAACTATGGGATGAATTTGTAGTCCAACCTCTTGAGGTAACTCTAAGTAAGTACTTTAAGAACGATCTTGTTAAAGGAATAGTCCTTACCGATGGGCTGATTGGAACATTTACAAGCGCCACTGAGAGATTAAGCAATATCTGCTTTCTCTATCATCTAATTGGAAATGGAACGGGCGAGTGGCGGGTACCAAAGGGCGGAATGGGTAAGTTAGTTGAGGCCCTTTTGCAACGTGCTACTTCGCTTGGCGTGGAAATGCGCGTCGGAACTGAGGTACTTGGTGTTAATACATCGAAAGATGGCGTGACGATAAAACTAAATACTGGGGAAGAACTGAGCGCAAAAGTTCTCTTATCTGGAGCCGCACCGAAAGTCTTGGAGCGGATAGCAGGAATCAATGCCCCAACTCTTAGAGATGGTTCCCAAGTAAAAATGAATATGGTTCTGAAACGCCTTCCAAATTTAAAGAGTGGAGTGGATCCAAGGAGAGCATTTGCCGGAACCTTCCATATCGATGAGAGCTACGAGCAATTAGAGAAGGCCTACCACCAAGCAAAATCTGGGGTCATCCCCGATGTGATTCCCTCAGAAATGTACTGTCACACCCTCACCGACCCTTCAATCCTGAGTGAATCGATGCAAGAGGCGGGTAATCACACCCTCACTCTCTTTGCGCTACACACCCCAGCCTCGCTCTTCGATAAAGATCATGATCTAGTCAAAGTTGAAGTAACAAAGCGAATCCTTGCTGGTTTAAATCGTTACCTAGTTGAGCCGATCGAAGAGCTGCTTCTCAACGATGCAGCCGGCCAGCCCTGTATTGAGGTAAAAACTCCCCAAGAACTAGAAGCCGAAATCGATCTTCCCCGCGGAAATATCTTCCATAGCGATCTGATGTGGCCATGGCGAACTCGAGGTGAACAAGGTAAGTGGGGAGTTGAAACAACTCATGACCGTATTTTTATAGCCGGAGCCGGTGCGGTTCGTGGCGGTGGGGTTAGTGGAATCGCTGGACATAATGCGGCGATGGCTGCGTTGGAGAGATTGGCTAAAAGTAATTAGGATTCGAGTATGAAGGCGCTTCGAAGAATCATCGCATTAGCAACTCTTTTAACTGTTGCCGTACGCGGAATCGCCTCCTTTCTTTCATGGTTTGAAAAGCAAGAAGAAGTCGGCTCAGTCTGGGCCGAAGAAGAAGAGCATGAGGAGTTCTTCGGATGACATATTCATACGTCCCAGGAACTTGTAATCTCGGTAAAGCCGAAGTTCGCCGCCGCCAATTAGTTGCACTTATCGGCGCAGTCCTAACCCTCACAAGTTTTGCTGGGTTACTAGCCGCTGATACTGCTAACTCTGCTCGCTGGTCACTCTTTGCACCGCTAATGGTCTTCTCGGTTGGCTTTATCCAGTCACGTAAGAAGTTCTGTTTGGCATATGGACTTATGGGAACTTTCAACCTTGGAAAGTTGGGCGATATCACTCGAGTACAAAGTCCGGAAGATAGAAAAGCTGACCGTAAGACCGCGCTAACTATCTTTGCTCAGAGTGCGCTCCTTGCTCTAGCGCTGACTGGGCTTTTCGTTCTATTGCCTTTGTAGAGAGAGTATTGCTACCGTCTACTAGGCAGGTAGGAGGGATTGTGAAAATTACTATCCACGCCCGGGGCGAGAGTTTGGCGGAAGATTTTGAAGTAATCGCAAAAGAACGCTTGGAGCGATTATCAAGATTTCATATCCCAATAGATCGCATAGAAGTTGATGTAATACATGAAGTGAATCCGCACCATGGAAAGAAAACATCGCATCAAGTGAAAATTAAGACTCATGGATCAGGGCCATTCCTACGCGCTGAAGCGCGTGCCTTTAATGACTTAGCTGCGTTTGACGAGGCGGTCGAAACAATCGAATTCCAACTCCGCAAGCGGCACGAGCGAAGTAAGGATTTTAAGCGAGAGACCATTCGCAAGAAGAAGGTGCTTTAATCAAAGCGACTGCACTCACCGCACCCTAGACTTGTTTCATATGGCTAAATTAGGTGTTGACGATATCCAACATTTTTTCCGAGACATTAGCCATCTCAACCGCGCAATCATCTCGGGTCGCCGAAGGTCGCATAACCCCAAGTATGAGCGGATTGATATCCGACCAGTGAAGATCAAAGAAAAACTCTTACTCCAATTTGTCTTTCATGATGGCAAGCAAGATCTAACCAAGAATTTCTCGCCATCGGAGTTAAACATTCCCGCCTTACTTGATGAGGGTTACGCGAATATCCTGATTGAACGGCTCGATGAAACCCTAACGATAAGAATTACCAAGCAAGGCGCGCTACAAATACATCGATCCAAAAACTCGGATGTCAAGCGGGTCGAAGTAGAGCATGACCGGAAGAAAGAGCGGGCACTTCCGATATCAGATGAGATATTCAAAGCCTTGGGAATTGCATCCCTATCTGGGGAGTTAATCCCACGCCAAGCTGATAAGTATCGCCAGGTCGATGACTTCTTAAAGATTATTGATAGCTCACTGGATCAATTAGCCGAGAAGGAAATCCAAGTCGTTGATCTTGGCTGCGGAAATGCATATCTGACCTTTGCGGTTCACCGATATCTATCTCTCAAAGGTAAAGCTGTAAGAGTTGTCGGTGTAGATAATAAGGAGGAATCAAGAGCTCGAAATACGAGCATCACCAAGGATCTCGGAATATCAACTCAAATTGAATTCATCGCAAGTGATATCGCTAATTATCCAGTTAACAAAATCGATTTAGTGATTGCGCTGCACGCTTGTGATACCGCTACTGATGATGCACTTGCCTGGGCAATCAAGAGTGAGGCGAAGGTAATCTTGGTATCGCCTTGTTGCCATCACGATTTAAATAAACTGATAAAACCAGCTGGCCAAGAATGGGAACCCATTTTTAGAAATGGAATA